>CAKPPW010000001.1 GCA_934177995.1 uncultured Bacilli bacterium
TTAAGTGAACGTCGTGGAGATGGAGCTTTAACTGTTATCTTAAAATTAGTAGAAGAAGCTTAGTCTTCTTTTTTTTTGATTTTTCTGATATAATTTTGTTAGAGAAAGTAGATGATATAAATGACAGAGGTAGTTGTATTTCTTTTGACTTTTTTAGTGATTTTATTAATTTATGAATTAATATTAGTTCGTAAATGCAAAAAAGATAAGAAAAGGAAGAAACCAATTGAAGTTCAATATTTAGTTAATTGCTATAATTTAGATTTAAAGAAAGTTAATTATAAAAGATTATTAAACATAATAAGTTTTGTTAGTTCACTAGATATTGCTATAGTAGTATCAGTTATAGGACTTACTAATAATTTCTTATTAGAAATTATTATAGGGTGTTTTCTAACTGTTGTTTTAATACTAGCTAGTTATTATATAGTAGGTAAGATTTATCAGAAAAAAGGATATTGCAAGTAAAATATAGACCAGAGATAGGCCTATATTTTTTCACAGTATATAACTAATTGTTTGGTTTTATCACTTTTACTACAAGTTGTTAGGATTAGTTGTTTAGTATTATCTTTTACTATTTCAATTTTACCAGTTTTATTTTGTTCCTCACTCTTTTTTAGTATGTATGTAAGTTTTTCATTATTAATATTTAATTCAATTTTATCACCTGTTTTTAATTCATCTAATCTGTTGAAATAAGCTAGTTTTCCATACCCAGAGTGAGCTGCTAAAATAATTAAAGAATCATTAGTTAAATTTGAGCCATTTAGGATAGTGACATGTTCTTCTACATTATTTCTTTTATCATCTAAAGGATAAATATTTTCTTTTAGATTGATTTTTTTGATAGATAAAATTGCTAATGAATCATTATTAATTTCTTTAGTGTTTACTTCATCTTTTTTAATAGAGGCGGTATTAGTTACTCTTTCAATGTTATCAGTTTTAATTGTGGTAGATTTTATATTGTTATTTTGATAGATACAAAAGCAGAAGACTACGTAACTAGTAAGTAGTAAAACTAGTTTCTTTTTCATTAGATACTACATCCTATTAATGCTTTAGGAATATTTAAATAAGTATTTGGTACATCTACTATGATAATTTCTTCCTTTTTAGGTTTTTCTTCCTTATAATCATAAATCTTATATTTATAATCTTTTGTTTTGTCAATAAAGACTTCAAATGGTTCTATTTTGCTATAGCCTTCTGTAGTTGTTTTTTGTTTAATAGTATAGTGACCATATGGTAATTCTATAGAAGCTAGTCCATCTTCATCTGTAGTTATAGTATTTACTAGTTTTTTATCTTTATTGTAAATTTCAAAGATTACACCAGCTTCACTCTTCATTAGGTTTTTATCACCATAACTTTTTTCTAATATTACTTTTCCTTTAATAACTTCATTCTCTAAGGTCATGTCAATACTAGTATGATTTTCATCAAATACTATTTTGTAAAGAGTGTCGTCTTTTTGATAACCAATTCCTGCTTTATTTTCTTGAAGATAGTAAGTTCCAAAATCTATTTTAGAGTCCTCTCCTTTACCAATAATTGTTGCCTTACCTTTATCATCAAAAGTAATAACAGTTATCTTTTCCATCTTTTCATTGTAAAGAGTGAAAATAGTATCTTGTAAACTAGCATCTCCCTGTCCTGTAAAGTCTTTAGTATCTTTATCTACTTTAGTAAGATTTAATTGTAGTTCATGGAAACAAAAATTTACTGCTATCTCTAATGGTTTACTATCTCCAAGAGATACAATTTTTTGTGATGTTTCATTATTATAAAATAATGCTAATTGTCTATTTAAACCATAATTGCTGTAAAATTTTTGAGTGTAACATTTTGCTTCTTTCTTTTTAATAGTAAATGTATTGTCAGTTAATGTACTGTCACTATCAAGTACAGTAGTAAAGTTTGGTAAAACACCAGTTGTATCTGTTATTGATATTTGTTTACCAACAAGTGCATGATAAGTACTATTAGTAAAACTTGGTTTTCGTTTACTATCTTTAATTAATCTTTCTATTTCATTTCTTTCATTATTAAGAATATCAATTTTATTTCCATTTAAAGTATCAGTAAAATAGAAACTGTTATTCTTATCTACTGTTTCCCAAATCATCATTTGTGTAATAGCATACCATTTAGCATCAGTGTGATCTTTGTATAAGTAACCGAATGCTACTAAATCAGTTATTCTTTGCCATGTATCTTTGTCATAGATATTCTGTTCTTCTACTCCTTCATACGTTGAACTGCTTCCTTGAAAAACCTTAAATGGTTCTAGACAGTATGCTGCACTGCTATCCCCAACTCTACGATAAAACCTTGCTTTTTGATAGTATTTAGTACTAGTGCTTCTATCATACCTTACCATGTATATGTCTCTGACATATTCACCTTCATAGAAACTATTTGTTTTAGCATATACTTTGGTAGTGTTACATAAGAAGAATATACTGGTAATTGTTAAGAATAATAATATTTTTCTCATAAATTCCCTCCTTTTTTCTTAACGGGATTTACAATAACATAAGTTAATTTAGAATGCAAAAGGGGAAAATTGCAAATTCAGACTTTTTTTAGGCTGAAAATGGCACTGGCTCTCTAGGAATTTACAAAATTCGGTACTTTTTATACCCTGAATTTACAAAATTGGCATCTTGCAAAAAAATTTTAAAAATTTGTGATATACTACTAGTTAAAAGGAAAGTGATGTTAATGACAGATATAGAAATATGTAATAATACTAAGTCTAAACCTATAAAAGAGATAGCTAAAAAACTTAATCTTACTGATGATAATCTTATTTTATATGGTAATGATAAAGCTAAAGTAAAAAAAGAAATAAGTAGTAAGAAAGGTAAACTTATATTAGTAACAGCTATGAGTCCTACTCCTTATGGAGAAGGTAAAACAACGGTAAGTATTGGCCTTGCTGATGCTTTTTCTAGGCTTGGAGAGAAAGTATCACTAGCTTTAAGACAACCATCTTTAGGACCTGTCTTTGGTTTAAAAGGAGGAGCTACTGGTGGAGAATATAGTCAAGTAGTACCAATGACTGATATAAACTTACACTTTACTGGTGATTTTCATGCTATTACTTCTTGTAATAATCTAGTAAGTGCTGCTATTTATAATCATATAGAGCAAGGTAATAGTCTTGGCTTTTCGAAAATACTATTTAAAAGAGCCGTAGATATGAATGATAGGTGTCTAAGAAATATAACTTTAACTTGTAATAAAAAAGAATATAATGATAGTTATACAATTACATCTGCTAGTGAAATAATGACACTATTTTGTCTAGCTTCTTCTTTAAACGACTTAAAAAAAAGACTGGGTAATTTATTACTAGGTCTAGATAAAGATGGTAATCCCATAACTGCTCATGATTTAAAACTAGAAGGAGCCCTAACAGCATTATTAAAAGATGCTTTTTTACCAAATCTTGTTCAAACCTTAGAAGGAACTCCAGCCTTTATTCATGGTGGTCCATTTGCTAATATTGCTCATGGTTGTAGTAGTATCACTTCTGTTAAATTAGCTTTATCCCTATCAGATTATGTAATAACAGAAGCTGGCTTTGGAGCAGACTTAGGAGCAGAAAAATTTATGAATCTATTTTGTAATGTAGCAGAAGAAAAACCTTCTACAATTGTTTTAGTAGTTACTATTAGATCAATTCTTCATCATGGTAATAATGACTTTAAGAAAGGTCTTTCTAATATAGATGCTCATCTAGAACATCTTGCTAATTATAATGTTCCAATAGTAGTATGTTGTAATCACTTTGATACTGATAAAGATGAATATATTGACGAATTAAGAGATTATATTGAATCTAAAGGTTATTCTTTTGCTATAACTGATAGTTATACTAAAGGGGGAGAAGGTGCTATAGACTTGGCAAATAAAGTAAAGAATCTAGCAAGTAAAGAAACATCATTTACTCCACTTTTAACAGATGATATGACTATTACTGAAAAGTTAGAAATTCTAGGGGAAAAAGTATATCATGCAAAGAAGATAGATTATACTACTAAAGCTTTAGAAAAACTTAAATTAATTGATAAATTAAATCTAAAATATCTTCCTATCTGTGTAGCTAAGACACAGTATTCAATTTCTGATGATGCTAAAAAGTTAGGATTTCCTAAGGATAACAATTTAACGGTTCAAGATATAGTAATCAATCAAGGAGCAGGCTTTATCACTATTTTGCTTGGAAAAATAGTTACTATGCCTGGTTTACCAAAAAATCCAAATTATGAAAAAATAGATGTTGTTGATAATCAAATAATTGGTATTTTTTAGTCATTTTTAACCATACTAATACTGGTGATTATTATGGGATATTTATTAATTCTCGGTAAAGGAATTACATCTATTGTTGTATTATTTATTCTTTCTAAAATAATGGGTAGAAAACAAGTCAGTCAGTTAAATGTCTTTGACTATATTATTGGCATAAGTATAGGTTCTATTGCAGCAGAGATGACTTTAAATAACGATATAAATTTCTATGAAGGAGTATTTGCTATTTCTATCTATGCCATTTTCTCTTATTTAATAACCTTATTAACTAACAAAAGTATTATTTCTAGAAGATTATTAATTGGTTGTCCAACAGTTATAATAGAAGATGGAAAGCTTAACTATAAATCTTTGAAGAAGAGTAAACTTGATTTAAATGATTTCTTACAAGAAGCTAGAATTCAAGGATATTTTAATTTAAGTGAGATAGAATATGCTATTATGGAAGCAAATGGTCAAGTTAGTTTTTTACCTAAAAGTAATGCACAGCCAGTTAAACGTAAGGACTTGAAATTAAAAACATCTTATGAAGGATTATGTTGCAATGCTGTTATAGATGGTAAAATAATGATTAATAATTTAAAAGAAATAGGTAAGGATGAAGAATGGTTATTAACAAGATTAAAAAATAATCATTATGAAAATATAGATTCATTAGCTTTAGTTATTTTAGATAGTAAAGAAAAAATGACAGTTTTTGAAAAGAATATGGAAAGAGAAGTTAAGGTATTAGAGTAACTTCTTTTTGCTTGACAAATATTATTTAAAACCGTATGATGTAGTAGAAAAAGAGGTGGAAATATGCTAAAGATTTATAATACAGATTTAAATACTAATGAATTTAGAAGATTGAATGATTTTGAAATTGGGTGTTGGGTTAATTTAGAAAATCCTAATGAGGAGGAAATAGAAAAGGTTTCCTCTTCTCTTGGTATTAAAAAAGACTTTTTAGTAAGTATCTTGGATGATGATGAAAAGCCTAGAATTGATGAAGAAGAAGGTACTAAGATGCTTCTTTTAGATGTACCAGTTAAAGATAGTAGTAAAGGTTTACATGAGATTAAAACTCTACCTTTAGCTATCTTAATAGTAAGAAATGATTATATTGTAACAGTATCATTACAAAAGTATGCTTTCTTGGAAGAGTTTTCTAGTGGTAAAGTTAAAGAATTTTATACCTATAAGAAGAGTAGATTTGTTATTCAAATAATTTATCGTTTAGCAGTTTTATATTTAAAAATATTACGTGATATTGATAAAAAGATAGAAGATGCAGAAAGTAAGATTTTGACTGCTACTAAAAATGAGGAGTTAGTAAACTTACTAGCTTTAGAGAATAGTTTAACTTATATAATTACTGCTTTACAAAGTAATGGTGTTGTTCTTGATAAGATAAAAAAGGGTAATGTAATAGAAATGTACTTAGAAGATGAAGATTTATTAGATGATGCTATTATCGAAAATAACCAAGCTAGTAATATGGCTGACCTATATAGAGGAATCCTAAGTAGTACTACTGATACAGTAGCTACTGTTATTTCTAATAATCTAAATGGTATTATGAAATTCTTAGCTGGTATTACCATTGTTGTATCTATTCCTACTATGGTAGCTTCTTTCATGGGGATGAATGTAAGTTTTGGAGCTTTTTCTCATAATCCTTATTCTTTTTATCTACTATTAGGATTATCTTTTTTACTATCAGTTATAGTTGCTATTATTCTTAAGAAGAAAAATATGCTTTAGTTCTTATTTACAAATTACTAATTTTGTGGTATAATATGCAATACTTATGGGGGGGAAAATTATGAGTGTGAATATTGCTAAATATAATGAAATTATTGATAAGGCTAATAAATGTGTAAATTGGTTTGAAAAACTAGATGTAAAAAATAATAGAGTTGATTTGTATCTAGGTAATGGTGATATATTAAATATTAGATTTCCAGAAGCTAGTATAGCTCATTTATTGGGCTTTAATCTTTCTTATTTAAATATGACAAATAAGTTTAGAAGAGATGTAGTTAGTTATGATAAATTAAAATACATATTAAAAGAACCATATGTATTTCAAAAATTGCTGGTAAGTAAAACAATTAGTATTGAAAATATGTTCTCTGATTCTATTGACCAAAAACTTTCAGTCTTTAAAGATAATCTTTCTGTTAGAACTGATGATATATATTGTGTTATAAAATATGATAATGAAAAAACATATCAATCTATAAATGTACCTGATGTTTATGACTATTATGTTATTAGAAAAAAGGATTCTAATTATTTAGTTTTAGGATTAGTGAAAAATGGTAATGTATATAATCCTGCAACATCTAGATTATATGATGATGAAGAAAAATTCAATGAATTTATGAATAGAGTGGCTAGAAAACAGGAAATTACATATCCACATTTACTTAATATTAACAATCCATATCGTGACTATAAAGTGAATGCTTTTTTCCCACTTTCCGAAAAAGAACGTGTACTTAATAGCATAATAGGTATATCTCAAAAGTACTCAGCCACTCCTGCTGTTGCTAGAGATTATGCATTTACTATTAATAAGTTCAAAAATGTTAGAGAAGATAAAACGCTTAATTTAAATGTTTTAAGATTGTTATCTGATTGTATTAAGAGTGGAACTCCACTTGATGGTAATACCATAGGTCAAATTTGTGGAAATTCTGATATTCCTGAAATTATTTCAACATTAATAGATGTTTGTAATGATAGTTTATGCACTGGTTTAATTAGTGATTCTGGAAAACAAGGTTATTCTGCAATAGAAGCTCGAAATAATGAACTTAATATTAGAGCAAATCAATTAGAGTTAGAATTAGCGGAAGAAAAGCAGAAAAATCAAATGATGGAACAACAGATTAGTCAATTACTTGATGGGAATGCAGCATATAAAAGTCAATTAGATGTTTATGATCAGGCTTATCAGAAAGTTATGACACTTAGAAAACCTAAATAGAAAAAGCCTCTGCTCTATGCAGGGACTTTTATTTATGTTTTTTTAATTTCTTTAATTTATGGTATAGATTAAAACTAATGTTATAAGTGTGATACCAAAACTTACTAATAATAAGGTCAAATTCACCAATTAATTCTACTACTTGTCCACCAAAGCTTTTCTTAAATAGATATAGTCCAATAAGAGGATTATCTTTACTAAAGTCACCAGTGATACCATAGAAATTATAAGTATCATAACCATGTTCTACAGCATATTTAATACCTTCAAAGTGAAGAGTATAAGCAGACTGAAAAGACATTAATTCTTTTTTACTACCACCAAATAAAGATAGAACCTCATTTCCATAGATTAGAAAGAGAATACCACCAAGAATAGGTTTAGCACCATATTCTTTTTTCATTAATTTAGACTTTTCTATATTTTTCTTAAGTCTTTCAATTTCTTCTTTATCTTTCTTTTGATTAGCATTATATTTCTTTTCATTCATTGGAATATATTTATTATTAAACTTTTCTTCACGTTCTTTTATAGCAGTTTCTAGTTTTTTAATCTCTTCTTTAGTGTTTTTAATCTCTTCATCAAAATCGACTTCTGCTACTAAAATTTTTAAAATACCACTATCATGAAGAGTATCCCACATATTTTCATAATAAGAAAGTGGTCTATCAATAAAGTCTCTTCTTTCACCAGTATGTTGCATAATATCTTTAAATATTTTAATCTCATCCCTAGTTATTTCTCTTGATTTAACACCAAGTCTTTCGTTCTTCCTTAAAATTTGTCTAGTCTTAGACTCCATATCTTTCATAACATCATCTAAAGAACGATTTTTAACAGTTATAGTATGCATCCATCTAGGTTGTAGAGTATCTTGCATTAGGTTAAATCCAAAATGATGATAGCCAAGTGACTTTAAATTATCAACAGTATCACTATTATCAATACCATCTTTAACTAAGTCGCCATTTAAATCATGTTCTTTATACATAACGTAAGGATCTATTTTAATAAATATTCCTTTTTTCTCTTTAGCCCATTTCTTTATCTCCTTAGTAAAGGTAGTAAGTAGTTTTAAATCATGATAATCAATTAAAAAACCTCGAGGAGCATAAAACATTTTCTTTTTAATGACCGGTATTTCTTTAGCTAGAATTAGACTAGCTGCTTTAATCTCTTTTTTATTTTTTAATCCTACATAATAAGCCTTCCAACCATTCTTTTTCTTTAAGTCAGCCCATTCTTTAGTTTGATGAAAGGTTATTTCATCACTCTTTATTGCCCAATTAGTGAATTCTTTAATTGTTAATGTTTCTAACTTCATCTTTTAACTCCTTCTTCTTTCTTTTCTTAATATAATTTCGATAGATTGGTACAAGTTTAGTAAAAGCAAAGTAGTAAATAGGTTTTAAGATATAGTCAAATTCACCCATAAATTCAATATAGTCTCCACCAAACTTTTTCTTAAACTCATGTAGGCCAAGTCTTGGATTATCTTTAGATAAATCACCTATTGTTCCAAACTGATCATATATCTCTATTCCTCTTTCTTTACAGAACTTTAAGTGTTCATAATAAGTATGGTAATTAGTATAAGTCTCTGTTAATAAATTATGGTTACCAGCATATAATACCCAAGCTTTGTTACCATAAGTTACAATCATGTGAGCAGATAAAGTTATTACTTTACCATACTCTTTTTCTATCTTTTTATACTTTTCTAAGTCTTCCGTTAATTTATCTTTTCTCCTTAATAATTCTTTCTGCTTATTCTTAGCACTTTTAGATGTCTTTTCCTTCTCTTTATTATATTCTTTTTCAACATCAGCTAAATCATTCTCTAAAATACTTATAATCTTTTCAAGATTAACTTTACCTAAGAATAAAAATACATCATCAGTTTTCTTAAATAAACGATAAAGAGTTTCATAATACTCAAAAGGGTATGAGACAAAGTCTTTTCTATCCTCTGTTAACATCATTAATTGATAAAATTCACCTAAATCTTTTTCACTACCAATTTCTACTTCTGTAGCTAACTTTAAGGATTTATTAATTCTTTGCATAGTAGTTTTAGAAAAGTGCTTTTCAATTTCTTCTAAGTCTTGCTTTAAATCTATTCTAAAAGTATAACGAGGTTGTCTAGTTTCAAAATTCTTAGTGAATCCTAAATGATGATATCCTAGTTTTAGTAAACTATTCATTATCTTTTTCTCTTTTGCTTCTTCTAAAATAACTTCACCATCATATTTAGTTCTTTGCCATACTATATCAGGATCTAACTTAATATAAATAGCCTTTTTCTTTTTAGCAAATGAAACTAATTCTTTAGTAAAACTTTTAAGTAATTCAAAATCGTTAAAATCGATAACATAACCACGAGGGGCATAAAAATAACATAAATTAAGAGGAAGATGTTTCTGTAAAAGTAGGGTAGCTGCCAAAATATTATCTTTTTCGTCCACTAATCCTAAATAATATGGTGTAAGATTCCTTTTTTCTTTTGATAATTCTCCCCAAGCTGCTGATTGTAAAAAATGACTCTTATATTTATTGTTTCTCACAAACTCATCAAACTTATCTATATTTAATTCTTTTAACTTCATAATTATTTCCTCATTTCTACTTAAAAGTATAGTATTTTCCTTGCTAAAAGTCAATTTTAGTATACCCAGATAACAGCTATTTTACTCTACTTAACCAGACAATAATTGGATAGTGATCACTAAAGTCTTTATATTTATCATCTTTTATAACTTTATACTTCAAAATATTCATTTCTCTACTTACAAAAACATGGTCTATAGCATTATTTTTACTATGTGTCTTATAAGTTTTCTCTAAGACAGTTACTCTTTTAATACCTATTTTCTCTAACTTGTTAATAAAGTCTTTAAGTAGTGGATTATTAATTGTCATATTAAAGTCACCAGTTAAAATTACGGGATTAGTTTCTTTCTTTATATTCTCTAGAATAAAATCTAATTGTTTTTTCTTAACCTTATCATTTTTAACTGATAAATGAGTATTATAGAAAACAATTAATCCAAACTCTTTAGTATCAATATAAGCTTTGGTTAAAATTCTTGGAATAATATTAGGTAAGAAAGGTAAATGACAAGTTTTACATTTAGTTACAGGTTCTTTACAGATTATACTGTTAGCTTCATCATATTTTTTTAAAACAACTAGTGGATATCTATATTTACCATTTATAGAATATTTATCATTAATCTCTTTTCTCGCTCGTTCTAAATACCAATAGACAAACTCTTGAGTTCCTAATATATCAATATTATAATCATCTAAGAATTCTTTTAACAAAAGAACATTATCTTGGTTATTAAACTTACCATTATATCTCTTTAATTTAAATTTATTTTGAAGATTATAACTTCCTACTATAAGCATCTAATCACTTCTTTCTTAACAAAAAGGTAGACAACACTGTCTACACTATTTTACATCATATATTTATTATTTGCACTACCATATCCGGTGTTTTGACTAGAATATGGAGTTATTAAATTATTTTCTAAGTTACTAACTCTATTATCTAGTCTTCTAAGTTGTCTTTCCATTCTGTTTATTTGATTTTCTAACATTTGTATTTTTTCCTGACAATTACTTCCCATTCCTTGATTTTGACCTTGATTTGGATCAAAAGCAGGTGGGAACATATTATAAGGTGGCATTTGATTCATCATATTTATCCATTCCTTTCGCTTTATTATATGCAAACTTATTATACATGTGTTAAACTATTAACGAGGAAGTGATAACATGCGTATAAGAAATGTAAAAAATAAAGAAGAAATACTTGATAATTGTTCTTTTCTTTTGAATAATCCTAAAGAATATAAAGGTAAATTTAAAGAATTATTTAATAATGATAATCCTATCTACTTAGAAATAGGTATGGGCAAAGGACAGTTTATTTATCAAAATGCTAAAAAGTATAAAGATATAAACTTTATTGGCATAGAAAGATTTGATAGTATTATGGCTAAGGCTATCCTAAAGATGGAAAAACTAGATAATCTAATACTAATTAAATATGATGCTAACTTAATTAGTGATTTATTTGACCATGAAATAGATAAAATATATTTAAACTTTTCTGATCCTTGGCCTAAAAATCGACATGAAAATAGAAGATTAACTAGTAAGCTATTCCTAGAAAAATATAAAAATATTTTTAAAGATAAGGAAAGGATAGAAGTAAGAACTGATAATAGAGATTTCTTCTTGTATTCAGTAGAATCACTTGGTGATATGGGTTACTTATTAAACGATGTATCATTTAATTATCAGTCACCTGATTTAATAATGACTGAATATGAGAGTAAATTTAGGGGAAAAGGTGCAAATATTTATCATCTTTTTGCAGAAAAATGATTTAAAAAGTCAATATTATTTGTTATAATAAGATAAGAGTAGGTGAAATATGAAAAAGAAAATACTATTTCTTTCACTTCTTTGTTTTGTAGTAACTGGTTGTAGTAATCTCTCTAATAAAAGTATAGATTCTTTATTACCAATATTACTTAAAGAAAATAATAAACATTATAATGTTGTTTATGATGGATATAAATACTATATTCCAAAAGGGATAAGATTTACCTCTAAGAAAGATTATAATGCTGTTTTACTTGATGAGAAAAATAGAAGTTATTATTTCTATAGTGATGTAATTCGTTATTATAATAAAGAGAAGTTGGATTATAAAGTTAATAAGGATGCATACTATTCTAAAAAATTAAATTATAATGGTAAGAGTGGTTACTTGGAGATAACTAAGCTTGATAAAGATGATTCATATTTTATTGAATTTATGTATAATTATGGAAAGATAGAAGCGATAGTTAAAGAAAAAGAGATAACAGAAGTATTACCATATATGAGTTCTATTTTAAATTCTATAACGTATAACAGAGTAGTTTTAGATACTTTAATTGGTACTAAAGTTCTTAATTATAAAGAAGAAACTTATAATGTTATGAAACCTAAAGGTAATGAAAAAACTAAAGAAAGTTATCTTGACTATGAAGAAAAATATGGTACTTATGAAGGATATACTGAAAAGAATACAGATGAAGATAAAATAGATATTGAAGAGTCAGAATAATGAGGTGAATAAAGTGAAAATACTAGATAAGTTAAAGAATGCTCTTTTTGAAGAAGAGTATGTAGAAGTAGAAGAAAAAAAGGATAAAAAGGAAAAACCTATTGCTAAGAAGATAGTTTTACCAGAAACTAGAAGAGAAAGAAGAGAAGAAGCTGTCTTTGAAGAAGATGAGGTAAAGGAAGAATTACCAAAAGAAGAAAAGAAGACTTTTAAGTTTCCAGCTATTAGTGAAGATGATTTTGTTGATATTAGAGAAAAAACACCTACAAGAGTTGAGGAAAAACCAAAACCTGTAGAAAGAAGAGAAGTACCACAAGATTTTCATCCAGCTTATCCACCAAGACCTGTGGAAAAAAAGCCTGAGAAGCTTCCTTATGGAAATAAAAAAGATGAGATTAAGATTGAAAGTTATGGAACTTATGAGAAGAAAGAAACAAAGAAAACTTTTCATCCATCACCTGTTATTTCACCAATTTATGGTTTAATTGATTCTGGTGAAACGAAAGAAGAAGTTACAACAAAGAAGGAAGTTAGAATAACAAGTAGTTATTCATCTAAAAAATTAGATGTAGATAGTGTTAGAGCTAAAGCTTATGGTGGTAATGATGATATTTTTGATGAAGAGTTAACATCTAGTGCTAAAGAAAAAAAAGATGATGATTATTTAGATGATAGAAAAAAGTATAAAGAAATTAGTGAGGAAGAAGCAGATACTAATTCTATGTTAGAAGATATTACTGATAATACTCCTGCTGTTCCAAAGGTAACTGTAGGAGATGCTGAGGAATATTTTGAAGATTTAGGATTAGAATATAATGTTGACTATAAAGATATTTCTCATGAAAGAAAAACTGGTAGAAGAAGTGATTTAAGACATAAAGAAGATACAGAACCAGAACTTGAAGATAATTTATTTGATTTATTTGATTCAATGTATGAAGATTCTAATAAAGATTAGTTATAATAGAGAAAGGAAGACTGATTATGGAATTTGTCAATGTGTTTTTACCAGCAGTAATGTATAGTCTTTTAATTGTTCTTATTATTGTACTGATTATCTTAGGTATTAGAGCAATAGAAACAGTTACTAGAATTAATACACTCTTAGATGATTTAGAAAAGAAAATGGACTCTATGAGTGGACTATTTAATGTAATGGATTTTATTACTACTAAGGCAACTGTTGTTACTGATACTATCGCATCAACAATAATGGGGACAATTAAAAGTTTGGTAAAAAAAAGAAAACAGAAAAAGGAGGATGTTGAAGATGAGTTGTGAAAAAAATAAAAGTGGACTAGGTAAGTTCATTGCAGGAGCTGCTATTGGAGCAGGATTAGGTATTTTATTCGCTCCTAAAAAAGGTAGTGAGACTAGAAGAGAATTAAAAGAAAAGATGGATGAATTAGTTAATAAAGCTAAGGACATCGATATGGATGAAGTTAAAGAGACTTTTGAAAGAAAAGTTGATGAAATCAAGGAAGAATTAGAAGACCTTGATAAAGAAAAGGCTTTAAAGATAGCTAAAAAGAAAGCAGCAGATATTAAGAAAAAATGTCAAGAGTTAGTTAATCTTGCTGTAGAAAAAGGAACACCTGTTTTAGAAAAAGCAGCAGAAGATATGCGTCTTAAAGCTATTGATGTTACTAATGAAGTGTTAGAAAAATTAGAAGCAGCAGGAAAATAAAAATGTTTAAGAAAGTAGAGGTGTCCCACTCATGAACAATATAAGTTTACATCTAGTTAACATAGGGGGGTATTAAGTAACAAAACTACTTTCTTTTATTGTGTAGTAATAAAGATAGAGCTATGAGACTAGTCCTATCTTTTTTGCTATGCTCCAAAAATGGTTATATAGCCAAATGTCTAAATACAATTTTTATGATATGATTAAAATGTCAAGAATAATGATATTTATAAAATAAAGAATGGAAGGTGTGAGACAGTGATGAGAGCAGTAATATCAAACTGTCAAAGTAATAAATTAACGATAAAAAGGTATGAATCTATCATTTTGAGTAATACTAAAATAAAAGAGGTGGTAGAAGATGAATAAGGGAAAGCTAAAAAATATATTAACGGTAGCAACATCAATATTTTTATTAATAATTGTAATAGGAATCAGTTATTCAGCCTTTATCTATAGTGGAATAGGTAAGAAAGAAAATACAATTACAACAGGTGCAATAACAATGCTTTATACTGAAAGTAATAATACTATCTCTATTAATAATGCCCTACCAACCACAGATAATACCGGTAAAACTAGAAAAAATAGTGGAGAGTATTTTGACTTTTCTGTTAAGTCGTCTATCATTGGAAATACAGATATTAACTATGAAATAGCAGCTAAAGAAGAAACAGGTAATACTTTTAGTGGCAATAATATTAAGTATTATTTAACTACTGTAGATAGTACTGGAAAAGAAAAAGAAGTAATGGCACCAAGAACATACTATGAGGAGCCATCTGGTAATGTTTATACTGGAAGACCTTCTGATATGATGAGTTTATATGTAGGTAATTTAAAAGAGCAGGGAGAGACAACAATTAATTATCGATTAAGAATCTGGGTAGATGAAAGTTATAATCCACAGAATGATAATGGAGGATTAACTTATAAAGTAAGAGTAAATGTTTATGGACAAACTTCAGATACTGTAGCACAAGCAGAAGATACTTATTGTAAAGACAATGGCTTTACTACTTTATCAGATTGCATGTTAGTAATGAATAATCATGAAACAACAGTAGAGTCTGCTAAAATCGCTATAAAGGCAAAAGGGACACCTGATTTTAATAAAATAGCACCAAACGATACAGAAACTGATGGACTATATATGGCCGAAGATGATGATGGAGAAAGCTACTATTATCGTGGAGCAGTTAAAAATAACTATGTATCATTTGCCGGATTCATTTGGAGAATAATTAGACGTAATGGTGATGGTAGTGTCAGAATGATTTATTCTGGCAAGAGTACATCTGATACTGGAGATAATACTATGATAGGTACTTCTAAATTTAATGATAAGTACTGGGATCCAACTTATGTCGGATATAAATATAATGAAAGTTTTTCACTACATGAAAATAATGGAACTACAACATATAATTGGTTTACCAATAATCAAAAATATAATTATGGAACAGGATACACTTTTGATGAGTCAACTAAAAAATTTACTTTAACAGGAGATATAAAACAATTAACCTGGACTGATAATCACGATGAGATAGTAAATAATCAGTTATATAGTTGTTTGAATACTAGTTGTAATGTAGCATATAAAGTAACGGGATATAGTAATGCTACTACAATGGTAGTAAAACCAATAAGTTATAGTTCTAATAGTTTGGCAGATGCACAGACTAATACGACAGATTCAACAATCAAAGAAAAAATAGATAGTTGGTATCAAAACAATCTTGTAAACTATACTTCATATTTAGCAGATACAACTTTTTGTAATGACAGAAGTATAGCTGGTGGTTCAGGATATTTGACATCATCTGGTACAGGCTATTCAGTTTATAGGCACCTTACACAGGATAATAAGGCTCCAAGCTTAAAATGTAGTCAGGAAAATGATAGATTTAAAGTGTCAAATGAAAATGCTAAACTAAACTATCCTATAGGATTGATCTTGGCAGATGAAGCAGCCCTTGCTGGTAGTAGATCTTTTTATCAAGAGGAGTATTCATCAAATACTAATTATTACCTATATAACGGAAAATATTATTGGACGCTTTCACCTGCTCATTTTGAACAAAATATAACAGAGGCACGAATGTTTACTGTAATGAGTATAGGTGGTTTACATCCATGGTATGGTACATCAGGAACGGCTGGTATCAGACCGGTTATTAATTTAAAACAAGATATGACTATATCTAAAGGTGATGGAACATCACTTAATCCTTACTCAATAAGATTAGGTTCATAAAAGTGTTCTAAAATGCTTGCTATCTTCATAAGAAAATGTTATAGTAATTCTAGATTTCTGTGAAGAATGATAGTAGTTTAGAACGATTATTTTTAAGAGACTTAGTGGTTGGTGAAAACTAAGATAATATTTTAGATGAAATACACATTTGGAGAAAGAATCGTGTTAGAGCGTTAATCTATTAAGAGCATAGTTTCTATGAAATAAGGTGGTACCGCGGAAGAATCCGTCCTTATATTTGTAGAAACTTTTTATATTTTAAGGAGGAATAAAAATGACATTATATGAAGATTTAAAATGGAGAGGTTTAATTAAAGATGTGACATCTCCAGAGTTAGAAGAAAAACTAAATAAAGGTGGAATGACTTTCTATATAGGAGCTGATCCAACGGCAGAAAGCCTTCATATTGGTCAATTTCCTACTTTCTTAGTTGCTGAAAGATTAAGAAGAGCAGGACATAAACCAATAATCTTAGTGGGAGGTGCTACAGGAAGAGTTGGAGATCCTAGAGGAACTGGAGAAAGAGAAAAAGCTGATATTAAAGTTATAGAGAGTAATTTTGTAAAGATTAAAAAACAAATGCAAAAATTATTTGGTGAAGACACATTAGTAGTTAATAACTATGATTGGTTTAAAGACTATAACTATATTGATTTTTTAAGAGATGTTGGAAAGTATGTAAATGTATCTTACATGATTAATAAAGATTTAGTAAAAAGACAGATGGATATTGGTATTTCTTATGCTGAATTTTCTTATATGTTAATTCAAGGATATGATTTTAAATATATTCATGATCATTATGGAGCTGATTTACAGTTTGGTGGATCTGATCAATGGGGTAACTTGACTACAGGAATAGAATTAATAAGAAAACTAAATAATGAAGAAGTTTATGCTTTTTCTGTACCACTTATTGTTGATTCTACTGGTAAGAAGTTAGGTAAGAGTTATGGAAATGCTTTATGGTTAGATGAAGAAAAGACTACTAGCTATGAAATGTATCAATATATACTAAACTTTGAAGATATAATGATGGAAGAATATCTTAAGAAATATACCTTCTTAAATAAAGAAGAGATAGAAGCTATTATGAAGGAACATAATGAAACACCAGAAAAACGAATTGCTCAGAAGAGATTGGCTTATGAGGTAATAACATATCTTCATGGAGAAGATGCCTATAAACAAGCTGTTAAGATAAGTGAATCATTATTTAGTGGTGATATAGCATCTTTAACTTCTAAAGAAATAGAACAAGCCTTTAAGGGAATAGAACAACAAGAAATAGATAAAGAATATTTGTTAGTAGATTTATTAGTAGAAATGGGAATTTGTAAAAGTAAAAGAGAAGCTCGTGAATTTATTACTAATGGAAGTATTAGCATAAATGGTAAAAAAATAACAGATTTAGAATTTATGGTTACAAAAGAAGTTGCAATTGAAGATAAATATATTATAATTAGAAGAGGAAAGAAGAAGTACTTCATTATAGTATTTAAGTAGGTGAAAAGATGGAAAAAAATAAAAAATTATTAAAATGGTTAAAATTTTTGGTGATAGTGTGTATTGCTATTATAGTAGTAGAAGGTATTTATATAGGAGTTAAAATTTATCAAGCTAATAATAATACTGTTTATGTTGATACCTTAAGTTCAATTGAAAAACTAAAAGATGGTTATCTTGGTAGCGGTAGTAGTGACTTTAAACATAGTAAATATAATAAGTATAGTAAAGACTACCAAAAAGCTAAGTTAGTTAAGTATGATAAGAATGAAAGAATAGTATTTGAAAGTGCTTATACTAAAGGATATGATTCTTATTTCTATGATGCTAAACAAACTAAAGATGGTTATATTGCTGTAGGTTCTGCCGCTTATACTAAGACTCAAGTTAAGGAAAAGACTAAGGATGGTTTAATTGTTATCTATGATAAAAATGGTAAACAAATAAATTCTAAGACTTTACAAATAGCAGGTGATACTAAGTTTACTAAAGTAGTAGTAATGGATGATGGGTATTTAGTTATTGGACAAAGCATTTTAGAGAATATGACTATTGGAAATGATCCTGATGGTGGAGCTATTATGGTTAAATATGACTTTGATTTGAAAGAAAAATGGCGTACTAATTATGGTGGTAGTAAATCAGGAATATTTAATGATGTAGTAGTAGATGATGATGCCATTTATCTTGTCGGAAAAGACGCTACTAGATATGGATTCTTTGCTAAATTTAGTAAAACTGGAGAAAAAGAATTTATCAAGACTTATGAATATACTGATGTAGTTGGTTTCTCATCAATGGCTAAAATAGATGATGATTTTGTAGTAGTAGGTGGAAAAACAACTAATATAGAAGCAGATGATAAAGATAAGAAAACAGAAGCAGTCTTACTAAGATATGATAAAGATGGTAACATCAAATATGAAAAGAGATATAGAGTTAATAGTTCCGCTAGATTTAATAAAGTAGTAGTAGATGGTGATAATATAGTAGCTATTGGTCATACAGCTAAGAAAGATAAAAAAGAATCAACTGATTCTTATAATGTCTTTAGATATAGTGGTATCTTTGCTAAATATAAGAAAGATGGAGAAGAAATTACTAAGAAGACAGAGACTGGTAGTAGGGATATTTACTTTAGTGATATGTTAGTAACAAAAGATGGCTGTATGATTGTTGGACAAACATCTTCTAAAGAATTAGGTGGTAATAATAAAGATTTAATCCCTTACTTCTTGAAGTATAATAAGAATGGAAAGATAGTTAAATAATGAAATATTATTTATTAGAACCATTTGCTAAAGATTTATCTGTTGAAAAGAATCCTCCTTTAAGTGAGAAAGGAATAAGAATGGCTAGAGTTTTGGCTCTAACTATGAAAGGTATTTCAATTGATTATTGTTATACTGATACTTCTATAGCTTCTTTTGGAACAGCTTTATTATTAGTAGGTGATAAGCTTATAGTAAATAAAGTAGCTGCTTTAGATAAAGAATTAGAAGAAAATGTTACTTCTTTTATAAAGGAACTTAATAACAAATATAAAGAAGGAACAGTTTTAATTATAGCAGAAAAAAGTGTACTATCTATTATTGATAAGTACACTGATGCTATATTTATTTCATAAGAAAAAAGACTTTGTTAATAAGTCTTTTTACTTGTTATAGAATTCAACGATTAATGATTCATTGATATCTGCATTTAATTCACTACGTTCAGGATATCTAACGTAAGTACCTTCTAATTTATTTTCATCAAAAGTAATGTACTCTACACGGTTAGTAACCTTAGAAATAGCTTCAAGTGCAGCTTTATGATCTTTAGAATTTTCCTTTAAAGCAATCTTGCTTCCTGGTTTAACTCTATATGAAGGAATATCAACTTTCTTACCATTAACAGTAATATGTCCATGGTTTACAAGTTGTCTAGCTCCACGACGAGTAGTAGCAAATCCCATACGATAAACTAAGTTATCAAGACGAGATTCAAGTAAGATTAAGAAATTAGTACCGTGAACTCCAGCCATTTTACTAGCTTCATCAAATGTCTTACGGAATTGTCTTTCGTTAACACCATACATGAAACGTAATTTTTGCTTTTCTTTTAATTGATTAGAGTAATCACTAGGTTTACCTTTTCTATCTTTACCATGTTGACCAGGTCCATAAGGACGTTTAGCTAATTCTTTACCAGTTTCAGTTAAAGAAAAACCAACACGACGAGATTGTTTATAACTAGGTCCAGTATATCTTGCCATAAAAATCCTCCTTTCTTTTATAAATTGCATCTTCTTGAAATATTATTTCCAATACTTTCTATGGGAGTTTTGTTTTGTTCTTTCGCTTCACAGCAACGAAGGTACTTGAAACTTTCAAAAAACACATATAAAAAGGCGAAATATTGCTGTTCAAGTAAAATTGCAGATTTATTGTAATATAAAATTGTAGATTTGTCAAATATTTTGTAGCTAAAAAACTAGGATTATGGTATTATTAAATAGTAGGTGGTGAGCTATATGAAAGGAACATTACTATATGTTTTGACCGGAATTTTAATTGTAATCATTCTTATTATTGTGCTTATCGTTGTTTTAAAGAAAAAAAGGAAAAAATATTATTTAAAATTATGTAAAAATTTAGATACAGAAAAAAACTTAATTGGAAGTACTCCTGTACTTCTTGAACTTTCTAAACTAGAACCGATTATAAAGAATGAAAAGATGGAAGAGAAGTATCAGAAATGGCAAGATGAATTTGCTTATATTAAAGATGAAGAACTTCCTAAAATAGATGATTTGTTAATTGAACTTGATACATTGATTGATAAAAAGGAATATAATCTTGCTAAGAGTAAAATAAGTAAATGTGAGATAGGATTATATAAAGCAAAAGAACGGGCAAATTATTTACTTGACCAGATTAAAGAAATCACTCTTAGTGAAGAAAAATATCGAAATATAATTACTAAATTAAAAACTAAATATAGAGAATTAAATAAAGAATATCAAGAACATAAAAATCTTTATGAAGAGATGGCTGAAGCGATAGAATTACAGTTAGAGAATATTGAAAAAAGATTCTTAGAGTTTGAAACAGCTATGGATCAGAATCAGTATACCGATGTAGTTCATATTGTAAAAGCACTTGATACTATGATTGAACATATGGAGATAGTTATTTCTGAGGTACCTGATTTGTTAATGATGTGTAAACAGATGGTTCCTAAGAGAGTAAAAGAAATAGAAGATACTAAAGAAAAGATGGAAAGTGAAGGATATCCATTAGACTTTTTAAGTATTGATGATAATATGGCGGAAGCTAAAAAGAATGTAAGTGTTATTCTAGATAGGATTAAAGTCTTGAACTTAGAAGACTGTATGTTTGAGCTTAAGACAATATTGGACTATTTAGATAGTATTTTTGTGGCCTTTGAAAAAGAGAGATTATCACGAAAAGTATATGAAGAAGCAAGTAAAGATTTTGAAAAAAAACTAAATAAAACAGTTAAACTAGTAACTGATATATATGAACAATTAGATGATATTGAGAATATGTATGATTTAAATAAAGAAGATGTAAAAATAATAGATGAGGTTAATAAAGATTTAACAGTTATAAAAGATGATCATCATAAGATGTTAGAAAAAGTTAAGAATAAAGCGACACCTTATTCTAGTGTTAATGATGAAGTGGAGAAATTATCTAATAGATTAAAACAAGTAGAATCAACTCTAGATATTGCTTTAAAATCACTTGGTAATATGTATGAAGATGAACAAAGAGCAAGGGAACAACTAGAAGAGATTGAAAGACTGTTAAAAGAATGTAAAGAAAAAATGAGAGAGTATAAATTACCAGTTATTGAAGATAGATACTTTGTTGAACTTAGTGAAGCTAATGAAGCTATCTTAGAGGTGATAAAAGAACTATCTAAAAAACCAATTGCTATTAAAACATTAAATACTAGAGTAGATACAGCTAGAGATTTAGTTCTAAAACTTTATAATACAACTGTTTCAATGATTAAAACTGCTAAGATGAGTGAAATGGCTATTGTTTATGGCAATAGATATATTCCTCTTCATGAAGATATAGAAGAAGGAATTAATAGAGCAAGAAATCTTTTCTTTAAAGGCGACTATACATCATCACTAAAAGTTAGTGTTGATACCATAAAATTAGTAGATGATAATTTTGAAAGAAAGTTGTTGGCGTATGAAAAAGAATAAGAAAAAGAAGAAAAAAAATAATAAAGGTTTTGGAGCATATGAGTTTTTAACAGTAGCAGTTGTTTGCTTAGTATTAACAGCTATTTTGTTAGTAGCAATACTTAAACTAAGTAATAAAGAAAAATATCAAGTATTTAACTTTAATGCTAGAGTCATGGCTATGAATGCTATTAATTATAATTTTAAGGATGAAGGCACAATATATTTATATGAGATGTTAAATTTAGATTTGATATCACCAATTAAAAATCCTTTCAATGGCAAAAGTTGTGATCTTTATGAATCAAAAGTGGAATTTCTAAAAGATGGAAAGAGAGTAACACTTAAATGTGGGGAATATCTAATAGATAGAGAATTAATAGGAAATAAAAGTTATACTCTTTATAGAGTAACAGACTGGAATGATGATAAAGAGTATGAAGCTAATGATAGTAAAACAATTTATAATCTTTCTAAGAAGGGAAAATTAGTTCTTAATAACTATTATGAGAAAGATTTGTTAGTTACTATGCTAAATGAAAAGGTAGATAAAAAGTATGATAGTATTAAACAGATAGAAAAAGATTATAAATTAGTTAGTAAAAAAGTATATAGAAGAAAAACCAAAATAAGAGAAGTCGCTAATTAATATTAAATAAAAAGAAGGTGTTTGTATGAAAGATAGTAAAGAAAAAGATTGGTTTGATAGTCCAAGACTAGTCACTTATGTTATTATTGGGTTGTTAGTGGTGTTAATAATTTTATCACAGTCATTTGCAATTAATAGTCAGTTAGGTACTACTGATATTATTAGATCCATTTTAAATCATAATAGTATTTATGTTTTAACATTAATCTATTTTGCTCTACTTCACTTTAAAGTAGGGAAGAAATATTTTGATCATTTAAATGTAATTATGCTTATATTCTTTGGTTTAATTACCTTAGCAAGTATGTTTACTGTATTTCAATCATTTGGCTTAGCTTCTCTTTTGCAGTTAGGAATTAATATACTATTTACAGTTTATTTTCTATATGCCTTTATTTCAAATACAGTAATTGGTAAAGAGTTTCATTTAAGTACTAGTGTGATAGTAGAGTTAAAAAATGAACAGTATTTCTATTTGATTACTACTTTGTTAGTTATTCATTTAGTAGTAGCTCTTATTAATTCAACATCATTTGAAAGTATAGTTATTTCTCTATTGGAAGTTTTATTCTATTTTCTATTTGCTAGATATATATCATTATATAAAGAATATGATGATATGAAAGTATCTTCTTCTAAAAAGAAAAGAATAAAAAAAGAAGAGGAGAGTGATAAATAATGAAAGATTTATTTGATGAGATAGAAATGGAAAAGAAACCACTTCCTAAGTTAAAAAAGATTAGTAAAGAGGTAACTAAGACTAGAGAACATAACTTCTATCAAAAATTAGCTTACTTATTATTTGCTTTCTTCTTTATAATTGGTATTATTTTAGGTAATATTTTTCCAGCTTGTACGGAAACATCTACACTGTTTAAAACCTGTACTAATACAGAATATAATCTTGCTTTAACTTTAATATTTTGGTTAGTTAGTTTTGTATTTTGTTCCTTAATATATGGTTTTGGTGAAATTATAAAACTTTTAACAATAATTAGTGAAAAGAAATAGGTGATAGTAATGATAAGAAATTTAGAAGTAAATCAATCTAAAATTATTGATTTAAATAAGAAAAAAAGATTAATGGCTCAAAGAAAAGCTAGAGCTAGAAGAAGGTTTAAGACAAGAGTAGGTATGGCTCTTTTTGCCCTTGCTATACCAATTGGAGCTGTTTCAATAAATTCAATGAGGGAAAGTGAAGATACTAAATCAGTAGTGGAGAATATGGAAACTAATATAGCTGCTGATAATACTATTTATGCAGATATTACTGATTTAAATGATTTGAATTTAGTACTAGTAAATGATGGTGTAAATAGTGATTTCTTTAGTTCTCTTTCGGCTAATCTTGAAGAAAAAGGTGTTTCTTTTGAAACAACAAATGATTCGGCTACTATAGAAAATATGGATGGTAGTGAGACTTATATAAGTTTTATAGACTACAATAGTGATGGTAAAACTAAGGTTATAGGAGAATACACAGAAAGAGATAATCAAACCGATCCCTTAGCTATTGGAATTAATAGTTGTTTAAAAAGAAACAACTTAACAGATATGGATGTTCAATGTGGAATAAAGGGAATAGATGATAATGGTTATCAAAAATTAATACCATCTTCTCTTGAAAAATCAATTGGTGATGAAGGAGCAAACAGATTTGTAACTATTGCAGTTGATGCTAATACTGATGTTGGTAAATTTTCAACTTCACTTACAGAAGGATTACTTCGTTTTCAAAATTATGTAGCTGAAGCAAATAACTTTAATTTAATAACAAGAGTTACTGGTGGAGAAACGTTAGCAATGATTGCTCAAAAGCATGGTGTTTCTGAGACTGATTTACAGCTTTTAAATAATATAAAAGATGGTAGAATATTTGCCGATGAGACGTTAAAAGTATCTGGTTACTCAAATGTTTTAACAGATAAACCAATGGTAATAAATAATAGTAATACTATTACAAAATCATATTAAAAATACTCATTTTGTGAGTATTTTTTTTCTATCATTAAATCCGATATAATATACCTTTTGACTAGGATCAATAACATAACTATTACTTTGTAATATATGATTAACTATATTATTTTCATTATTACTTATTGCAATTATGTTAGAATTAATTAATATTTTTTCATAATCTTTTAAATGGTCTTCTTGCTCCATAGTATTACCTATTAATTTATGTTTTAAAATATATAATGCTTTTTTCATATAACCTTTGTTTCTTTCTTTTTCTGTTATACCAAAGTGAATAAATAAATTATTACTAGAAATATCTTTTGTTTCTAAAAATATGAATCCAATTGGTTTATGTGATTTATTACCATTAACTTCTCTATACTTTTGAATAAGAAATACAAAGGGACATCTTGGTGGTAAGTCATTATATTTTTGTAATGTTACATCTTCAAATAAGTTTATTAAGTCCCATATGTCATCTTTATTTTTATAATCTAATAATTCTAAATTTAACCATTCATACATACTACTACACCTTACTACTACTCAAATGATGGAGTCATATTAACAGGTTCTATTTGAATGAAGGTATTTCCATCATTTAGTCTAACTCTACTACCATCCATATAATTATAGATGGTTTTACCACTTCTTGAATCTTTCTTAGCAGTTATTGGTATGGCATATCCATTTGTTATATAATATGCTTCTTTAGTACCTGTTGTATCTAAGTCTTGCCTACCATAATTATCTAAAGTTTTATTTCTAACCTTGATAATAATAATATTTTTATAATGATATTGTTCTTTACTATCTCTATCTATATGAGCATTATGATTCATATATCTTAGATAAACTTTTTTCTCACTATCATATGCATAACTTCTTGTTTGACTGTTAGAATAGAGAATAGTTACTTTATTAGCTTGTACCAAACCAGTGTCGCAATCAGTATCAGTACAATTCTTATTTTTAATTTTAGTTAAGTCTACAGTGTCACTAGTTATTGGTAGAGCTTCCCATTCATCGGTAGTTGTTTGGTAGCCAAGATTTTCAGCACTTTTATATAAAGTTTCTATGTTAGTAAAAACATTATGTGGAGCAGCAATCTTTCTATCACGCCAGTAAGCACTATCTACATATAATCCATTGATATTATTTATTCTTAAAGACTTGATATCATTTTCAGCAAAAGTACTCCAACCATAGTGGGCATAAAGTGAATCATATTCTAAAGCATAATCTAAAAAGTAATGTCTAGAACTTCTAACTGGTCCTATTAATGCTGTGTTGGTATCTTTAAATATAGCCATCATTCTAGTAAGACCACCTTCTACTATTGCTTCATAAGTTACAAAAGCATCTTGTAATCCTACTTGAGAAGAGTAACCAACATTATTGTCTATCATAACAGCAATTGGTCTTTTATTACTATCTTCATCATATATAGTTAATTTTTTCTTTTCTGTTTTAGTTGTATTAATATCAGTAAATGGAATTTTTATCTCAATTTTATTAGTTGTTGCTAGATATACTAATATAATAATTATTATAATGAAGAGTATAATAAAGGTAATAATCTTTTTTCTTTTCTTCTTCTTTTTCATAAATCCTCCATCTTTATCTAAAGTTTATCATAAAGTGTTAAATAAGAAAATAAATTTCTAAAAAATCTTGTAATCTTATGATACAATAAATAAGGAAAGGATGGTTTGATGAGTAGAAAGAATAAAAAGTTATTAACGTCACTGTTAAGTTTAATTGTCTTAATAGCAGTAGTAAGTTATCAATATATATTACCATCTTATGCTTATAAAGATGATAGTAATAATACGAGTGATGTTATTAATATACCAAGTTATGATAATGAACCTTATAAAGAGGTAAATAATAATAAACCAACATTCACAGATAGTGAAAAAGAGTTGACAGAAGAGGAAGAATATAGTGATTTAGATTCTTTAGGTAGAGTAGGAGTAGCTTTTGCTCTTGTTAGTAAAAGTACAATGCCTACTACTAAAAGAGGTAGTATTGGTATGATTAAGCCAGCTGGATGGCATACAGTTAAGTATGATTTTGTTGATGGAAAATATTTATATAATAGATGTCATTTAATCGCCCATCAATTAACAGGGCAAAATGCTAATCCCAAAAATTTAATGACTTGTACTAGAAGTATGAATGTAGATGGAATGTTACCTTTTGAGAATAGAGTAGCTAATTATATAAAAGAGACTAATAATCATGTTTTATATAGAGTAACCCCTGTTTTTGATGGTGATAATTTAGTAGCAAATGGAGCATATATGGAAGCATATTCAATTGAGGATAAGGGAAAGTTATCATTTAATGTTTATGTATATAATGTTCAAAAAGGTGTTACTATAGATTATAAAACAGGAGAAAGTAAATTAGAGGAGGAGTAAGATATGGATTTTATAGAAAAGATAATTGATAGAGTAAAGAAAAATGAGAAGAAAAAAATAGTTTTACCAGAAACAGACGATATTAGAACTTTAGAAGCTGCAGCTATCACTGTTAGGGAAAATATTGCGGATATTTATTTGATTGGTAAGGAAGAAGATATTTTATCTTTAGCAAGAAAGAACAATATTTCGCTTGATGGATGTAAGATAATAGAACCAGTTAAGTTTGCTGACTTTGATTTATGTGTTAATACTTATTATGAATTAAGAAAGAAAAAGGGAATGACTCTTGATAAAGCTAGGGAAATACTTGCTAATGACTATCCTTATTTTGGAGCTATGCTTGTTAAACTTAATTATGCTGATGGAATGGTTAGTGGGGCAGTTCACTCTAGTTCTGATACTTTACGTGTAGCTTTACAAATTATTAAGACAGCACCTAATACTAAGACAGCATCATCTTTCTTTTTGATGGATACTCCACAAAAGCAGTATGGTTCTAATGGAGTATTTATCTATTCAGATTGTGGATTAAATCAAAATCCTACTAGTGAACAATTAGTAGATATTGCTAAAAGTAGTGCTGAAAGTTTTGAATTATTAGTAGAAGATACACCGAAAGTAGCTTTTCTATCTCATTCTACTTATGGATCTTCAAAATGTCCTGATAGTGAAAAAGTAGTAAAAGCGGTAGAACTTGCTAAGGAAAGCTTAAAAGATATCACTTTAGATGGTGAATTACAGTTTGATGCTGCTATTGTTAAAGAAATAGGAGAGCGAAAAGCACCTGGTTCAAAAGTAGCAGGTTATGCCAATGTCTTAGTATTTCCAGATTTAGATGCTGGTAATATTGCTTATAAGATAACCGAAAGACTAGGACTAGCTAAAGCTTATGGGCCAGTTACTCAAGGACTTGCTAAACCAATAAATGATTTATCTAGAGGATGTAATGCTAGTGATATAGTTGGAGTAATTGCTATTACTGCTTTACAGTCTTCTGCTATAAAATAATTAATTAGAAACATCTAGTAGTTTATAATATTAGATGTTTTTTTGTATTATGATGGCTATTTAGGTATTTAATTTACACATAATAACATAATTTTATAAAAAACATAATTGGTTAAATGTTATAATATAGATAAATAATTATATCGTAAGGTGGTAGAATATGAATATAGAGCAAAAGAATCAATTAATAGAGCAGTACATTAACGAACTTGCTTTAAGTATTAATTCTAAATATATAGGTTTAATAGATGATGAAAAGAAAAAAAGAGCAGTAGAAATGTTTAAAGATTCAAATGATGCCTTGAAATCAGAAATAATTCCTAAAATTAATGAAATTGCTAATCAAATGATAGAGAATTTTATTAAGTTTCAAAAACGGTTAGCAGAGTTTACAGGAAATGGGCAGCATAAAAATTTGGAAGGGGTGGCTTCTTTACAACTAAATACTAGTGAAAATGGAAGCATGGGCACCATTTGGAGAAGGAAGAAATGGTTTATTTACTAATGAGGTATTAGTTAGTATTGGTAAAAAATATAATAAGTCTTCCGCTCAAGTAATGCTTAGATGGCTAATCCAAAGAGGAGTTATTATCGCTTGTAAATCAACTTATATAGAAAGAATGAAAGAAAACTTTAATGTATTTGATTTTGAACTATCAGAAGATGATATGCAAGAGATTAGTAAATTAGATACAAGTAATAGTTTGTTCTTTAATCATCAAGATCCTAAGATGGTTGAATGGTTTGATAATATTGTAAAATCAAGAAGAGAAAATGAAGACTGTCGTAATGACAAGAAAAACTGGTAAGGAGATTTATAATGAAAAAAAGTATAACTATAATCTTAGTAATATTATTAATTGTTATAATTGGAGCCAGTTCTTACTATGTCTTAAATGGAAATAATAAGACTAATCAAAATAGTGGTACATCTACTTCTGGTAATGATACCACCTCTTCTAATAAAAAAATTCTAGTAGTATATTATTCTGCTCAAAGTCATACTGAATCAGTTGCTAAAAAGATTGCAGGTAATTTAATGCTGATATTTTTGAAATAGTACCAAAAGATGTATATACATCAGATGATTTAGATTGGACAAATGCTAAATCAAGAGTATCAAGAGAACATGATGACGAATCTTTAAGAAATGTTGAACTTGAAAGTACTGAAGTAGCTAATTGGGATAGTTATGATACTGTTTTAATTGGTTATCCTATATGGTGGGGAATAGCTGCTTGGCCAGTAAATACATTTGTTAAAGCTAATAACTTTGCTGGAAAGACAGTTATACCATTTTGTACATCAGCATCGTCTGATATCGGTAATAGTGGAAAACTATTAGAGAAAGAGGCAGGTAGTGGTAATTGGCTTGAAGGTCAGAGATTCTCATCAAATCCAACGGATAAAGATATTAAAACATTTATAGGTATAAATTATTAATTGCTAATATAAATATATTTTTGTTATTTATAGTGAGCATCAGTGTCAATTGTTAAAAATATGTTGCAAAATTTTTAAGAATAAGGATTATTTTTCACTACTAATAAGTTTAGTTTTTGTAGTAAATTATGGTATGATTAATGAGAAGGACTAGCAAACAATTAAAGAAAAGAGGATAATATATGCAGTTAGAAGATACCATTAAACAATTAATGATTGGTAAAAATTATGATGAAAAACTAATTGAGAATACTATAGAATTGTTACCGGAAATGATAAGTATTTTTGGCAAAGAAAAAACAGTCAAGTTTTTTGAAGAATATAATTTTGTACCAAGAAATAGAATAGGAAAGAACAGTGGTGCAACATATAAAGAAGAAAAGAAAATTGAATTTGATTGGTCTTGTAAAAGTAAACATGAAGCATTAAACTTGTTAATACATGAAGCTGGTCATGCAATTGGTTAATTAGAAACAGAAAAAAATCATTTTTTAATGGAAGGGTATAAATATCGGGAGTCTTTCTTAAATAAAATAGAAGAGGCTGTAGTTAGTAAAAGACAAGATGAATTAGAATATGGTGATACGAATTATACATATGTGACTATAAATAATAGAGAAAACGGGGAAGAGTTTCATCTTAATGATTTTAAAACTCAACCTTCAGGTAAATATACGATAAATAAAGTTTTTTATCAAAACTTAATGATGATATTAGGTAAAAATAGATATTTAATTGATACATTAATGTATGCAGATAATATTGATAGCAAAAATGATATTTTAAATAGAATAATAGAGATAACAGAAAATACCTTAAATGAAAAAGAATTAACTGCTCTTAAAGATTGTATTAACGTATTTACATTAAATTATTCATATCATGAAGATAAAACAACTGTTGAAGACTATTTAAAAAATAAGAAAAAATTTGATGAACAACTTAGTGAGGAAGAATATAAAAATCTTTTAGTTGAAAATTTTCCTAAAAATACAAAGTATGCAATAGAAAGGCATTTACTATCAAAAAATATATATGAATCAGTAGACGAATTGTGTGGAATTACCCTAGATGTTATTATAAGAAATTTTTCTGATAATGAACACAATGATTTTGATAACATAAAGGATACTTGTGAATACTTTTCTAAAATTTATAATACAAGTGACCAAAATTTTGAAAAAACAGAAATTCTTAAAGAATTATTTATAGAAAACGTAGTAAAAATTAATCCAACTATATACTATGATTTTATTGATGTATTTAGTAAAATTATAGCATCTAATGATTTTAAACAAGAGTATTTAGATAAAATGATTTATGATAAAGAAAAAGAAATAATTTCTATTGATGAATTAAGCAATTTTGCTATTAACAAAGAACCAATATATTCTGATGATGTAATTGTATTTGGTGGTCAAGTGTTTGGAAATGTTAAACCAATAGGTTATGAATTAAAATTATCATCAGTTAATAAGTCTGATTTGCAAGAGAAAAAATACTAATATTGATAATTAATTATTATTTTGAAACAAATATATGTTTTATAATATAAATATATATAAGGAGTTAACAAAATGAAAATTTTATCTGAAAAACTAATAGATGCTGGTTGTGGAAAAAAATATGATGAAGGATATAGAATTGTATATTTTGAAAAAGATAATAGGTATTCGCTTGGTGCTTATTGTAAAACAATAGAAGGATTTATGATTGGCTTTGCTGATTGTAATCCAATTATTGATGAGGATGATATCCCTTCTTTTACTTCTGTAGATGATATTTTGAATAGGTCTTTAAATTTATGTGATGATGTCATTCGAGTATCAATTTACAAGACAGATGGAACGTTAATTGCTACAAAAGAAAGAAAAAATTTAAATAAATCTAAGTAAAGTTACTTATTTAATTATCCTGTTATTATTGTGATTAAAATTGTCTAGTAAACATAAAATTTACTAGGTGTTTTTATATGTTTATTAGAAAATATAAGAGTTTAATGTTAATACTTTTTTTAACCTTATTAATATCACTTCAATTAGTGGATGCTAAAATGAATAATATATTACCACTGGAAGGAAAAATAATTACAATTGATCCCGGGCATGGTGGTCGAGATAGTGGGACTATATCTGGTAAACTTATGGAAAAGGATTTAAATCTAGAGATATCTTATCAATTAAAAAAAGTATTAGAGGAAAATGGGGCAACTGTTTATATGACTAGGATGGTTGATGAAGATTTATCTAGTAAGTGGGATGCTAGAAAGAAAAGAGGAGACTTATATAGAAGAATATTATTTATTCAAAATAAAAAGAGTGATTTATATCTTTCTATTCACATAAATGCAGGAAATGGTAGAGGACAAGAGGTTTTATATCATTCGATAAATAAGAATAATCTCTTATTAGCAGAAAGCATTCATAATGAATTTAAAAAAGAGTTTAAGACTAAGAGGATTATTAAGAAGACTAATCTTTATTTATATTCTAATACTAGAGTACCTGGTGTTTTAATAGAGTGTGGTTTCTTGTCTAATCCAAATGATAGATATTTATTGCAAAGAGAAGATTATCAAAAAAGACTAGCTTTAAGTATAACTAGAGGTGTTTATGAGTACTTTCAAAAAGAATTATAGAAATAATTTAAAATAAGTGTTGACGAACATATGTTTTTATAATATTATATATTTAAAATTTTTGGAGGTGGAACATGAATCAAATAAATGAATACAGTGAAACAATTTTTGAAAGGATTAAACATACTAATGAATATGATAAGGAATATTGGTATGCCAGAGAATTACAAGTAGCTCTACATTATAAGGAATGGAGAAAATTTTCTGGTGTTATAGAAAAAGCAAAAACTGCTTGTGACAATAGTGATATTAATACACATGACCATTTTGTCGGGGTCGACAAAATGGTAGATATAGGTTCTCGTGCACAGAGAAAACAAAATGATTATAAACTATCTAGATATGCTTGTTATTTAATTGTTCAGAATGCTGATTCTAGAAAACAGGTAGTTGCTTCAGGACAAACATATTTTGCAGTGCAAACTAGAAAACAAGAGTTAACAGAAAAAGAATATGATAATTTAACTGAAGATGAGAAAAGATTTTATCAAAGAGGTTTAACTAGAAGAGGTAATTATTCTTTAAATCAAACTGCTAAAAACTGTGGTGTTAAAAACTTTGATAAATTTCATAATGCTGGATATAGGGGGTTGTATAATGGTGAAACTGCTGATGATATTGCTAAAAGAAAAAAATTAAGATATAGAGAAGATATTTTGGATAATATGGGCAGTGAAGAGTTAATAGCTAATCTTTTTAGAATTAGTCAGACAGAAGCAAAACTAAAAAAAGATAATATATCTAGTGAACGAGCAGCTAATGAAACACATTATAATATTGGAAAAAATATTAGAGAGGTTATTGCTAAAAATGGTGGAACTATGCCAGAAAAATTGCCAACTCCTAAGAGGTCATTAAAAGATTTAGAGAGAGATAAGAAGCAACTAAAATAAAAAAGAATCTATATTTTAGACTCTTCCTTAGTATATAATACTACATTTTGAAAATAGTATCCTAATATTTGTTTATAGTTACAATCAAGTTTAGCTAGAGCGTTTGCACCAACGATACTTAATCCATAACCATTACCAATTCCTCTAGTAATAAAAGTAAATCCTTGTTTTAAGACAAGAATAGTAATATCAGCAGAAGGTAAATCTAGTCTAGTCATTAAATCAAGTGAATTGAAAATCTTATCATTTACTTGTAATTTTAAAATTCTATTACTAGGACTTAACTGTTTAATTTCAATATTAATATTATTATCTTTGATATTTAATCTTTTTCTTAATTCTTCTACTGAAAAGTATTTTTGATTCATATAATTAGGATATGCTAAGTCCCAAAGACTTTCTGTTTGTTTTAGATAAGGGATATTACTATTAGTCTCTGTATAACCATTACTTACTAAGTGAATGTAGGCTTCTATTGGTTCTTTGTTATACACTAGATATTCTCCGTCAGTAGCTTTTATTACCTTTTTAAATAATGTCTCATACATCTTGTAAGTGTTTGGATAAAGTAATTTGTAATAATTTAAATTAACATAAGAAAAGTGATGATTATCTTTAGATATCTTTTCCTTATTCTTATACTTTTTAATCAGTTCACTACGATAGAGGATAGTTATAGCTTTTAAAGCTTCTTCTTCTAAGAAAATAGTAATGTTACTAAACAAGATGCTTAAAAGTAGTTTATCTAAAGATATTTTATCATCGGTATCAAGAGTTAGAATAATATCTTTGTCAGACATAATTTTATCATTATCATTTAATAATACTACTTTAGTAGGAATACCATCTACAAAGATAACTACTTTATTGCCATTAAATTGAATTCTTTGATTAATTAACCAATTTTTATCTAAATTGTCTAGATTGTAATCATCTAAATCTTTAGCAAATTCATAATTCATAGATAAGTATAAATATAAAACATCTTCATTCTTTTCCTTTACTACCTTGTATTTTTCTAGCATTATATCACCTAGTAGATAGTATTTCTAAAAATTATCTATTTATACTCTAAAATTCAAAATATTTTAATTCATAATCTTTGTCACAGTCTTTACCAGTTTTATAAGATAGATTTTTAAATACCTTGTTTAAGTCTACTTTCTTAGTATCTTTTATATAGTAGTTAACTTTCTTTATAATACTTAAAGCTTCTTCTAGTGCTTTATCATACAATTCGTCAAAACTATCTTCATGTTTTTTTCTTTTTAGACAAGGATGATTCCATTTAGTATGATCATTATTTAAATAATTTCTTTTATCTGTTAGAGATACATGATAAGAGATAGTTGAGAAGGGAAACATTGTCTTAGGTGTTATCTTTTCACAAACAGTATAAACACATTTTTTAATACCTGTTTTATCATATCTAAAATATTTAAGAGCGAAATGCATATCCTTTAAAGCTTGCTTGTAGAATTTACTCATTTCAGTTATACCAAATGTTTCTTTGAAGGCATAGTCAATTACTTCCTCAAGTTCTTTAGAAAAAAATGTAAAATCAAAACAAAAATCATAGAAAGGAAAAGAGTAAACCTTACCTTTTTCCCGTTTACTTATTAGATAATTATCAATAAATACCTCCATATTGTGATGTAATCCCTTATACTTATAAGTTTCTTTATCACCTTTTATAAATTCACCAGTCTTATAAAAAACATAAGGATGAATAGTACTATCTAAGACATAGTGGGAGATGAAACCATAAAGATAGGCCATCACATCAGGAACTTGATAGTAATCATTATATCTTATATAGTTAACTAAATTTATAAAAAACTCCCTAGTTTTATTAGTGTGAAAATAAAGAGCAAAGTCTTGTTGTTTCTTGCCATTTTTTAAAGAAATTTTATGATAAAAAAAGAAAGGGTCCATTCCTTGAGCGAACATTCTAATACTTTTTTTCTCATCCATTAATAATTCTTTTAGGCCAATAGGTAAATTGTTGTAAACGTCCATACCAAAATAAGCATGAGTAACTGTTGCCGGCATCTTTTACCACATCCTTTACAAAAGTATATCATATATTTTCATCAAAAATTCATATTTTTTTAAGTAGTTATGTGGTATAATTACCCTAGGTAGGTGGAAAGATGATAGAAAAACAGTTTAAAAACCTAGAAGAACAAATTGAAATAATGAAATATAAAGGACTTACTATCGATGATCCAGACTTTGCTAAGAGGGTATTACTTAGAGAAAATTATTTCTTCTTAAATGGTTATCGTTATCCTTTGATGAAAAGTATGAAAGATAAAAGATTTTTAGAAGGGGCTACCTTTGAGGAATTATATAGTATCTTTTTGTTTGATCGTGGAATTAGAAATGTTTTCTTTAAGAATTTACTTATCATTGAAAATAATCTAAAATCAATTTTTTCCTATCAGTTATCTAAACGATATGGTTATAGAGAAAAAGATTATTTGAAAGCTAAGAATTTTACTCAAGATAAAACTAAATCAAGACAGGTTAATGATTTAATTCATAAGATGAAAAGGCAGATAAGAGTTAATGGTAGAGAGCATACTGCTACTAGTCATTATATGATGAATTATGGTTATGTACCTTTGTGGATATTAGTAAAAGTTTTATCCTTTGGTATAGTTGGAGAATTATTTTCTATTTTAAAGTATGAAGATCAAAAGAAGATTTGTGATATCTATCATTTAAATGTTTCTACGATGCTAACTTATCTACCAATATTATCTAACTATCGTAATTTATGTGCTCATGAAGATATCCTATATGAGAATAGAACACAAAAAGTCATACCTAATACCATTTATCATAAACTTTTAAATATAGAAGAAGATGATGAAGGTTATGTTCAAGGTAAAAATGATGTCTTTGCATTAGTAATTATCATGAAAGATATGCTAAGTGAAGAAGAATTTAAAAATATGATGTTAGAATTAGAAAGAGAGATAAATAATTTATCTTATAACCTACATACAATTAAAGTAGAGGATGTTTTAAAACGAATGGGCTTTCCTACTAACTTTGAACAAATTGAAAAAATTGAAAGGAGTTATGAATTAGATGAAAATTGATAAACTTAAAGATAGTATTTTAATAATAGTAGCTTTTATTTTAGGAGGAGTTTTAACTTATGTAGTAGTAAATGGTAACTTAACTACTTCTTCTAAAGGAACTACTAGTAGTGGAGGTGCTACTTGTAGTAGTAAAAACTGTACTAAAGTATTAGTAGATGGTTCAGGAATTAGTCAATCAGTATCTAAAGTATATGATGGTGTTGTTATTGTTAGAAATTATCAAAATAATGAATTAGCTGGATTTGGTACGGGTTTTGTCTATAAAGAAGATGATAAATATGATTATCTTATAACTAATCATCATGTAATTGATGGTAATAATAAAGTAACAGTAGTAACTAGTAAAGAAGAAGAGTTGGATGCTGAAGTATTAGGTAGTGATAGCTATGTTGATATTGCAGTAATTAGAATTAAAAAGAATAAAGATTTAACAGTATTATCTATTGGTACTAGTGAAAATAGTAAACTAGGAGATTTAGTATTTACTATTGGTACACCTGTTAGTAATGAATATCAAGGTAGTGTTTCTACTGGTCATTTAGCCGGAAAAGATAGAATGGTAACTGTTAGTACAAGTAGTAATGGTTATGGAACTAGTTCTGGTGATTGGGTTATGAAAGTTTTGCAAACAGATGCTTCAATTAACCCAGGAAATAGTGGTGGACCACTTATGAATTCTAATGGAGAAGTAATTGGTGTTATTTCTATGAAATTAGTTAAAGAAGAAATAGAAGGTATGGGATTTGCTATTCCAATTGAGTATGCTATGTCTAAGATTGAAACTCTAGAAAAAGGAGAAGAAATTAAATGGCCTCAATTAGGAGTACAAATGGTAAACGTATCTGATGTTAAACAATCTCGTTTTGGTAGCAATTATAATATTCCAAATGATGTTAAAACTGGAGTAGTAGTAGCAGGAATAGTAAGTGGTACTGGTGCTTCTAAATCAGATTTAAAAGAAGGAGATATTATTACTAAACTTAATGGAGAAGAAGTAGAAAATGCGGCATATCTTCGTTATGAATTATATAAATATGCTCCAGGAGATACAATTACACTTACTTACTTACGTGATGGTAAAGAACATGAAACTAAAGCAGTATTATCAAAAAGTGAATAAGAGGAGAGGTTATTATGAGAAAAGTTGTACCTTTAGAAAAGCAAGTGGAAAGTGAAAAAAGTATAAAACTATTAGAAGATGCTTGTCAAAATGTAAACAATCATTTATCAGAGCTTGATGAAATTGATTATCAAGATATTACTGAATTATGTCTTTATCTATTAACTGGTCATAGAAGAAAAGAAATAAACTCTAATATTTTTAAAATAATTTATCTATATATTAAAGAAAATATGGGACAGATGAATATTACATTTTCTAAAGATAATACTATCAGTAAAATAGAAATAGGGAAAATTAAGATGGGAAGTTTAGGCTTTAAAGATTTTTCTGAGGAAGAAAAGGAAAAAAGACTTGAGAAAAAAGTTAATTGTTGTGGAATTTATCCAACGATGGATAGAAAAGAAAGGATGTTTTTAACTTTAGAAGATAAACTTATTATGGGAAATCAAGCAACTATCAAACAAACTGATTATAATAATATTTTTATAGGTCCATACTATTTTAATAGAGATACTATTTCCCCTGATAGAGCCTCATTAACAAAATTAGAACTAATATCTGATAAATCTATTGAAGAAGATATATATGAATTTGATGACTCTGGTGAAAAAGAACTATATCAAGGAATTATATCACTAGAAAAACATAAAGATGGTGAGTATTTCATTAAATCTTCAATAGATAGAAAGGAACTTTTTGCAAATAAGTATGGAATAAGACCTTCTAATACCTCTTCACTTAGAGTAAAGTAAAAGAACTACTTGATTGGTAGCTCTTTTCTTTTGGCGTTAAAACATCCTATATTGTTATCTTTTAGAGATTGATATTTATTTAATAGTTGTTTTTCATCTTTAGCTACTATTTCCAAAGAAGAACCTCCTAATAAATACTTTTGTAAACTAGCTTGCTTTAAATCACTTATAGGAAGAGTAATACCTTCTGAATATTTATCCTTGTTAGTAACATCTTTTATTTTACCAAATATAGCAGCATCTTGCTTTTTAAACTCTGTTTCTATGTTGTTATCATTATAAGTAGTTAAAACAAAGTTCAGATTATTTTGTTCACTATAATTGTCTATCTTTTTTTGCATGAACTTTAAAATATCTTTAGCAAGATTGTAAGTTATTTCTTCATCCTTATTTCCTGTTAAAGTATAAATTGCTTCTGATAGACCAACTATATGAAAAGCTAGGGTACCATGCTTTAATAATTTTCTTAATCTATCCTTATCCTTTAACTTTTCTCCATCGTGCCAAGTACCTAACTGATATAAAGTTGGAAAGTGGAGAATAGTTTTATCTACTTGTAGCTCAAATCTCTCCAAAAGGGCATCTTTGGCTTGTTTCAATACTTTTTCTAGTTCTTGATAGAATAATCTATAATCAGTTTCTTTTGTCTTTATATTCATACTTTTAAGGGCTATTCTAACTAGATTAATAGATATACAAGATATATTACCTTTACCACCAATAATTTTTTTATCAATAGTAGTATTATCTTCTATAACCCTTAGAGAATTGTAACCATAATTAACATTTTCTTTAATAGCTTTATTAAAAGAAGCATCTTTATTAATAAAATATAGATTAGAGTAGTTAAGCATAGTAGTAGCAATCTCTTCAGTCATTTCTCCTTGATAGTAATATTCTATATATTTATTATTTACTAGTGATTTTATTATTAAATCCTTAGTAGAATTATTAGTTCCAAAATTTATTGCTAAGGGAAAAGATATAGTCTTAAAGAAATTTTTTAAAGAAATGGTAAAGTTTTTCTCACACTTTAGTTTAGCTTTCTTAATAATGGTAGAAAATGCTAAATATAAAGGTGTATCATTATCTATGGCAAAGTAGGCAGGGGTTATATCAAATGATGTTATGTTATCAATACCTGTTATAGTTAGATAATTAGCTAAATAATTAGCATCTAAATATATATCAATATATTCCTTTAAGATTGATTTAAATTCTTTAAGTATGACATTTTCTAAGACTAAGTCAAAATTAATTAATGAGATACTTTGATATACTTCTTTACTAAGACTATCTAGATATAATTTGATTCTATTTAGATAGGTATTAATTTTGTCTATAGAATTTAACTCTTTGGCAAAATCAGTATCAAGGCTAGCAAGTTCAATAAGGTCTACATCACAGGTTGCTATCATACCAAATGGTATAGTTTCTATTGAATGAAGATTAAATATTCCAGCATCTTGGCATCTTACTGTTTTAGTATCTAGTAAATAAGCTTTAGCAAACTCTGATGAGATAGTTTCTCCAAACTGTAATAGAAATGAATTAGGACGTTCCTTTAAGTTGTCATCAATATTATCTAGACCAAGTCTTTCAATAGCTTTTAAAAACTTATGTTGTTGTTTCATAACAAAAGCAGATCTTGAAGCATTTCTATGTTCTCTATAGGTAGAAAAGGCAAGATAAACATCTTCAAAGTTATTCTCTTTTAACACCTCTTCAATTAAATCTTGAATATTTTCAATATTTATTGTTTTTCTATCTTTATATTCTTTCTCTATCTTCTTAAGTACCTTAGAATATACTTTATTAACATCTTCATCTTTATAGGGTATATCTAGTGAATGGAAAGCTTTTTGAATAGCAAGAGCTATTTTTTCACCTTGAAAACTAGTTCTTTGACCACTTCTTTTGACAACTGTTAATGTGTCAAATGTTGACATATTTATCATATATAATTTACACTCCCTTTTTTCTATATTAATTATACTTGTAAATGCTTATAAAATCAATGATTTAAAAAAGCACTCAAAAAAAACATCTTAAAAAAATAAAATTTATTTTCTTTAAAGTCCTTATAAATAAAGGGTGAAAGTAAAAATATGCTTAAAAGACATAAAATGTTTTTTTTAAATAAAAAATATGTAAATCGAACAAAAATAAAAATATAAAAACAATAAAAACTATTGCATTTAACTAAAAATAATGAGTATAATCGAGTTGTCGAATGAATAAATAAGAAAACAAAGAGGTGTAAAAAATGGCAAAAGTAAAAGAGGTAAAAAAAGAGAGAAAGGAAAAAAAGAATAGATATAAAAATCCACCTATTAATATTATAAAAAAGAATGGCACTAAGCAACCATTTGATGGTGAAAAAATAAGAAGTGCAATTGAAAAAAGTGCTGAGAGAGTAATGGTTGATTTAACTGATGAAGCAAAAGATGAAGTTGTTAATATTGTAATTGATTTATTAAAAAATCAAACTAGTGATGCTGAAGTTAGTCAAATTCATAATTGTGTAGAAGCAGCACTAGAACAAGTTAATCCTTTAGTAGCTAAAAGCTATAGAGAGTATCGTAACTATAAGAATGATTTTGTACATATCTTAGATAAAGTTTATAAAAAAGCTCAAGCAATTAATTATATTGGAGATAAAGAAAACTCTAATACTGATAGTGCTTTAGTATCTACCCAAAGAAGTTTAGTATATGGTAACTTAAATAAAGAACTATATAAGAAATTCTTCTTAACAAAAGCTGAGATAGAAGCTTGTGAAGATGGCTATATTTATGTTCATGATATGAGTGCTAGACGTGATACTATGAACTGTTGTTTATGTGATGTTGGAGCCGTCATGAGAGATGGTTTTGAAATGGGTAATTTATGGTACAATGAACCAAAGAGCCTTGATACTGCCTATGATGTTATGGGAGATGTAATTATCAATACAGCAGCTATGCAATATGGTGGTTTTACAGTACCAGAAGTTGATACTATTTTAACTCCATATGCTAAGAAAAGTTATAATAAGTATTATGATGAATATATGGAAATAACTAATAATGAAGATCCAGAAAAAGCTGAAGAATATGCTTGGAAAAAGACAAGACGTGAATGTGAACAAGGTTATCAAGGAATTGAATATAAATTAAATAGTGTTGGTTCTTCTCGTGGTGATTATCCATTTGTAACTTTTACTTTTGGACATGAAGAAGATAGATTTGGACAAATGATTAGTGAAGTTATTTTAAAAACTCATCAAAAAGGACAAGGGAAACCAGGATATAGAAAGCCAACTTTATTTCCAAAATTAGTATTCTTATATGATAAAAATCTTCATGGTGAGGGTGGCAAGATGCATTATCTATTTGAAGATGCTCTAGATTGTAGTAGTAAGACAATGTATCCTGATTACTTATCATTAACAGGGGAAGGATACGTTCCTTCAATGTTTAAGAAATATGGAAAAATTGTTAGTCCGATGGGATGTCGTGCTTTCTTATCACCTTGGTTTGAAAGAGGGGGAATGGAACCAGCTGATGAAAACGATCAACCAATCTTTATTGGAAGATTTAATATTGGAGCTATTTCTTTAAATTTACCAATGATTTTAGCTAAGTCTAGGGAAGAACAAAAAGATTTCTATGAAGTACTTGATTATTATCTAGAAATGATTCGTAAGATTCATATTCGTACTTATAACTATCTAGCTAAGAAGAAAGCATCTACTAATCCACTTGCTTACTGTGAAGGAGGATTCTATGGAGGTAGATTAAAACCAAATGAGCCTATTGAACCAATTTTAAAATCATCTACTGCTTCTTTTGGAGTAACAGCTTTAAATGAATTACAAGAGTTATATAATGGTAAAAGTCTAGTAGAAGATGGTGAATTTGCTCTTGAAGTTATGAGATATATTAATGATAAGACGCAAGAGTTTAAAAAAGAAGATGGAATTTTATATGCTATTTATGGAACACCAGCTGAAAGTTTATGTGGTACACAAGTTGAACAATTTAGAAAGAAATATGGTATTATTAAAGGAGTATCTGATAGAGAATATGTTTCTAATAGTTTCCACTGTGGTGTGTGGGAAGATATTACTGGTATACAAAAACAAGATTTAGAAGGAAGATTCTGGGAACTATTTAAGGGTGGACGTATTCAGTATGTTCGTTATAACTTAAACTATAATAGAAAAGCGATGGAAACTTATGTTGAAAGAGCTATGGATAAAGGTTTCTATGAAGGAGTTAACTTATCACTTTCTTACTGTAATGTTTGTGGCCATGAGGAATTAGATATGGATACCTGTCCAAAATGTGGAAGTGATGACCTTACAAAGATTGATCGTATGAATGGATATTTATCTTATTCAAGAGTACATGGTGATACGAGACTTAATCATGCTAAGATGGTAGAAATTTCAGAAAGGAAGAGTATGTAGATGAAATATCATAATGTAACAAAAGCTGATATGTTAAATGGTGAAGGATTACGTGTTGTATTATGGGTAAGTGGTTGTTCTCATAAATGTCCAGGCTGCCAAAATACTATTACGTGGAATCCTGATGATGGTGTTAATTTTGATGATGATACAATAAAAGAGATTTATCATGAGCTTGACCAAGATTGGTGTAGTGGACTAACTTTATCAGGAGGAGATCCACTCTTTCTTGGTAATAGAAAAACAATTAGAGATTTAGTCATGAATGTTAAACAGTTATACAAAGATAAGACCATTTGGTGCTATACTGGATATACTTGGGAAGAATTAATCGCTCAAAGAGAAGTTGATAAAAATCTAGATGATATTTTAAATTGTATTGATGTCTTATTAGAAGGTAAATTTGTTATGAAACTTCATGATGATAGATTACATTATGTAGGTAGTAGTAACCAACGTATAATTGATGTTAAGAAAAGTGTAGAAGAAGGAAGAGTCGTTTTATATATAGATAATAGCAATATAGGCGATAGTGATAAAGCAGCTGTAGTACAGTGTGCAGTAAATAGTTAGGAGAAGTTATGAAAACAAGAGGATTTGAAGTAGTTAAAGGATATGAAGATAAGGATATACATTTGCCAGTAAGAGGAACTAAACATGCTGCTGGTTATGATATAGAAGCAGCAGAAGATGTAGTTATTCCTGTTTATGAAAAAGGAATTAAACCAACTTTAGTTCCTACAGGATTAAAAGCTTATTGTATGGATGATGAATGTATTTTCTTACTTAACAGAAGTAGTGGTCCAAAGAAAGGATTTGTTCTTGCTAACAGTGTTGGTTTAGTAGATTCTGATTATTATGGTAATGAAAATAATGATGGACATATTTACTTTGCTTTCTTTAACTGTGGTAAGGAAGAATTACATGTTAAGAAGGGTGATGTAATTGGTCAAGCAGTATTTGAAAAATATTTAACTGTTGATAGTGATATTGCTGAAGGGGTTAGAAATGGAGGATTTGGTTCTACTGATAAATAGACCAATTCTTTTTTTATGCCATAATAAAACATTAGCCTTTTGTCTTAGACTAATGTTTTTTTGTTTTCTAATCAATTGTTTCTGTATCACCAGGATCAGTAGGATCTGTTGGACTTGTACTTCCGGTTATAGTAACTGTTATATTACCAGTTTCTTTAGTTTCACCATCATAACTAAATTTATATTTTAAAGTATAAGTACCTGGTGTTGATAGAGTAGTGGTTGATAGTGATACACCACCTGGTCCAGTGATAGATGATAATTTCCAGTTACTAGTTTTACTAGTTACATCATTACCATTTTCTGTTACAGTAACATAATTACTAATATCAGATATATTATATGAGTTACCACTTATTGTCCTGTAAGTTACCTTTAAAGTAGTACTTACTTTCTTTAATTCATAAGTAGCAGCATTACTTTTAATTCCATCATAACTCTTATAAGTAGCGATTACTTTATAAGTACCATATGGATTACTAGGATTGGTTACAGTGAATGATGTATTACTAGTAAATCCTAATAATGTGTTATTAAAATATACATTGTAACCAAATGTTCCATAAGAGTTATTACTTGGTGGAGTAACTGCATCCCAAGAAAGACTAACTGAATTATTACTACTGTTATAAGTAGCTTTAAGATTAGTTGGAGCACTTAAATTACTTTCCTCCGTTTGCGTATTAGTAGGCTCACTACCTTTTTTGAAGTATTCATAAGTGACTGCTCCAGAATAACCTGCACCGGCAATTCTAGCTGGATTACTTCCTACAACTACCCCTAATTTAACTACACTATTAGGCATTTTAAATTCTTCTTTATTCTTTTCGAATACTGAGTTAGCAATAGCGGTAAATAGTTTATCTCTTTGAATTGTACATCTTAAGTTATGACAATATAATCCTTGACTAACTAAATCTCTAGTTGTGTCTTTATAACCGTACCACATACCAATAACTGTCTTAGTAGTATAACCAACTACCCATGAATCACGAATAGCATCATCACTCATACCAAGGGTTTGTCTTGTTTTTTGATCAAAGTTTGTAGTACCAGTTTTCATAGCAATTTTATCCATATTTCCAGTACCAATAAGAGTAACATCATCTAAGATGCTGGTAATCATATAAGCAGTAGCATCACTCATTGCTTGTTTTTTAGTACCTTCGTGTTTTTTCTCTTCCCCTGTATCTCTAAAGACTACTTTACTAACTGAATAAGGTTCATTATAGTATCCTCCATTTGAGAAAGCAGCATAAGCAGCAGCCATTTGTAAAGAGTTAACACCGGTGAAGGCTCCTAAAGAATGAGCTTCATGAATTTTACCATTTTCTATTTCTGGTTCAATTCCAAGGTTTTGGACAAATTCAATAATCTTTTTATTATCTACTTGCTGGAAGGCTTTTAAAGCAGGTATATTTCTAGATAAAGACAAGGCTTTTCTCATAGTTATAGCTCCCATAAAGGTTCCATCCCAGTTGTTAATTGATTTACCATTAGTATAAGAGTAAGGCTCATCAACAAACATTTTATAGCTACCATTATCATTATATCCATAGGTAGAAGCATTGTTGTATTCAATTAGTGGTCCGTAATCAAATAGTGGTTTTGCAGTAGAACCAGGCTGTCTTTTAATTTCGTCACTAGTAGCAAGATTTAGCTCTTTAGCACCTTTTTTATTACGACCAGCTCCAATAGCAAGTATTTTACCAGTAGCACTATCTAGAACACTTACACCACTTTGAATAGTATCATTGGCCCATTCGTATGTTTCTCCATTCATTACTTTGTCAACACCGTCTTGTTTTGATCTATCTAAGTTAGTGTATACTTTCATAGAGACTGTATATGGATCTGCTTTATATTTGGCAATACATTCATCTACTACAGTATCGATATATCCTTGATACTTAGATAAACCATTTTGTGCAGATACATTGTAATCTACTAAAGATTCAATTGGAATATCACTAGCCATCTTTCGCTCATCACTTGTTATGTAACCGTGTCTTTCCATTAGATATAAAACAGTGTTACGTCTTCTAGTAACTGATTTAATATTATCAGTATTAGTTGGTTTATATAGGTTAGGGGCTTTAAACATTCCTGCTAGAACAGAAGCTTCTGCTAAGTTCAAATCACCAATATCTTTGTTGAAATAGGCAAGAGCTGCTTGTTTAACTCCATAGATATTACCACCTAAGTTATGGTTATTTACATAAAACTCAATTATTTGTTCCTTAGTATAGTTCTTTTCAAGTTTAAATACTGCTAAATAAATATCAGTAAACTTTCTAATGATTCCTTTAATACCATGGTCATCAGCTGATGTAAATGAGTTTTTGATAACTTGCATTGATAGAGTAGAAGCACCACCAGCATCACTGTGTCCTACTGCTTGTCCTAATGATGCCTTTAAAAATCTTGGAGCATCAAATCCGTTATGTTGAAAGAATCTTGAGTCTTCAGTAGCAACAATAGCATCTACTAATACTTCAGGTAATTCATCGTAAGTTACTTTTTCTCTCATTTCCGTTCCAAGTCGTTCAAATTCATTACCATCAATATCGTAAAGAATACTTGGTTCTTTCTCGTTTAACTGATTAACGTCAAACTTAGGGGCCTTAATAACTACATAAGCTAAGAATAAAATTCCAAGAAGCATTACTAATATACCTAAGGATAATATAACAATTATTATGATATTAAGTATCTTTTTCTGCTTTGGCTTATTTTTAACTTTATCTAGTAGTCTAGCAAGACCAACTATTATTAAAATACCTACTCCTAAGAAAACAGTTAATAACCAGCCTATAATAAAATAACTAATAATCATTAAGACTAAGAAGCATCCTAATAATATTAAGGTTAAATTACTATTAGACTTTTGTGTTGTCTTTTTTTTCATTTTTTACCTCCAAAATATTATCTATAATACTTAGATAATCTATTCTAGGCCGAAGGCCTTCTTTTAAAAGATATCCTTGCTTTACAAAATAATCATGTGGTATAGATTTTCTTTCTTCCTTATTTATATAATTCTGTAAATCAGTATTCATTAGTATATAAGTTTCCGAAAGAGTTGTAAAGCGGACAATTAGAAAACCAATTCCCCCAGCATTTGAAATATTTTCTAAATGTTTAAGTTGGTGAAGATGAATATTAGCAAGAGGAAATGATGTTTTATTCTTTGTTTCCTTTGCTTCAAAGTCAATGTAATAGCCTTTATAAATACCATTATAGTCAGTAGTAGAAGGTTCCATATAAAAAGCTTCTTTAATAATAGCACTTTTTCCTTTAAATTCTACTTTACTAACTTTTATTGGAGTAGGTTTTTTATAGATATAAGCTATATTCTTTTCCTTATAATAGTGGTTTGATTGATTTAGGTCATCTTCTAAATTCATTCCACGATTTTTATAATTAATAAGATGGTTATTCGTCTTTTTTATTCCACCGGGATAATTCATTTCATTCACCTAGTATATATTATATATCATTTCATTTGCTTTTTCTATCTTTTAAATATAAAAAAATAGGATTTACCTATTTTTTCTTCTTCATTTGATATATTTTTACTCCTTGATTCTTCTTAGTTGTTGGACTACAATAGTTAATCATTTCATCTACTAATGGTATCTCACTAGAAATTAGTCCTGTTAAAGTAGCATATTTGTCTTCTAAATTTAATATAGTATTATGACACAAGTCTCTTTCCTCATTTAATCTAATATTAGTCCCTTTTCCTCCTCTATAAAAATACTTTTTATTTTCAAGATTTGAATATTTAAAAGAAACTTCATCATTACCAAACCAACAGATAACCTCACCATCATTTTCGATTGTTCTAATACGATATTTGCTATTTCCTTTTTTATCTTTTACCATTCGCATAGAAAAGTTTATATCTTGGTTTTCTATATCACCGGTTTGAATGTGATCAACTACATAATCATCTTCATTTTGTCTTAGACTAATAGCAGTATCTTTTCCTTTAATACGAACTCTATTATTATCATCTTGTAAAAGAAGAACTTCCTCTTTTTTTCTACCTTTTCGCATAGTAATCCAACCATCTTCCACAGTTATAGTTTTTCCTAACATAGAAAACAATTCTTTACTTTCTTCTTTTTTTAAAAAATTATCTAAACGAACCATTATATTTTTCGCTTCCATATATATTAACCCTCCCAAAGTAATATCAATTATAAATATATTTTTTTTCTTTGTCAAATAAAGTAATGCTTTGTCGAATTAGTTGTCTAATAATTAAAAAATATGTAGAATAAAATTGAGGTGAGAGAGATGAAAAGTCAAGATGTAATTGTATGTTTAAATTCTATGATTGAAAATATTTCTATTGCTAAAAAAATTGATGTATTAATAAGGTTGAAACAATTGACAAATAAGTAGTTTTACTGCTAGAATATAGTATGTAAAGGGATTGGTGATAAATATGTATCAAAACAAAATTACACTTACACCACAAGAAATCTTAGAGAAAGATTTTAAGATTGATACTCGTGGATACAGATTAAAAGAAGTTGATGAATTCTTAGATATGATAATTTCTGATTATGAACAGTTTTATAAAATAATCGAAAGTATGGAAAAAGAAAAAACTGAATTATTAAAAGAAATTATGTCCTTAAAACAAGAATTAAGAAATGTTTCAATGGATGCTGAAATAGCAAAAAATTCTAAATCAGATACAATGGAAATCACTAATTTGGATATTTTAAGAAGACTTAGCAATTTAGAAAAAGCAGTATTTGGTAAAGACAGCGAATAATACTTGGGCAAGTGCTAGGGTAACCTAGAGGAAAGTCCATGCTCGCACTATCTGTGATGATAGTAGTGTTCGTGCTTAGGGAAAAAATAACCTAAGGTAGATTTATTCTAACGGCAAAACTTTATCTAAAGGATTAATCCCATGATGAAGTGATAACGTGCCACAGAAACGATACTTTTGGAAACGAAAGGGTGAAACGAGGTAAACCCCACGAGCGAGAAACCCAAATTTTGGTAGGGGAGTCTCCATGAAAGAAAGATAATGGATTGGAGGACTAGTAATAGTAGATAGATACTTGCCACCTAGTAGTAGGTACAAAACATGGCTTATAAAGTATTATTATTTTGTTGGAACTGAGGTTGATTATGAAAGAATTAGGAGAATACTTAAAGGAAACTAGAATAAAACATGGTGTTAGTCTAGAAGAAGCAGCCAGTGATTTAAATGTTTCTACTGATTTGCTTGAAAACTTAGAAAGTGCTAATACTAAAGCCTTTAAAGATGTCTATGATATAAAAAAAATAATAAAAGAATATGCTAAGTACTTAGGACTTGATGAAGTAAAGGTCCAAGATGAGTTTAATGATTTTTTATTTGAACATACTTCTAAGATTTCTTTAGATGATATAATGGAAGCTAAAAAGAAAAAAGAAGAAGATGATGCAAAGAAAGAGAAGAAAATATCATCTCCTTATACAAAAGTATATAAACGAAAGAAAAAGAAATTACCTATAATAATAGGGATTATTATTTTTGTCTTTTTTGTTGTGATTGCGGTTTTATTAATTAAAGATAAAACTAAGAAACCTGTTATTAATAGTGAATTGAAAGGAAGTAGAAAATATGAATACACCAACAAAGTTAACTGTAGCTAGAATATTTATGACTATAGTTATGATTTTTATGCTACTATTTCCATTCTATGATGTTGGTATTAATATGCCTAGCTTTTTAGTAGGCGGTGTTTATGTTAAGTTAGAATACTTAATTGCTGGAGTAATATTTGTAATAGCAAGTGTTACTGATTTTCTAGATGGTTATTTAGCTAGAAAGAATAATGAAGTGACTGATCTTGGTAAGATGTTAGATGCTATTGCTGATAAAGTTTTGGTAAATAGTGCTTTAATTATTCTTGCTAGTAAAGGTTTTATTTTAACTCTTATTCCCGTTATTATTATCTTTAGAGATACTGTTGTTGATGCTATGAAAATGGAAGCAGCAAGGAAAGGAAAAGTAGTAGCAGCTATTTCTAGTGGAAAGATTAAAACTGCTAGTATGATGGTAGGAGTTACTTTAACTTTCTTTTATAACTTACCATTTGAAATGATTAATATAAGGGTTAGTGATTTCTTCTTATATTTTGCTACTATTATGTCAGTTGTTTCTATGTGTGAGTATTATAAACTTAATAAAAATTTAATTTTACCAGCTAAGGAAAAAGCCTAATTTTGGGCTTTTTTTGTTTGAATTTATTAAATTCAGTGATTCTTTTTAGGGAAAATAATAAATTCGGGTGAAAATTAGTCTGAAAATGGCAAATTATAACAAACGATTGTTCGAAAATTTATCTTGACATTTAAAATTTCTACTTATAAAATGAGTATATAGATGTTTGCACGAGGAGGAAAATTTATGAGCAAAACAATAAAAAAAGATAATAAAGATTTAGACCAGATTTTAGCTGATATTGAAAAACAGTTTGGAAAAGGCTCTATTATGTGTCTTGGAGAGGATTCACATATGAAAATTGATGTGGTATCTAGTGGATGTTTATCACTTGATATAGCATTAGGAGTAGGTGGCTATCCTAAAGGAAGAATAATTGAAATATATGGACCAGAGTCTAGTGGAAAGACAACATTTGCTTTGCAAGCTATTGCTGAAGTACAAAAAACTGGGGGAAGAGCTGCTTTTATTGATGCCGAACATGCTCTAGATCCTGATTATGCTAGAAGACTTGGTGTTAATACTAACGAATTATTATTATCACAACCAGATACAGGTGAACAAGCTTTAGAAATATGTGAAGCCTTAGTTAGAAGTGAAGCTATTAGTATTATTGTAATAGATTCAGTTGCAGCTTTAGTACCACAAGCAGAAATAGATGGAGAAATGGGAGACTCACATGTTGGTTTACAAGCAAGATTAATGAGTCAAGCTTTAAGAAAATTATCAGGTACTATTAATAAGACTAATACTATAGCTATCTTTATTAATCAATTAAGAGAAAAAGTAGGAGTTATGTTTGGTAATCCTGAAACTACTCCAGGTGGTCGTGCCTTAAAATTTTACTCTAGTATAAGACTAGATATTAGACGTAATGAACAAATTAAAATAGGCGATAAGATAGTTGGTAATAGAACTACTGTTAGGGTAGTTAAAAATAAAGTAGCTCCACCATTTAAATCTGCTACTGTAGAAATAATGTATGGTGAAGGAGTGTCTAAAGAAGGAGAATTAGTAGATCTTGGGGTAGAAGCAGGTATTATAGATAAAGCAGGAGCTTGGTTTTCTTATCAAGGAGAGAAGCTAGGTCAGGGTAAAGAAAATGTTAAATTACTTCTTAGAGATAATAAAGAATTAAAAGAAGAAATAGAAGCTAAAGTAAGAGACTTTTATGGGATAAACCTAAATAAGAATAAAGAAAAAAAGGAAAAGAAATAGTATTTACTCATTATAAATACATTTTCTTTTCTTGACATTCATTTTATTGCAACGTACAATAGAATTAGATTATAAGAAAAAATTATAAATCTTAGTGGAGGTAAAAATGAATCAATTTATACTCTCCACTTTACTATTGTTAGTTGGACTAGTAATTGGTTTTGGGTTAACCATGTTAATTAATACATTAAGAGGAAATAATGCATCAAAGAAAATAGAAGAGATGTTAGATGAAGCTAATAAAAAAGCTGATCAGCTAAAACGTGATTCTATAATGGAAGCAAAAGAGAAAAATTATCAATTAAAACAAGAAGTTGATAAAGAAATAAAAGAGAAAAAACAAGAATTAAAAGAGAACGAATTGCGTTTAGAAAAACGTGAAAGTAGCATGGACAAAAGAGATGAGATTTGTCAAAAAAGAGAAGCTACTTTAGATGAGAGAGAAGAAAAACTAACCCAAAGACAAAGAGAAATTCAACAGGAACAAGCTGAAGTGGAGAACTTAAAAAAAGAACAATTAGACTTATTAGAGAAAATATCTGGATTTAGTAAGGAAAAAGCTAAAGAAGTAGTAATGCAAAAAGTAAAAGAATCTATGGCAAGAGAAGTTACTGTCTATATAAATGAAAAGGAAATGGAAGCTAAAATTACGGCTGAGAAGAAAGCAAAAGAGTTAATAGTTACTTCAATGCAAAGATATGCTGCTGATATTGCAAGTGACCAAACGGTTACTGTTGTATCCTTACCTAATGAAGATATGAAAGGAAGACTAATTGGTCGAGAAGGTAGAAATATTAGAACAATTGAAGCAGTAACAGGAGTGGATTTAATTATCGATGATACTCCAGAAGCAGTAGTATTATCAAGCTTTGATCCGTTACGTAGAGAAATAGCTAGAGTTATGTTAGAAACTTTAATAAAAGATGGAAGAGTTCATCCTACTAGAATAGAAGAAGTATATGACAAGGTAGCTAAAGAAATGAAAGAACAAATAATGGACTATGGAAATGGGGCTTTGTTTGAACTTGGTATAACTAAAATGAATCCTGAATTAATTGAATTAGTAGGAAAACTTCATTTTAGAACTAGTTATGGTCAAAATGCTTTAAGCCATTCCGTAGAAGTAGCTGAACTTTCAGGTCTTATGGCAGCTGAGATTGGTGAAGATGTTAATCTTGCTAAAAGAGCAGGACTTTTGCATGATATAGGAAAAGCAGTTGACCATGAAATTGAAGGAAGTCATGTAAGTATTGGCGTTGATCTTGCTAAGAAATATGGTGAAGGAGATGTAGTTATTAATGCTATTGCTTCTCATCATGGAGATACTGATTCAACTAGTGTTATAGCTAATTTAGTAGCGATAGCCGATGCTTTATCAGCATCTCGTCCGGGAGCTAGAAACGACTCATTAGAAAACTATATAAGAAGATTAACAGAACTAGAAGCAGTAGCTTCTGATATAGAAGGTGTTTCTAAATCTTATGCTATGCAAGCAGGACGTGAATTAAGAGTAATAGTTGAGCCTGAAAAAGTTGATGACTTACAAGCTCATCGTATTGCTAGAGAAATAAAAGAAAAGATTGAAACAACTCTAAAATATCCAGGTACTATTAAAATAGCAGTTGTTCGTGAGACAAGAGCTTTAGAAGAAGCAAAATAAAAGTCAAGGAATTAAATTTTTTCCTTGACTTCTTTTTTTACATCTAAAATTATAGGTAGTAGAAGTGGTCTTCTTCCAGTAAGTTCATATACATAGCTAGATAAATCTTGACTAATAGTTGTTTTTAAATCACTGAAGCTTACATGAGAATCATTTAACTTCTTGGTGATTAAATTACCAGCCATATTTTCAATCTTTCTTAGAAGTTCTTCATTTTCATTAACAAGAACAAATCCTCTTGTCGTAATATTTGGTTTAATTAATAGCTTTTTAGCTTGAAAATCAATATTGACAATTACTACTAAGATACCATCATTAGCCATTATCTTACGATCGTGAATAACAGCACTTCCAACTTCTCCAACCCTTGCTCCATCTACATAAATAGGAGTATTAGGATAACTTTCTCCTTTGGTAATCTTATGTTTATTTAGAATAAGACTATCTCCATTTTTTAAGATAAAAGTATTTTCTTTTGGAATACCACAGTCTACTCCAAGTTCAGCATGTCTTTTAAGCATACGATAATCACCATGGAATGGCATTAAATACTTAGGGTTTAATAATCTAATCATTAGTTTTAATTCCTCTTGATTAGCATGACCTGATGTATGAAGACTATTGATAGTCATATTTGTAAATACTTTAACACCTTTTAGATATAATTTGTTAATTGTTTTAGAAATACTTAAGGCATTTCCAGGAATTGCACTACTTGAGAAGATAACAACATCATCTGGTCTTAATTTAATTTGTTTATGAGTTCCATCTGCTATTCTTGATAGAGCAGCTAGTGGTTCTCCTTGAGATCCGGTACAAAGAATGGTTACTTCTCCTGGTTTTAAATTATTAGCTTCATCTGCACGAATTAGTAATTCTTTGTGATCGATATATCCACCTTTTATAGAAATATCAATATTATTTTCCATAGATCTTCCAAATACACAAATTTTTCGATTATGTTTATAACAAGACTCAAAGATATGCTTTAATCTATATATATTAGAAGCGAAAGTAGCAATAATTATTCTATTATACTTATACTTATCAAATATATCAGTTAAAGTGTCATCAACTCTTGATTCACTAATACTCATTCCTTCGTTTAAAGCATTAGTAGAATCACTTATCAATAAATCAACCCCTTGATGACCAATAGTAGCCATCTTATAAAGATCAGCCATAGGACCGATAGGTGTAAGATCAAATTTAAAATCGCCGGTTGTTACGATAGTTCCATTAGGAGTTTTTACCACTATACCATGGGAATCTGGAATTGAGTGGGTTGTTCTAATAAAACCTATTTCAAAGTATTTAAATTTAACAATTGTTTGATCATTATAAACATAAAGATTATCATAACGAATGTTACGATCTTTTAATTTCATATCTATTAATTCTTTTGCTTGATTTGGTGCATAAATAGCAGGTATATTTACCATTTGTAATAAGAATGGTATAGCTCCAATATGATCTTCATGACCATGTGTTATAAATAAAGCTTTAATTTTATCTTCGTTTTGTTTCAAAAAAGAATAGTCTGGTAATACATAATCTATTCCTAATAAATCTCCTGCAAAAGAAACACCAGCATCTAAAATAATAATTTCATCTTTATGCATAACGCAGTACATATTGCGTCCAACTTCACCTAAGCCACCTAGAACAATAACCTTTGTTTCATCTGACTTATTCATTTTTTCTCCTTTCTTTTGAAGTTAATAATAAGAAAGAACTAACCGACATAAATTATACTATAGAAATAAATTTTTGTCTAGCTTGACTTTTCGGGGAAAAAGTGGTATAATCTAGCCACAAATATGGAGGGGTTATAGCAAACGTGATTTAACTAAAACCCTTGCTATTTTAGATGTTTGGTGCTATAATATAGGCACCAATTGAGATTAGGGGGTAAAATTATGAAAAATAATCTAAAAAAAGTTGGAATGTTATCATTGATAATAATGATGATTAGTTCGTTTTTTTCAGGATTTGTATTAAATGTAGAAGCAACTTCTGTTCCAAAGTCTTTTACAGCAACTTCTGAAAAGTATCTTGATGGTTATATTGCAGGATATCATTTTGGAAAAAAGAAAAATAGTGCTGGAGGATATGTTTACTGTAATGATATTCACAAAGGAACTCCACATGGTGAGAAGATGACTCTTGTTGGAGAAGCACCAGCAGGTATTGCTTACATTTTATCTAATGGGTATCCAAATAAGAGTATTACTGGTAATAGTGATTATGATTACTATATTACACAAGCGGCTGTTTGGTGGTATTTAGATGATACAACAGGTTCTAGTAACTTATCACAAAGTTTTAAAACAACAGGAAGTGATTCATATGGATTAAGAAAGTATGTTACTGCTTTAGTGTCTGCAGCTAAAAAAGTTAAAAGTTATTCTACACCTAGTATTAGTGTAAACAGTAAGAGTGGTAGTATGACTTTGTCTAATGATAAAAATTATTATGTTTCAAATGCTATTGGTGTAACAACTAAAGCAGTTAATGGAAAATATAGTGTTTCATTAACCGGTGCACCAAGTGGAACAAAGATTGTTAATGCATCTACTTCAAAAGAAGCTAGTTCCTTTGCTACAAATGAAAAATTTAAAGTAATGGTACCAGTAGCTAGTGCACAAAATTTAAAGACAACTATTACTGTAAATATTAAAGCTACAGGAAGTATTGATAAAGCTTATGAGTATAAATCAACTGATACTTCAGTTCAAAACGTTTATGGAAAAGCTTTATACCCAACAACTACTAGTTTATCAGCTAAAACTACTCTTAGTTTAGCTACTAGCAAAGTGTCAATTACAAAGATTGATTCAAGAACTAAGCAAGGTTTAGCTGGAGCAGAATTTACTTTGTATGATAATTCAGGAAAGAAAATAACATCATGGACATCAACTACTAAAGCTCATATAATTCAAAATTTGCCAAATGGTACTTATACATTAAAAGAAACAAAAGCACCAGCTGGTTATAAGATAAGTAAAGAGTCAACAAAATTTACAATTACTGATACAAAGCGTAATATAACATTGAATATTGAAAATACAATTTATAGCAAAGTATCAATTATAAAAATCGATTCTAAAACTAAAGTTGCTTTAGCAGGGGCACAATTTGTTTTATATGATAATTCAGGAAAGAAAATAACATCATGGACATCAACTGGTAAAGCTCATGTTATTCAAAATTTACCAAATGGTACTTATACATTAAAAGAAACAAAAGCACCAGCTGGTTATAAAATAAGTAAAGAATCAACGACCTTTACAATCAGTGATACTAATCGTAATTTAACAGTTAAAGTGGAAAATACAGCTTTAACTAAATTAGTAAATATTGTTAAGATTGATAAATCGACAGGTCAACCTCTTGCAGGAGCTCACTTAGTAGTGAAAAATGAAAAAGGGGAAACAATAGCTGACTTTGTTAGTACTGAAGAGCCTTATACAATAAAAAATCTTGCAGATGGTAAATATAGTGTGTACGAAGTAGAAGCACCAACTGGTTATAAAAAATCAGAAGCAACTTACTATTTCACAATAAGTGATGGTAATACTGTTGCTAGTGTTACTGTAGAAAATGAAAAAAATGAACCAGAAGAGGTAGTAGAAGTTCCTAATACAGGAAGTAATGATACAGTAATTCCTATTGCCCTTGGCTCAACAGCTCTATTATCCGGTGTTGGTTTTGTATACTATAATGAAAAGAAGAGAAAACAAAAATAGTATATTATCTTCTAATATAGTTGCTTTAATTAGTGCAATAATAATAGTTCTTGGTTTGTTTCTAATATTTTATAATTTCATTAATAAAAAACGTTTAGTTGCTTATGATTATATCAATGAGCAACTAAATACTAATGTAGAAGTTAAAAATATTACATCAACAGACGAACCAGAAGAAAAAGAAGAGGAAGATAATACTGATAATGATTTAGAACATTATATAGGGTATTTGGAAATACCAAAAATAGGATTTAATAGGGGCTTTTATAATATTGCTTCTCCAGAAAATACAGTGGAGAAAAATATTCAAGTTATTAATGGAAGTAAGATGCCAAATAAGAAAAATGGTAACCTAATTATAGCTGGTCACTCTGGGACTGGTTGGAAAGCTTTCTTTAATGACTTATATCAATTAAATGTTGGAGATCAAGCAATTGTTACTTATAAAGATCATAAGTATACATATCAGATCGAAGACATTTCTAAACAAGCGAAAACAGGTACTCTTACTATTAAGAGAAATAAAAATAAAACAACATTGACACTAATAACATGTACAAATAACGATAGTACTACTCAGACCATTTATGTGGCTAGTCTAGTTAATGTATCATAAAAATAAAAGGGGGTGTTGGTGATGAGTCCAGTATCGTTAGATGAAAAATTAAAAATTATTTGGAGTGTGATATCCTCATCACCTCTTTACTTAATATTCTTTGTTGCTATTGCTGTATTAGTTTTTCTATTCAGTACTACTAATAATGCAAATAAGAAGCAAAGTAGAAAAACATATTTCCTAATTTATTCAGCTTTCTTTATCTATCTTGCTATTCAATATGGTGAAAGTTTTTCTACCTTAGTAGATTATGCAGTTAATCAAGTATTCATTGGTTATTATTTTCCTAATATAGTAATATATATATGTATGCTTTTAATAGCAACAATTATTACTTTAGTAAGTATTTTTCATAAAAATATATCTAGAATAATTAAAGTATTAAACTCAATTATTTATGGATTACTAGTTTATTTCTTAGTATTAATGTTAAGTATTGTTAATAACTTAAAAGTAGATGTATTTGATTTAAAAGAGTTATACAGTAGTGACAAAGTTCGTAGTTTATTAGAATTTAGTATGTTTCTATTTGTAACTTGGGTACTAGTCTTGGTAGTTTACCATTTTATTCGTAAATATCAAGAAAAGAAAAGAGAAGATACTAAAGAAGAGTTTGTTAACTATAATGTTATTCATAACTTTGATGAGGAAAAAGTATTGTCGCCTCGTAAACAATATACTTATTTTGAACAACCAAAAGTGGAGAAACAAGAAGTAAAAGAAGAAAAGAAAGAAGAACCATTTACTATTGAAGAATATAAATTAATGTTAAAGGTTCTTAAAGAAGAAAAATTAAAAGAACAACAACAAATGAATTCATTAACAGAATTAAATCGTTTATATCAGAGTATTGGAGAATAGAAAAAAATCTATTCTTTTTTTTGCCTTTACTGGTATTAACTGTTAATTTAAGATATAATTAATATGGAGAGTGAGGGAAGAGAAGATGGATTTAGAAAACTTAAATAAAGAGCAGAAGAAAGCAGTATTATATAACGAAGGACCTCTTCTTATTCTAGCAGGTGCAGGTAGTGGTAAGACTAAAGTTTTAACTACTAAGATAGCATATTTAATCAAAGAAAAAGGTATATCACCTTATGAAGTACTTGCTATAACATTTACTAATAAAGCAGCTAAAGAGATGAAGGAAAGAGTAGAAAATTTAATTGGCGAAGAAGCTCGTTTTATTCAGATATCTACCTTCCATTCCTTTGGATTAAGACTATTAAGAGAAAATTGTAAAGACTTAGGGTATGATCCTAATTTCGTTATAATGGATAGTGATGATTCATTAGTAATAGTTAAAAAAATAATGAAAGACTTGAACTATGATATAAAACAGTTTAGTCCTAAAGCTGTTAAGAATAAAATAAGTAGTTGTAAAAATGAGCTTATGACACCTAATGATTATGAGAAATATGTAGCAGGTGACTTTGATCAAATAATATTAGATGTTTATAGAAAATATGAAGAAAAATTAAAGAGTAGTAATGCTGTTGATTTTGATGATTTGTTACTACTACCTATAAAATTATTTAGAAAACATAAAGATATTTTAGAGATGTATCAAAATAGATATAAGTATATTCTAATAGATGAGTATCAAGATACTAATGAAGCTCAATATATATTATCTAAAATGATAAGTGCTAAATATAAAAATATTTGTGTAGTAGGAGATGCTGATCAAGCCATATATGGTTTTAGAGGAGCTAATTATAAGAATATTTTAAACTTTGAAAAGGATTATCCTAATGCCTTAAGTATTAAACTAGAGCAAAATTATAGATCAACTAAAAATATCTTGGATGCAGCTAACTGTGTTATTAGAAATAATCAGAGTAGGAAAGAAAAGAATCTTTGGTCAACTAAAGGTGATGGTGAGAAAGTTACTTATTATAGAGCCTATGATCAACTAGATGAAGCTCATCAAGTAGCTAGTTTCATTAAAAAGATACAAGATAGTGGTAAAAGTCTAAGTCAAGTAGCTATACTTTATAGAACTAATGCTCAGTCTCGTGTAATGGAAGAAGAATTACTAAAAGATAGTATTCCCTATCACATAGTAGGAGGTTTAAGTTTCTATTCAAGAAAAGAAATTAAAGACTTATTAGCATACTTAAAATTAATCTATAATGAAAAAGATGATGTTAGTTTACTAAGAGTTATTAATACACCTAAAAGAGGAATAGGACTTAAGACTATTCAGGCTTTACAGACTAAGGCTGACATAAATAACTTTAGTTTATTTGAAGCAATTGATGGTGGTAAAGAACAACCATTTAAGGATTTAATCTTATCACTAAAGAAAGTATCAGAAACGGTAAGTCTTACAGAGTTAATTGATAAAGTCTTAGATGCTAGTGGAATTAGAAGAGAACTAGAAGCAGAAAAAAGTATAGAAGCAGAAGTTAGACTTGAAAACTTAAAGGAATTTAAATCTATCACCAAAGCTTTTGAAGAAAGACTAGGTCTAGTATCATTAGAAGACTTTCTATATGAAGTTAGTTTAGTAAATGATAAAGATGAATATAGTGAAGCTAATGATAAAGTAAGCTTGATGACTGTTCATTCTGTCAAAGGACTTGAGTTTGATATTGTATTTGTTATTGGACTTGAAGAAGGGATTTTTCCACATATGAATAGTCTATATAGTAGTTATGATGTGGAAGAAGAGCGAAGACTTTGCTATGTAGCTATAACAAGAGCAAGAGAAAAACTATATCTGTTTAATGCTAGACGAAGAGTACTGTTTGGTAATGAACAAATTAATCCACCAAGTAGATTCTTAGGAGAAATAGATAAAGATTTATTAGAAACTAATACAGTAGCAAGGAAAGAACCAGAAAAGAAGATAGATGTAAATAGTGTCTTAAGAGATGAAGAGATAGATTATCAAGTAGGAGACTATGTTGTACATGACCACTTTGGTAGAGGCAAGGTAGTAGATGTTACTAACTCTTTAGTTACAGTTGCTTTTCCACTACCATTTGGTGTTAAAAAATTATTAAAAAATCATAAAAGTTTAGCAAAAATTTAGGAGGGTTTAAAAATGGAAAATAGAATAAGACAAGGATATCAATTAGAGGTAAATAAAAATTTAGTTCATCGCTTAGAAGGGAAATTAGTAAGTAATTGTGGAAACAGTGAAATTGAACTAAGTAAGAACGAATTATCGGCATTTAATAGATTTATTGTAGTTAAAGGAAATATATTAAGTGATAAGAAACTAACAATAGATTATTCATTAGATGAAGGATTATTTACAGCAAAAATGAAAAAAACAGGGAAGAAAGGTAATGAGTATACTACTGCTTTAGTACAAAGTAATTCTTTAATTAATACACTTAATAATTTAAATGACTATTTAGCTTGGTATGGAAAAGACATAGAAAACTCTATTGATACAATTAATACTAATTTAGATAAAGATTATAGTTTAGTACTATTAAAAGATGCTTGTAGTTTTTTAAAAGCTGATGATAATTATCAAAAGTTATTAATTAATAGAGTAAGTGAAAGAACGGCAAGTATATTTTCAATGTTTCCTAATATTATAAAAAAAGTATCTGATAATGATTCAATGGTGATGGCTGTTGTTAAAGAAAATGAAAAATATATTGTTAAGAGTAGAGACTTTTTAACTGGTAAAGAAGAGAAAAGTGAAGAGTTTGATGATTTATTAGAAGGTTTAGTTACCGTTGATAAAAAAATAGAAAGAGAAAAGAAGGGTAGAAAGATTTTATGCAAAAAACATTATTAGTAATGGCTGCTGGAATGGGGAGCCGCTTTGGAGGACTTAAACAAATAGAACCAATGGGTCCTAATGGAGAGTTTTTAATAGACTATTCAGTTTATGATGCAAAGTTAGCAGGATTTACTAAAATTGTCTTTATTATTAAAGAAGAAAATTACGACATATTTAAAGAAACAATAGGAAAAAGAGTAGAACCTTATATTGAAACAGAATATGTTTTTCAAGATGATTCTAATCTAAAAGAAAAATATAAAGATTTACAAACAAGAGTAAAACCACTTGGAACTGGGCATGCTATATTATGTGCAAAAGATAAAGTAAAAACACCATTTGCTATTATTAATGCAGATGACTTTTATGGAAGAGATGCCTATGTAGTAGCTAGTAAATACTTAGATAAAATTGATGATAAACATTATGCTGTAGTAGGTTATAAAGTTAGTAAAACACTTAGTCCTAATGGAGCAGCTAAAAGAGGAATTTGTAGAGAAGAAAATGGAAAATTAAAAGATTTAATCGAGAGTAGTGTTGAAAGAATTAATAATAGAATAATTGCAAGACCATTAGATGGAGACCCTGAGTTTACAGTGGAAGATGACTCACTAGTGTCAATGAATTTACTATTATTTACACCAAAGATATTTGCATACTTAGAAGAAAAATTAACGGAATTTCTAGAAACTAATAAGAATGATTTATCTAAATGTGAATTTTTCATACCAGATGTAGTAAAAGATGCTATAAAAGAAGATAGGGTAGAAGTTGACTTATTAAGTACAAATGCTATTTGGCATGGAGTTACTTATAAAGAAGATAAAGAAGAGGTAGTTAAGGCAATAGATGAATTAATAAAAGAAAATATTTATCCAAATAAACTATGGTAGAGGTGAAAAACTATGATACAAGAATCAATAGAGAGAATGAATGAATTAATAGATATCTTAAATGATGCTAATTATAACTATTACGTAAAAGATAATCCAACTATTACAGATCAGGAGTTTGATAAGTATCTAAGAGAATTAGAAACTATTGAGAAAAATCATCCAGACTGGAAAAGAAATGATTCTCCTACTTTACATGTTGGTGGAGAGGTTATTGAATCATTTAAGAAAGTTGAACATACTATTCCTATGCTTTCTTTAGGAGATGTTTTTAGTGAAGAAGAGATACTTGCTTTTCTAAAGAGAATAGAATCTAATGGATTTCATCCGGAGTATGTTTGCGAATTAAAGATAGATGGTTTATCAGTTTCTCTTCATTATGAAGATGGTATTCTTGTATCAGCATCTACTAGAGGTAATGGAGTAGTAGGAGAAGATATCACTCATAATGTTAAAACTATTAAAAGTATTCCTCTTAAATTGAAAGATGCTGTAACTATTGAAGTACGTGGCGAAATATTTATGAGTAAGGATACTTTAAAAAGACTAAATGAGGAAAGAAAAGAAAAGAATCTTCCTTTATTACAGAATACTAGAAATGCAGCTGCTGGTTCTATTAGACAATTAGATTCTAAGGTAGCTGCTAAACGTAACTTAGATGCTTTTTTGTATCATTTACCAAATCCCCTAGACTATGGAATTAAGACTCATCATGAGGCTTTAGAATATTTTAATAAGCTAGGGTTTAAGACTAATCCTAATAATAAAGTAGTAAAGAATATAGATGAAGTAATGGACTATATTCATGAAAAAGCAGCTATTAGAGATAGTCTTCCTTATGATATTGATGGTATTGTTATAAAAGTTGATTCTATTGAGACTCAACAAAAACTAGGTTATACTGCTAAGACTCCTAGGTGGGCTATCGCTTATAAATTTCCCGCTACCGAGGTATTAACTAAGTTAAAGGATATTATCTTTACAGTAGGTAGGACCGGTCAAATAACTCCTAATGCAATCTTAGAACCAGTTATTGTAATGGGTAGTACTATCTCAAGAGCTACGCTTCATAATGATATGTATGTTAAAGAAAAAGACTTAAAAATAGGAGATATAGTATCTATTAGAAAAGCAGGGGATGTAATTCCAGAAGTAGTAGAAGCTAAAAAGGAAAGAAGAACAGGAGCTGAAAAAGACTTTGTAATGATTAGTGAGTGTCCTATCTGTGGTACTAAGTTAGTAAAAAAGGATGAACAAGTAGATTACTATTGTCCTAATAAGTTATGTCCAGCAAGACATGTTGAAAGTTTTATTCATTTTGTTTCAAAAGGTGCAATGAACATTCAGGGACTAGGTGATCAAATAATGGAAGACCTTTATAACTTTCACTTTATAAGAGATATTAGTGATATATATTTATTAAAAAATCATAAAGATGACTTAGTAAACTTAGAAGGATATGGAGAAAAGTCTATTAGTAAATTACTTGAGGCAATAGAAGAAAGCAAGAAAAACTCTTTAGAAAGATTATTATTTGGTTTAGGTATTCCTCATGTTGGTAAAGAAAAAGCTAAGATATTAGCAGAAAAGTTTGAAACTATGGATGCGTTATCTAAAGCAACTCTAGATGAATTAACAGATATTGATGATATTGGTTCCATAATTGCTAGTTGTGTGGTAGAATATTTTAGCGACTCTACTAATTTAGAATTAATTAATAAGTTAAAAGAGTTAGGACTTAATATGAAATATCTTGGTAAGAAGAAAGTATTAGATGAAAACTTTTCTGGTAAAAGATTTGTTTTAACAGGAACCTTAAAAGAATTAACTAGAGATGTAGCAAAAGATAATATTGTAACTAGAGGTGGAAAATGTATAGAAAGTGTTTCATCTAAAACTGATGTAGTAATAGTAGGAGAGAATCCAGGTAGTAAATATGATAAAGCTAAATTACTTGGTATTCCTATTTGGAGTGAACAAGATTTCTTAGATAAGTTAAGAAAGGAAAATGAGTAGTATGGGATTAAAACTTGAAAATGATAATCATAGTGGTTTTGACGACAGTAATTATGTAACTATTGATGAAGAAAAGAAGTTAAAGAAAAAGTTTACTATTATCATGATAGTCGCTTTAGTATTAGGTACTCTTATATTTATAGATATTTTAGTAGCAAATTATACTAGTGTAGGACCATTTCTTGCAGTAAAAGTAAAAACTCATAATGATGGTGGAACCAAAGAATATTATGGATTAGGATATAAAGTTATCAAATATAAAGTTAAAGATGGAAGAAATACTACAGTAGTGGGTAGCTGGACTCTTAAATATGATCCAACAACCAAGGCTACTACTGTAGAAGAATTAGCTATTTCTTTTAGAAATAATCCAAAAGAAGCCTTAAAAAACTCTTATAAGCAATTTTTTATAGTAACAGGTAAGATAGATTCTATTGATAAGACTAATAAGAAAATAGTACTTATATATGAAGATAAAGATGGTGGTAGTTATACCACAAAGGCAGAGTTTGATTTAAAAGATACATCTAAATTAAAAAAGTATAGTAAAGGTGATACTATAACCGTAAGTGGAACTTTCACTAAATATACTCCTAAGAAAAATAATATAGTAAGAACTCTCTCTTTCAATAATGGTACAATTATTTAATTTTGATTCAGTTAAAAAGAGTAAATTAATAATTGAAACTTTATGGAAATTAGTATGGAGAATTTTATCATCACCTGGTTACTAATTACAGATTTTTAATATTTACATTAATATTTTTATTATAATAATTAAAGAATCTAAGCAAACAACTTTTGTAATTTAAAAGTGTCCTTTCATTCCTTCCTCTTAAAATTAAGTTTTCATAGATTTTATTAATTCAAATTTCTTGTTTTTTTAGTGTTCATAAAAATTTGATGTATAATACAAAAGGCAAATGAAGTTGTGGTTTCTTTTGGTCGAGTAGCTAGAAACTCAAAGTGTTGTTTTGTTTTTTACGAAAATCAGTCATATCAAGAGTATTTAAAAAAAATTGTGAAAAACATTAAATTTAATTCTTGATATGTTATAATAATGTGGAGGTGTTAGAGTGAAAAAATATAATGTAATAGTGGTTTTTGAAAAAGACTTAAATAAAACTTTGATGTGTAGAAGGACGAAAGAACCTTACAAAGGGTTGTTTAATTTAGTTGGAGGAAAAATTGATAAAGAAAATGATGGATTAAATGAAGCTTATAGAGAGTTGAGCGAAGAAACAAATATTAACCGCAATAATATTTCTTTAATTCACTTTATGAATATTGAATATATTACTTTGGGTAAGTCAATTGAAGTATATTATGGCATATTGAATAAAAATGTATGCCTAGTTGAAGAAGTTAATAAACTTGAATGGGTTGATATAAACGATAACTTTTTTGATATGAATAAATATGCTGGAGAAGGTAATATAGGACACATAATTGAGGAAATAAAAATCGAATTGGATAAAAAAATTAATTTATAATTTTTGATTTTGTTTTATACTTAATTTCAATAATATCGGGATATAAGTATCTCTAGTAAGTTAAAGATTTTATTACATAAGATTTGCACTTACTTAAATAGGTGCTTTTTCATATTAAGATTGTTCTAAACCTTATTTTTTGTTTTTATTATTAATTTCTTTGTTATTTTCTAACAATAAAGAAGAACTTTTTTCTTCTTTAACTTTTGGTAATAATTCCTTTATAGTTTCTTTATCGTTATTAAAATACTCTATTAATTGTGGTAGTAAATATAAAAAATAATTTATTTATATAACTACCTTATATTCTTTGAATCTCTTAGCTTCATTCCTCTAGACTTGTTTATCAAAAATTGTGTGATATAATAAGACTGTAAGAAGACGTGTAAATGTAAATTTTATAGAAAAAGTGACTATGCATTATTTGAAAATATTTTGCTACAAAACTCAGATTTCATCTACCATAAACATAATACCTAAAGGTGAGATTACTAAGAGTTGACTGGAAGATAAGTTAGGTGGTAATGGAACTGTTACTATTGTGTAAGGATAGTCTGAAAAAAGTTTTAAAATTATCTTGTCAAACATACTATTAAATGGTATATTAATTAAGAAAAACAAGTGCGAAAGACGGAAATAAGGAAAATTAGTAGAGACTTCTTGGTTGGTGAAAAAGGAGATGGAACTTATTTTAGATCACTTTCAAGTTGTGCTTTATGGATAAGATAAAGACGGGGACTAGACGTTAACTAGAATAAGATAGATTAATCTATGAAGAAAGGTGGTACCACGGAAATATACGTCCTTTCAGCATAGATTTTTTTGTTATAAGGAGGAAATACTATGGAATTTAAAGAATTAAAAAAAGGCGATGTACATAATATTGAATTAGAAATTGCTAAAGAATGGGAAAATGAAGATATCTTAAAGAAATGTATTGATAATAGAAAAGACTCTGAGAACTTTGTTTTCTATGATGGACCTGCTACGGCTAATGGAATGCCTGGACTTCATCATATGATGGCAAAATTCTTAAAAGATACATTTTGTAAATATAAAACTATGCAAGGATATCGTGTCTTAAGAAAAGTAGGTTGGGATACGCATGGACTTCCTGTAGAGTTGCAAGTAGAAAAGGAACTAGGGTTTAACTCTAAGAAAGATATTGAAGAATACGGTATAGAAGAGTTTAATAAAAAATGTAAGGAAAGTGTTTGGAAGAATGAAAAGGCTTTCTCTGATCTTACTAAGGAAATGGGACAGTTTATTGATTTAGAGCATCCTTATGTTACTTATGATAATAACTATATTGAAACAGAGTGGTGGATACTAAAGAAATTCTTTGATGAAGGATTATTCTATGAAGGACATAAAATATTACCATTTTGTACAAGATGTGGAACGGGACTTGCTTCTCATGAAGTAGCTCAAGGATATAAAGAAGTTACAGCTAATACAGTTATTGTTCCAATGAAAAAGAAAGATGAAGATGTTTACTTCTTAGTTTGGACTACTACGCCTTGGACTTTAATTAGTAATGTAGCTTTATGTGTTAATCCTAAAGAATTATATATTTTAGCTGAAAGTCGTGGTACTAAGTTTATTGTAGCTAAAGCTTTAGCTAATAAAGTATTAGGAGATGACTATACTGTCTTAGAAGAGTATAGTGGTAAGAACTTAGAATATATGGAATATGAACAGTTAATACCAAGTCTTAAAGTAGATAAGAAAGCTTTCTTTGTAACCGTAGATGACTATGTAACAATGGATGCTGGAACTGGTATTGTTCATATTGCACCTGCTTTTGGACAAGATGATTATAATGTTGGTAAGAAATATAATTTACCAGTATTAAATCCAGTAGGAGAAGATGGATGTTATACGGCTGGACTTTGGAGAGGTAGAAATGTTTTTGATGTAGATATAGATGTTATTAAATACTTAAAAGAAAATGATAAACTATTTAAGAAAGAAAAAATAAAACATGACTATCCACATTGTTGGCGTTGTGGAACACCACTTCTATACTATGCTAAACCATCATATTACTTGGAAGTTACTAAATTAAAAGACCAAGTAGTTAAAAATAATAATGGTGTTAACTGGTATCCATCATTTGTTGGAGAAAAAAGATTTGGTAACTGGTTATTAAATATGAATGATTGGGCAATTTCAAGAAACCGTTATTGGGGAACACCATTACCACTTTGGAGATGTTCTTGTGGTCATATGGAAATGATTGGTTCTCGTAAAGAATTAGTAGCAAAATCTATTGAAGAGATAGATGAATCTATAGATTTACATAGACCATATGTTGATAATGTTCATATTACTTGTCCAGATTGTGGTAAGGAAATGTCAAGAGTTAAGGAAGTAATTGATTGCTGGTTTGATTCTGGTTCTATGCCTTTTGCTCAATATCATTATCCATTTGAAAATAAAGAATTATTTGAAGAACAGTTCCCAGCTAACTTTATCTGTGAAGGAATTGATCAAACAAGAGGATGGTTCTATACCTTATTATTAATATCAACCTTTGTAACTGGTAAAGCACCATATAAAAATGTTTTAGTAAATGACTTATTATTAGATAAGTTTGGTAAAAAGATGAGTAAGAGTAAAGGAAATATTGTAGAACCATTTACTACTATGAAAAAGTATGGAGCAGATACAATTCGTTTCTATTTACCTTATGTGTCACCAGTTTGGTCACCTATAAAGTTTGATGATGATGGATTAAAAGAAGTATATTCTAAATATTTATCAACATTTAAAAATGCCTACTCATTCTTTGAGATGTATGCGAATGCTGATAAAATTGATCCTAGAGAATATAATATTCCCGTAGCTAAACGTGATTTAACTGATAGATGGTTATTATCTAGACTTAATCATATGGTTAAAGATGTAACTGAAGGTTATGAAAAGTATGATCTTAATATTGTTGTTCATAAGATAGTAGACTTTATTAATGATGATTTCTCTAACTGGTATATTAGAAGTAATAGAAGAAGATTCTGGGCTAGTGAATTAACTGAAGATAAAAAAGCAGTATACTTAACAACTTACGAAACATTACTAACACTAGCTAAAGTAACGGCACCTGTTACACCATATATTTCAGAAGAGATTTATCAAAATTTAACAGGCAAGACATCTGTTCATTTAGAAGATTTCCCTAAAGTTGATGAAGAGTTATTATCAAAAGACTTAGAACAGAGAATGGAACTTGTAAGAGATATTTGTAGTCTAGGAAGAAATGCTAGAGAAGATGCAGCTATTAAGGTAAGACAACCTCTTAACTTTATGATTTTACCACTTGTTGATGAAGCTGTTATTGAAGACTTTGAAAGTATAATTAAAGAAGAACTTAACATTAAAGAAATCGTATATAAAGATGATATGACTGAGTATATGGATTATATCGTTAAGCCAAACTTTAAAGTAGTAGGTAAGGTATTTGGACCTAAGATGAAGGACTTTCAAGAAGCTGTTAGTAAGCTAGATATTAATGATGTTAATAAGATAAAAGCTGGATACTTTAAGATGAACTTCTTAGGAGAAGAAATTGATGTTACAGAAGATATGATATTAACAACTCTTAAGAATAAGAAAGGTTATTGTGCTGCAAGTAATGGTAAGACAAGTATTGTTCTTGATACATCATTAACAGAAGACTTAATATTAGAAGGACTTGCTAGAGAAGTAGTAAGAAAAGTACAAAATTTAAGAAAAGAAGCAGATTTTGTAATAACTGATCATATTAACCTATATTATCATGGAGATGAAATGTTTGATAAGATGTTAGCATCATATGATGAATATATTAAAAATGAAACATTAGCAGATTCTTTAATTGAAGATCAAAATATTGAAAAAGATATGGAATTAAATGATATAGTTGTAGGACTAAGAGTAGAAAGAAGATAATCTTTCTGCTTTTGTCTATCAAAAGGGGGAATTTGTATGTTTAAATCTGATTATTTAGAATTTGAATCTTTAGCAGATAAAAAAGTTAAGGAGACGGTTTTTAAATCTATTGAAATATATAAGACTTTAGAAGATAAAAAAATTTATTATTATTCACATTCATTGGAAAAGCCAATGGATATAGTAGATAAATATTCTTTTGCTACTCTTATAGCTATCTTAGATAATGATAAGAAATTAAATGATTATTTTAAAAAAGAAGGTATCACTATAAAAAAGATTGCTGATTATTTAGATGTTGATTTGGCTGATACTTTAGAACTATATCCTGATCAGTTAGAATCAGAGTTTATACATGGCTATGGTAGCTTTTTACAAAGAATAACTAAGACATATGAGTGGAATCAAATAGATATAATTAATTTAGCAGGGAATGTTATTTATGAATATAATGATGATAGTGATGCTATAAAAAGTTTTTTTAAAGATAATGGTATAGATATATCAAATGTAAATAAAGGTTTACTTTGCTTAGATGAGGATAATTCTTTAGAAGATGTTAAGCCTGTTAAAGAGAAAAGTAATTTGACTGGTTTTGGTTACTATTTAACTGGTGATATTGGTAAAAATATAAAAGGAAGAGAAAAAGAAATAAGAGATTTAGAAGCTAGTTTAATTGCTCCTGGTAATGTAATTATAACTGGTGAGGCTGGAATAGGTAAGACAGCAGTAGTTGAACATTTAGCATATCTTATTAATAATAATAAAGTTCCTAATATACTGAAAGATAAAAAAATATTTTTCTTAGATTTAGTAAAATTAATAGCTAATACTACCTATAGAGGAGATTTAGAAGCTAAACTTGATAAGTTAATTAGTAGTTTAGAAAAAGATAAGAATACAATACTGTTCATTGATGAAATACATATGATTATGGGAGCAGGCAAAGGTTCTAGTGATAATATTGATGTAGCAAATATTATGAAGTCTTATTTAAGCAATAGAAGAATACAGATAATAGGGGCTACTACTACTTTAGAATATGAAAAGTATATACTAGAAGATAAAGCTTTTAGAAGAAGATTTAACAAGGTAGTTGTTGATGAACCAAATGATGAGGTTCTTTATGATATATTAAATACTAAGAGAGTAGAGTATGAAAATAAATTAAATATAAAAATGGAAGATGCTGATAAATCAATTAGATTATTAATTGAATCTACTAAAAAGAATCATAGAAATTATAGTGATAATCTTTGTAATCCAACTCTTGCCTTAAATATTCTAGGAAGAAGTTTTGCTTATACAGCAGTAGACTCTAAGAATAGTGTAACTTTATCTTCTCTAGCAAATTCCATTCTAGCTGAAGAGACATTATATAGAGGTAGTAGAGAAGATTATGCTAATAAGTTGAAGAAAGCAAAAGTAAAGACTCTTTCTAATGACGATAAAATAATTAGATTTCCTAAAAAGTAAATGTTTATTTCTTTTTAGGTTTCGACTATACTAGTAGTAGGTGATGATATGAAAAAATTAAATGAACTTTTTAATAATATAGATAGTAATCGTGAAGTAACAGGGATAAAAATAAACTCTAAGGATGTCAAAAAAGGAGATATTTTTGTCTGTACAATGGGGGTTACTGCAGATAGACATGACTTTATAGATGAAGCTATAGAAAATGGAGCTTGTGCTGTTGTAGTATCTAAAGATGTAGGTGATAAGCCTGTTCCTATAATAAAAGTAGCAAATACTAATAACTATTTAAGGGAGTTATGTTCTAAGTATTATGATTATCCTTATAAGAAAATGGAAATGATAGGTGTTACTGGTACTAATGGCAAAACAACTGTAGCAGAAATTATTTATCAATTATTAGGAGATGATTGTGCTTATCTTGGTACTAATGGTCGTAAGTGGAAAAATAAGTCTTTACCAATGCGTAATACTACTCCTGATGTTGATAGACTTTACATGTATCTAGATGAATTTGTAAATGATAAGTGTAAAACAACAGTGATGGAGGCGTCAAGCGAAGCTTTCTTTAGACACAGACTTGACGATATAAAGTATCATATTGCAATCCTTACTAATATTACAGAAGACCATTTAAATATTCATAAGACTTTAGATAATTATATAGATTGTAAGTGTCAACTATTTAGACAAGTTAGTGAAGATGGTTACTCTATCCTTAATAGTATGGATGTAAACTATGAAAGGGTTTTACATAATAGTAAAGGTACTATTTTAACTTATGGTATGAATGAAAGTGATACGCTTTATATAAAGAATTATGAAGAACAAGGTAGTAAGATGAAAATTACTTTTAGATATAATAATCAGGACTACACTGTTTTAAGTCCATTACTAGGTGAGTTTAATGTCTTTAATCTTGCTCCTGCTATTTTGACTTGTCTTGCTAAAGGTATTAATATAGATGAAGTATTAAAAAGAGTAGAAAACTTAAACCAGATAGAAGGAAGATTAGAAGTTTTATCATTCACTGATAAATATATGATTATGTTAGATTATGCTCATACAACTGATGCTTTGGATAAGATACTTACATATTTAGATAAAATAAAGAAAAATAGAATAATTACTGTTACAGGATCAGCTGGTGGAAGAGAAAAAGAAAAAAGACCAGGTATGGGTAAAGTAGTTTTAGAAAAATCTGATTATGTTATTTTTACAATGGATGATCCAAGAGAAGAAGATGTTAATCAAATAATTGATGATTTAGTATCAAAATCAAATTTAACTAATTATGAGAGAATTATTGATAGAAAAGATGCTATATATAAGGCTTTATCGATGGCAGAAAAAGATGATATAGTATTTATTACTGGTAAAGGTAGAGATAATTATATGGCTATTGGTAAAGAATATCTTCCATATTCTGACTATGATGTTATAAAGAGTTATTTTGGTGATTAGAGGTGATGGGAATAATTACTATTGCCAATTATTTATCTAACTAGTAAAATATTAATAGGTGATTGAATGAAAAAATTATGTATTTTTATAGATACTTGTCTAGTTATGGCTACTATTTTAACAGTGACGACAGTAGTACCAAATAGTAAATCAATATCTGTTAAAAGGCTAGATACTTTTGTTAATAGTAGTATAATAACTAAAGAAATAAAAGAGGATACTCCTACTGTAGAAGCTAAAGAAGAAGATAATAGTAAAGATGCAGTAGAAAAAGTTCAAGAAGAGAAAAAGGTAGTAGTTAATACTCCAAAAGAGGAAGAATCTATACCAGTTAGTAGTGATAATACTACTAACACTTCTACTAATAAGTATTATCAGGGTGAAGTTTTTACTGGAAAAATGAGTGGTTATGGTTCTGATATTGGAACACATACATCTTCAGGTTATAGAATAAATGAAAATAATATTACTTATATGGATAGTCAGTATAATGAAGTACGTATTCTAGCAGGAGATAAAAAATATCCTTTTGGGACAATTGTAAGAGTATCAAATAGTAGGGAAGGTACCTTTATTGGAATAGTACTAGATAGAGGACCTGATATTGGAAGAGATGAAGGCAAAAAGTTTGCTTTTGATCTTTTATATGCAACTAGTAGTGAGGCTAGAAGTAAAGGTACTAGTTTAAATGCTCAATTCGAAATATTAAGACTTGGCTTTTAAAAAGATAAAAAAATTTAGACGATGCCAATTTTGTAAATTCAGGGTAAAAACTATCCTGAATTTTATTATTTCAGGTATTCAAAATGTAAAATCACCGAAAATGTGAGCCGGAAATTTGAAAATTGGCTGTTTGCAATTAAAAAATGTATCTGCTATAGTAATCACACTCTAAAAAAAGAAAGGAAAAATAGAAAATGAACGATAACAAATTTATTAGTATTCTAGCAGATACAACTATGAAATATTTAATGAAAAAGAAAGAAACTAGAAATATTTATTTAGAATTGTTTAGTGATATAATCGGTATTGATTTAACTAACTACATCCTAGTAGATAATGAACTAAACTCTGGTAATAATATTAAAGATTTAAGACTTGATTTACTACTTGAAAATGGTGACATACTAGTTAATATTGAAATTAATAATCAAATAGGAGAGTATTCCTCAATAAAAAATCTAACTTATGCTTTTAGACTTGCTGGTAGTAGACATGAAAAAGGAAATAACTATTATGCTAAACAGGTAATCCAAATAAATCTAAATAGAGAAAAATTTACTAAAGGTTCTGGTGTATTGCTATATGAACTTAGAAATAAGAATTATGATTTAGTAAAGAAAGGGGTAAAAATCTATGATGTCTATCTAGAAAATTATAAGGACATTTGTTATAATGGTGACAATAAGAACGAGATGTTATTATCGATGTTAACTGCTAAAGATAATAATAGTCTTGAAAGAATAGTAAATAGTAATAAGGAAGGAATTGTTATTATGGATGAGTTAGATAGACTAAGAAAAGATGATAAGTTTAATGCCTATTATGATGCAGAAAAAGTAAATGAAATGACAAGAGAAACTGCTTACTTGGAGGGGATTGATAAAGGCAAAGTTGAGGGTGAAAGAGAAAAGCAAATAGAAATAGCTAGAAGCTTATTAAATACAAATTTATCAAAAGAGGAAATAAGTAAACATACTGGCTTGTTATTAGAAGAGATAAACTTATTATAATATTTTGTAGTGTTTTTCTTTTAAAATATAAATTAAGGAGAGATGAATAATGAATGACTTTTGTATGATTGAATCAGCTTTTGATAATGAAGAAGAAGTAAGTATAATTGTAAATAAATTATTAGATAATAAACTAGTATCTAGTTGTCAGGTTGTAAATAGTGAAAGTTATTGGAACTTTAAACAGCAAAGAGAATCTGCTAGAGAGCTTTTACTATTAATGAAGACAAAAAAGAAACATATAAAGGAAATATATGAAACTATAAAATCAGTTCATAGTTATGAGTGCTTTGAATTTGCTGTTTTTGATTTAACTAGTGTAAGTAAAGATTATCTAAATTGGATTGAAGAAGAGACAACTAAATAGGAGATTGTTTTGGAATTTAAAGAGATAGAAGAAAAATATAGAGATTTAATAGAAATAGCAGTTAATTATATGAAAAAAAGTAATGATAAGAAACATAATGTAATTCATATGTTAGATGTAGTTAATTATACAAAAATTTTACTAAATATGTTAGAAATAGAAGTTAATTATGATGTTTGTATTATTTCAGCATATTGGCATGATGTTGGCAGAGTATTTGAAGCAGAAGGACATGAAAAGAAGTCTGCAGAAATGTTATTAAAAGAGATGACTATTAGAAATTATCCAGCTGATTTGATTAAGCAGTGCTATAAAGCAATAGAAAGTCATAAATGGAATATGATGCCAGAGACAAATGAAGGACTTATAATAAGAGATGCTGATAAATTAGATTTTGTCGGAGTTAACCGATGGAAAAATTGCTTAGATAATAATCAGAGTATGGAAAAAATTATTGAACTACTACCTGATCTTAGAGAAAAAATACTATACTTTGAAGAATCTAGACAAATATATGATAAAGAGATAATAAAATTAATTGATTATTTATATGGAAGAGGAGTCGTTTAATATGAGGATAGGAATAGATTTAGATGGGGTTGTAATTGATAGTGAGACAACATTTAGAGTTTACGAAGAATTATATGATTTAATTGATTTAAAAGGAAATAATCTAGTAAATAGAGAAGAACCAAAGTTTAAGACACGTTATAATTGGACAAGAGAACAACAAAAAGATTTTACCGACAAGTATTTCTTATCAGTATCAAGAAATAGTCACTTGATGCCAGGATTTGTTGAAGCTTATAAGTATTTAAAAAATCAAGGACATGAATTTGTTGTTATAACAGCTAGGGGACTAACTCCAGATGATGATTTTATGGAAGAAATGGAGGCAGATGCAAAAAGAATATTAAATGAAGGTAACATAGTTTTTAATAAATACTACTGGAAGCAGACTGATAAATTAGCTACTTGTAAGAAAGAAAATATAGATATTATGATAGATGATGATTATAAAATCATAGAGAAACTTTCAACTAATGGAGTTAAAACATTATATTTTAGAGACACTAATTTGAAAAGATTAGCAGAAAATGACTATGTAAAAGAAGTTAATAATTGGGGAGATGTGTGTAGATATATTTCTTCTCTTGAAAATAAATAGGAGCACTCAGCTTCTTTTCTTTTGAAATTTCTTGAAAAGTAAGTATTTTAGATATTATAATTAATTAGTAAGGAAGGTAATACAAGATGAATGAAATGATTATTAAAGAAATGAGTAAAGATTTAAACATTAGTGAAAAACAAGTACAAACAGTTTTAACTTTACTAAGTGAAGGAAATACTATTCCATTTATTGCAAGATATAGAAAAGAAGCAACTGGAGCATTAGATGAAGAAGTAATTAGAAAGATAGAAGAAGTATATGTTTATCAAGAGAATCTATTAAAGAGAAAAGAAGATGTAATTAGATTAATAGATGAAAAAAAGATGTTAACAGAAGAGTTAAAAAATGAAATTTTAGCTTGTCAAAAATTAGTAGAAGTAGAAGATCTATATCGACCATATAAAGAAAAGAAGAAAACTAAAGCAACAGAAGCTATTGCTCTTGGACTTGAACCACTTGCTAAGATGATTATGACTTTTAAAGAGACTGGTAGTCTTGATAGTTTAGCTAGTAAGTTTGTTAGTGATAAGGTGAAAACTATAGATGAAGCCTTAACTGGAGCTAGTTATATTATTGCTGAATGGATAAGTGATAATGCTTATTATCGTAAATGGATTAGAAGTTTTCTATATAAAAATGCTTCACTTACTAGTAAGAAAAAGAAAAATAGTGTAGATGAAAATGCTACTTATACTATCTATTATGATTTTTCTGAACCATTAAAAGGATTAAAACCACATCGAATTTTAGCAATTAATAGGGGAGAAAAAGAAGGGGTTTTAACTGTAAAACTTGATTATGATGAAGAAAAAATTATAGAGTTTTTAGAAAAGAAAATAATTAAGAGGGAATCTTTTGTTAATCCTTTAGTAAAATCTGCTATTAAAGATAGTTTGAAAAGATTAATTCTTCCTAGTGTAGAAAGAGAGATAAGAGCAGACTTAAAAGAAAAAGGTGAAGATAGAGCTATTGAAAACTTTTCATCTAATGTAGAACATCTTTTACTTACGCCACCATTAAAAGATAAAGTAGTTTTAGGGTATGATCCAGCTTTTAGAACAGGATGTAAATTAGCAGTACTTGATAAGACTGGTAAACCACTTGAAATAGCAGTTATTTATCCAACTGAACCACATAATGATATAGAAGGTAGTAAAAAGAAGATACTAGAACTAATTGATAAGTATAATATTGATATAATTGCTATTGGTAATGGAACGGCATCTAGAGAAAGTGAAGCCTTTATTGCTGATACTATAAAAGATGCTAAAAGAAAAGTAGAGTATGTAATAGTAAGTGAAGCAGGAGCATCAGTTTACTCAGCTAGTCCTTTGGCAATTAGTGAATTTCCCTCTTTAACGGTAGAAAAAAGAAGTGCTATTTCTATTGGTAGAAGAATTCAAGATGCTTTAGCAGAACTTGTTAAGATTGATCCTAAAAGTATTGGTGTTGGATTATATCAACATGATGTACCTGAGAAAAAACTTGATGAATCACTAGGATTTGTTGTATTAAAAACTGTTAATGGAGTAGGAGTTAATATTAATACAGCAAGTAGCAGTTTACTTTCTTATGTATCAGGATTAAATAAAAAAGTTATTAAAGAATTAATTGATACAAGAGATAAAAAAGGAAAGTTTAAGTCTCGTGAAGAATTACTAAAAGTTAAGGGAATGACTCCAAAGGTATATGAACAATCTATTGGATTTTTAAGAATAGTAGATGGTGATAATCCTCTTGATAAAACAAGTGTCCATCCAGAAAGCTATGAAAAAGTAGAGAAACTATTAGAATATTTAAATCTATCTGTAAATGATTTAGGTAGTGAGAAACTAATTGAAGCATTAGATAAAATAAATGAAGATGAGATAATAAAAAAACTTGATATTGATAAATATACTCTTGATGATATAATCTCTAGTTTAAAACAACCAGAAAGAGATTTAAGAGATAAGTATCCACAACCAGTCTTAAGAAGTGATATTCTACATATTGAAGACTTGAAAAAGGGTGAAAAACTACAAGGAACAGTACGTAATGTTGTCGATTTTGGGCTATTTATTGATATTGGTTTAAAGAATGATGGACTAGCTCATATCTCTAAGCTTTGTAATGAGTATTTACGTCATCCATCAGAAAGATTTTCAGTAGGAGATATAGTTGACTGCTATGTTGATAGTATTGATTTAGAACATAAAAAAGTAGGACTAAGCTTGATAGAAGTTTAGTCCTTTTTTCTAGATAAATAATATAATAAAATACAAGACTTTATTGTTAAAAAGTCACCAATTTGACAAAACTATACATATTTGCTACAATATAGATGTTCTTATTTGAAGGAGGAACTATGAAAAAAGCGAATAGGCTTAGCTTATCACTTGGATTCTTAGGAGTTTCAATGATAGGAGCCGCCATATTTTTACAATATAGGTCTTTTCAAATAGAAAAGGAAAATAGTGTAATTTATGAAAAAGTTACTATGAAGGATTTATCTTCTGGTACAGTAGAAAAAGTAAGTCAAAAAGAAAATGAAAATAATAATAATATAGTAGAAGAGAAAGTTGAAAATCCTTTAACAGATGATAATACTCCTACTGAAGAGGTAGAAGTTCAAGATGAAGTTAAAGAGATAACTACTTATGAAGACGTCTCAACTACACCAGTTGATCCAATCGTTTATGATGGAATGACTCTAAATCAGTTAGCAGAAAAATTAAATAGAAGTTTAAAGTCAACAATAGCTGGAAAAGGTTACTTAATCGCTAGTTATTCTCTACAATTAGGTGTTGATCCTTATTTAGCTACTGCTATTATTTTACATGAAACTGGTTGTAATAGTGGAATGTGTAGTAATCTAGTTCGTAGTTGTAACAATGTAGGTGGACAAAAAGGCGGACCATCTTGTGGAGGAGGAAGCTATAAAGCATATCCTACTTTAGATGAAGGTATTATGGGTTATATTGATAATCTATATAAAAACTATGTATCTAAAGGTTTAACTACAGCAAATGCTATGGGACCTAAATATGCAGCTAGTACTACTTGGGCTAGCCAAGTAAATAATTATATCGCGTTAGTAAAAAGTAAATAAGAATATAAGTAACAGGTAAGTTAACTCTTATCTGTTTTTTTGTCTAATTTTAGATAGTTATTACTAAGATACTACTCCTTAACTTAACATACCATTTATTAGGAGGGTATCTATGGAAAAGATTAGAATTGATGGATTAAGTAGAGAAGAGGTAACTAGGTCAAGAGAAAAATATGGTAATAATGCTTTAGAAACTATTCATAGAGATACCTTTTTTAAACAATTACTTAGGAGTTTAGGTGACCCTATAATTCGTATTTTATTAATTGCTCTTGGAATAAAGACTATATTTTTAATTAAAGACTTTGACTGGTATGAAACAGTTGGTATAGCAATAGCTATCTTTCTAGCATCATTTATTTCTACTTTATCTGAGTATGGTAGTGAGAAAGCTTTTGATAAGTTACAACAAGAAGCTTCTAAGACTAAAGCTAAAGTAAAGAGATTTGAAGGTATTGTTACTATTCCTATTGAAGAGATAGTAGTAGGGGATATTATTCTTTTAGAGTATGGTGAAAAAATACCAGCTGATGGAGTTTTACTAGAAGGTAATTTAACGATTGATGAATCATCAATTACAGGAGAAAGTAAAGAAATATATAAGTATCCTTTTAAAAAAGGACTTAATCCTAAAGAAACAAATGAGCTATTTAGAGGTAGTGTTATTTATCAAGGTACTGGTAAGATGTTAGTAACTAAAGTAGGGGTTAATACTTTCTATGGAAAAATAGCGAAAGAGTTACAAGATGTTCAGCCAGAAAGCCCTCTTAAATCTAGATTAAGACATTTAGCAACTATAATTAGTAGAATTGGTTATTGTTCCGCCTTCTTTGTTGCTTTGTCATATCTATTCTTTTCTTTAGTTATCAATAATCAGTTTGATATAAATAAAATAATTGTCTATTGTAGTGATTTTTCTTTATTGTTTGCTCATCTTTTATATGCTTTAACTCTAGCAGTAACGATGATAGTAGTATCAGTCCCAGAAGGATTACCAATGATGATAACTTTAGTTTTATCTAGTAATATGAAAAGGATGCTTAAAGATAATATCTTAGTTAGAAAACTAGTAGGAATAGAAACATCTGGTAGTTTAAATATCTTATTTACGGATAAGACAGGTACGCTTACTAAAGGTGAACTTGAAGTAATAGGGATGATTTTAGGAGATGGGAAAGTAGTTAATAGTAATAAGGAACTGATTAGTCATAAAAAATACTTAAGATTATTAGATGAATCTTTAATTCAAAATAATAGTTGCAGCTATGATAAGGTAACAAAAAAATTTATTGGTGGTAATGCTACCGATCAGGCTTGTGTAAACTTTATTTCTAATAAGAAACCAGTTATATTACCAAAGATTAAAGAAAAATCTTTTAATAGTAAAGATAAATATTCTAAGGTAGTGGTTAATGATAATGGAAATATCACTTATATTAAGGGAAGTCCTGAGTTGTTATTAAAAAAATGTAGTAAGTATTTATCACTTGATGGTAGAGAGACTAGGTTTATATCTTCTACACTTTTAAAAAAATTAGATGAGTATACAAAGTGCGGTATTAGAGTTATTTTAACTGGTTATAGTAAGAATGATAGTGATGAAATTGTTCTTTTGTCTTTACTACTTATTAAGGATGAATTGAGAAAAGAAAGTAAAGGAGCAGTTAGTATTGTTCAAAATGCTGGTGTTCAAGTAGTAATGATTACTGGAGATAATAAAGAAACAGCTACTTCTATAGCAAGAGAAGTTGGTATTATAAAAACTAGTACTGATTTAGTATTAACTAGTACTGATCTTGCTAATATGTCTGATAGTGAATTAAAGAAAAACTTAAGAAATCTAAGAGTAGTAGCAAGAGCCCTTCCTCAAGATAAGAGTAGGCTAGTAAGAATTTCTGAGGAAGAAGAATTAGTAGTAGGGATGACGGGCGATGGAGTGAATGATGCTCCGGCTTTAAAGAAAGCTGATGTAGGTTTTGCTATGAATAGTGGTACAGAAGTAGCCAAAGAAGCAAGTGATATTATCTTACTTGATAATAATTTTTATTCAATTACTAAGGCAATTCTTTATGGAAGAACTATTTTTAAGAGTATTAGAAAGTTTATTATTTTTCAGTTAACTGTTAACTTCTGTGCTGTATTCTTATCAATTATTGGACCTTTTATAGGAGTAGCTACGCCAGTAACAGTTATTCAGATGTTATGGATTAATATGGTCATGGATACTTTAGCAGGAATAGCCTTTTCTTATGAAGCTCCTCTTCTTGAATATATGGAGGAAAAACCAAAAGATAGATATGAACCTATTTTAAATAATTATATGATACATGAAATAGTATTTATCGGTGTTTATTCATCACTACTTTGTATTTTCTTTTTAAAGAGCCCTTATATTCATTCATTCTTTAGAACTGATATAAATGATAAGTATTTTCTAACTGCTTTCTTTGGACTATTTATTTTTATAAGTATTTTTAATAGTTTTAATGCTAGAACATCAAGGCTTAATATCTTTGCTAATCTATTTAAAAATAGAATGTTTATGATAGTTATATTGTTCATTGTAATAGTTCAGTTTATTCTTATTTATTATGGCGGTGAGTTATTTAGAACAGTAGGACTTAGTTTTAAGGAGATAGAAATTATGCTTTTCTGTGCTTTTTCGGTTATTCCTGTAGAGTTATTTAGAAAGATATGCTTGAAAAGAAAACATAAACTAGGTCATGTTTAAAATTCTTACTTTTCTCGTACTATATTTTAGCCATGTTCTATTGTTATCTAATAATTTATTTGTTACTATTAATTCGGATACATTTAAATATCAGATGCTTTCCCTTCTATTATAATTAGAAGGATGGTGATAATTATGACAAAAAGACAAACTTTTGTTGTAATATTACTATTATTTATAATAATATTTACTTTATTATATAGATAAAAAAATAGCATCTGATTCAACTATTGTTGAACTCAGATGCAAATCTCTAAATATAGGGAAGCATCTGATCCGTAAAATCAAATGTATCCTTTTTTAATTATATGAAGTTTCCTTCATCTGTATACATTTTATCATAAAATAATGACTATAACAATTATTAATAAAAATTTGTGTTTTTCTCGTGTTACTATTTACAGATAAATAATAATTTTTGTTTATAAAAAATGAGCTTAGGGATTGACTCATTTCATTTCTTTATGATATATTAAATATGAATTTATTTGCAGATGTAGTTTAGTGGTTAGAATATGACCTTGCCAAGGTTGTGACGGGGATTCGATTTCCCTCATCTGCTCCATAAAAAATCAACTTACAGACTTTATTGTTTGTAAGTTTTATTTATATAAAAAGATGGCTACCAAGAGCCACCTCCACCACCACCGGAACCTCCACCTGATGATCCTCCTCCAGATGAACCACCACTTGATCCACTAGATGAACTAGGACTAGCTGACATGGAACTTTCTGCCGATGACATAGTATCATTAATAAATGAAGAGAAAGAATTTAAATTGAAATCACTATTTCCAACATACCAAGTAGGAGCAACAATAGAGATTGATTCAAACTTTTTAATCCATTTATCAGAAATACCAAGGACATAAGTATATGGTAATATATCATAGAAATAAGTTGGATGTTCTTCTACTAATGCTTCTAGTTTATCTTTTTCGACTGTTTCTAGAAAATTTTTAAATCCACTTATTTTTCCTAATATTTCATTACCATATTTAGTTCTTTTAGGCAAAAATCTTAAGCATAAAAACATTCCTAATATACAAATTAAGCCTATAATGTATATTACTAAGTAGTTATTATCTTGTAGTAATAATGGTAAAACTAAAGCAAGCCATGGTCCACCACCAAATCCTAGTCCCCAAATTAATCCAAATATTTTTGTATAAATATTGTTAGCAGTTTTAGTAGCAGAACCATTTATGAAAGTAACAGAACCAGTTTTTCCAAATACAGATGTAAATAAAACCGTAAAACCAATTATAGGGAAAATTATTGCAAACGGAATGGTTTCAATTTGTCCAAATAATATAATTGGTGGAATAGTTATAAGTAAATAAGTAACAATTATCATTAAAATAATAAATATTTTTTTACTAGATGCAGACTTTTCGTAAATCTTATACTTGTTTTCCTTATTATCTATATTAGATGATATTTTGTTCATCGTTATATAAAAATTATCATATAAATCTGATGATCTTACTTCATTTAAATAACTTTCATCATCAGAGTCATATTTATCATTAAACAATGATATAATTGAACTCTTCTTTAGAAACAATCCTTTTAAGAATAACTCTTCATTAACATTATCACCATCATATTCTTTTAGCCTAGTTATTTTAAAATCTTTATATTTAGAAAATAAAGATTTTCTCTGAGATTCAGTTATTTTTATATATCCTTTATTAGCAAGATAAATAAGTAGGGAAGTTATATCTTTATTATCAGCATATCCTTTATATAAGAATCCAATTTCTAAACTGTTAAAACCATCAGGTGGATAAAATTCAACTGTTTCAATAACTTTATCATCTTTACCAAACTTACACCATAAGTAAAATGATATTAAAAGAAATAGTAATGGAATTATAAATTCAATATATAATACTGGTTCTATAGTATCTTTAGCTTTAGAAAAATAACCATCTGGTAATTCACATCTTACTGTTAAAGCTTCGTTCTTTCCTAAAATACTAGTATATTTTCCAGTTATTACATTATTGCTAACATTGTATTTAATATTAGAATTATCAGTAGAACCAGTACTACCAGAAGAAAAACCAAGTTTGCTACTGTCGAAATCTTTAGGCATTGTAATAGTGAAAGTTATATTACCAATAGCTGTATCCCATTTATTACCAATAATATTGTAATATAATTCATCATAGTCTTTTATTTTATCTTTTCCTAAATTATAAGTGTATTTAATTACATAGTTTTGCTCACCTATTAAAGTTTTATTAGCATCACCAATTTGTACCTTATAGTTTCCATTTTCTCTTGAAACCTTATATTTACTATTAACAGATAAGTTTGTTATTCTAGCTCTATTAGTTGATTTACTACCATCTAGTCTTGTTATTTTATTAGTTAATGGAATAGTTCTAAATATCCCATGTTTTGGTTCGTTAAAATAAGCAGTAATTGTTTCAACAACATCAAAAGTATTATCTTCATTTATTTTAATATTAATATCATATTTATCAAGAACATAATCATAATAAGAGTAATCACTAACCTTACTAGGTGTTAACATATCACTACTATAGTAAGCACCATCAGTATTAACCTCTAACTGATAATAAACTATTTCGCTAACACTATGTCCATTTATAATAGATAAATTAGACATTAGATTAAAGCTGCTATTAGCAACTGGAGCAATACTTTGCTTATTACTTTTAGCAATTAGATTATAATTTTTATCATAATAATACACAATAGTCGAGTAATCAATATTACTATTAGAATTGTTTTTTATTATTCCAGTTAATCCAAAAGCTTTAGTTGATGTAGTAGAGTAGTCTTTAAAAGTAATATCAAAGATATTTAAGTTATCAACTTCTAAATATCCAGTATTATTAATATTAATATACGATGTTTGTTTGCTTAATGCATTTGTATTTATTGGAAAAATAGTTATTAAGAGTAAAAATAATATAATAGATAAAAATCTAAGTTTTTTCATACACCCCTCCATTATAAATTGATTCTTATATTTTGTTTATCTTCTAAAGATGTTTCGAACATTCTTTTTGTTTTGTAACCAAAAATTTTCGCAAAAATATTATTAGGAAACATTTGCACTTTATTATTATAGATTCTAACTGTTCCATTATAGTATTTTCTAGCATTAGCTATATCATCTTCAATTTTTGTTAGCTTATTACTTAAATCAATAAAGTTTTCATTAGCTTTTAATTCCGGATAAGCTTCTTTTAAAGCCATGATTTTAGAAACATCACTAGATAGTTCTTCATTGTTTATAATTTTCTCATCATTTGTCATTTCATTATATATATTATTTCTTAATTTTGTAACCCTCGTTAAAGTTTCTTCTTCATATTTAGCATATCCTTTTACGGTTTCTACTAGGTTAGGAATTAAGTCCCATCTTTTCTTTAAATAGACATCCATTGTAGAAAACGCTTCTTTTACTTTATTATCTAAACTGATAAAATTATTATATAAGATGAAGACATAAATAATAATTAAAATAATAACTGCCAAGATAATCCATAACCACATTCTTTTCACCTCCTATTATAGTTAATTTTATCATATATTTAGTAAATTTTTTCTAATAAGTAACTAGAAATCTACTTTTAACATATAATTAAATGAATAAGGCAATTGACAAACCCCTTTAGCTAGTGTAAAATAATACTTGCAAGTGATAAATGGGTCTATAGCCAAGTGGCTAAGGCGTGGGACTGCAACTCCCTGATCGTTGGTTCAAATCCGACTAGGCCCTCCATTTGAAATCAACTTACGGACTTAATTGTTCGTAAGTTTTTATTTTATATAAAACTTTAAAAGTTCTCTTTCTAGAAAGGAGGACTTTTTTCATTCCTGAATTTAAAGTAATTGAAAATCTAAAACCTAATAAAGATTTAACCAACATCTTAAAAGACTTTAAATATAAGGTTATATTAGGACAAATTAAAACTATCTTGCACACCAACTTACAAGTAATAATACCTACTGAATATCAGATTACATATCCGACTACTCTTACAATACTAGAATACAAAATTAATGAAATATCAAATAAGCCTTTTTATATTAAAGAACATAATAAAAAGTACAATATTAAAGAAATTACACAATTTTTGAAAAAGTTTTAATTTTAGACTATACATTTTGCTTATTTGTGAGGAAACATATGAGAAGTATTTTAATATTTCTCGAAATTTAA
>CAKPPW010000002.1 GCA_934177995.1 uncultured Bacilli bacterium
TGCACCATTTTTATGATTAACAGTTAAGGAGGAACGAACATGGGAAATGGACTAGAAATGGATCAATTAGCGAAAATTAAAGTAATTGGTTTAGGTGGCGGTGGAGGAAACGCCGTTAATAGAATGGTTGAGTCTGGAGTAAAGGGTGTTGAATTTATCGTTGCTAATACAGACTTACAAGTATTAAATAATTCAAAAGCAGATGTTAAGATACAGTTAGGAGCTAATCTTACTGATGGATTAGGAGCAGGAAGTAAACCAGATATTGGTCGTGAAGCTGCCCTTGAAAGCAAAAAAGAAATAGAAGATGCTTTAACTGGTGCTGATATGATTTTCATCACTTGTGGAATGGGTGGGGGAACTGGTACTGGTAGTGCTCCAGTTGTTGCAGAAATTGCACAAGGTTTAGGGGCTTTAACTGTAGCTATTGTTACTAAACCATTTACTTTTGAAGGAAAGAAAAGAATGGATAATGCTTTAAGAGGCTTATCTGAACTTGAAAAGCACGTTGATACTTTAATCGTTATACCAAACGATAGATTAAGAGAAATTATCGATAAGACTACACCAATGCTTGAAGCATTTAAAGAAGTAGATAATGTCTTAAGAAGAGGTGTTCAATCAATCTCAGATTTAATAGCTGTAGTTGGACTAGTTAACCTTGACTTTGCTGATGTTCAATCAGTTATGAAAGATTCTGGTCATGCTATTATTGGTATCGGTATTGGTATGGGTGAAGATAGAGCTATAGAAGCTGCTCAACAAGCTGTATCTAGTCCACTACTAGAAACTAGCATATCAGGAGCAACAGATGCAATTATTAATATAACTGGTGGCGTCAACCTAACTCTATTTGAAGCTGAACAAGCAGCCGAAGTAGTAAGAGCAGCATCAGGAACGGATATTAATACTATCTTTGGTTCTGTTATTAATGAAAACTTATCAGATGAAGTAATTGTTACTGTAATTGCTACTGGATTTGATAAGAAAGCTAGAGAAGAAACACAAAAACCAGTATTTTCTAATGTTCAACCTACAAGACGTAGTAGAGGAGAAGAGATGGGGTATGGTTCACCACTTCCAAGAATTGATACATCAACAGATGATGACGATGATGATGGAGAAGTTTTAGGTAGTGACTATGATTTACCTCCATTCTTAAGAGATAAAAACTTTTAGAAAAGACATATCAAAAAAAGATATGTTTTTTTAAAAAAACATTGACGAACATATTTTCTATATATATAATAAGAAAGTGAAGGGAGAAAAGATATGGTAGCACTTGTTCTAGTAGAAGTTATGAGTAGGACTGTTGATAAGACATTTTCCTATAATATACCTAAAGAGTTAATAGATGATGTAGCCGTTGGTAAACGAGTAGTCGTTCCTTTTGGAAGAAAACAAGTAGAAGGATTTGTCTTAGAAATAGTTGATGATATTGATAGTGATTATGAATTAAAAGATATAATTAGTGTAAATAATGATATAGTTTTAACTGAAGAGATGTTAAGTCTTGGTAGAGCAGTGAGTTATAGTACTTTAGCTCCTTTGATAAGTTGCTATCAGGCAATGCTTCCTAAAGCTTTAAAGGTTAAACAGAAAAAAGAAATAACTAAGAAGTATGAGGCTTATTATAAAGTTATTGATACTAGTTGTAAGCTAAGTGATAAGCAGTTAGAAATAGTTAATTTTATTAATGATAAAGTAGTAAGTGAAAAAGAACTAGTAGATATAAAAAAGATAAGTAAAGCAAGACTTAATCTTTTAGTAGAGAAGAAAGTTTTAGCTAAAGAGTTAAGAGAAAGTTACCGATTAGAACATAATGATATAAGGGAAGAAAAGAATAAGTTAACACCATTACAAGAAAAAGCAGTTAAAGAAATTATTGATAGTAGTGATACTGTTTATTTACTACATGGAGTAACTGGTAGTGGTAAGACCGAAGTTTATATGACTTTAATTGAAGAAGGTATAAAAAGAGGCAAGCAAAGTATTGTTTTAGTACCTGAGATATCCTTAACACCTCAGACTTTAGCTCGTTTTGAGAGAAGATTTGGTAAAAAAGTAGCTGTTTTTCATAGTGCCTTATCAGAAGGGGAAAAGTATGATGAATATAGAAGAGTGGCAAGAGGAGAGGTTAATGTAATAGTAGGGACTAGAAGTGCTATTTTTGCCCCCTTAAAAGATATTTCCTATATCATTATGGATGAAGAACATAGTGACTCTTATAAACAGGAGAATAGTCCTCGATATGATACTAAGATGGTTGCTTTAGAAAGATGTAAATATCATAAAGCTAAGTTAATACTTGGTAGTGCTACTCCTACACTAGAAAGCTATGCTAGGGCTTTAAAAGGTGTCTATCACTTAGTAAACCTTAAGGAAAGAGTAGGAGGTAGGAGTCTACCTAAAGTGGAGTTTGTTGATATGAATAAAGCTCTAGCTAAGGCAAAAGGGCACTTTTCTCTAGAATTAATTAAAAGAATAGAAGAAACTTTAAGAAGAGGGGAACAAGTGATTCTTTTACTAAATAGAAGAGGTTATTCTTCCGTTTTGTCTTGTAAGAATTGTGGGTATGTTATGAAGTGTCCTAACTGTGATATATCTTTAACCTATCATAAGACTAATAATATGTTAAGATGTCACTATTGTGGCTATGCTACTAATTATTCGAAAGTTTGCCCTAAATGTAAGGAAGAAGCACTAAGAGATTTGGGAGTTGGAACTGAAAAAATAGAAGAAGAGGTTAAATCACTCTTTGGCAATAGTAAGGTTTTACGAATGGATGTTGATACTACTAGTAAGAAGAATGCTCATCAAAAAATAATAGAAAGCTTTGGTAAGGGAGAAGCTAATATCTTAATTGGGACACAGATGGTTGCTAAAGGACTTGACTTTCCTAATGTCACTCTAGTAGGTGTACTTAATACTGATACATCACTTATGATACCAGACTTTAGGAGTAGTGAAGCTACTTTTGATTTATTAAGCCAAGTAGCAGGAAGAAGTGGTAGAGCTAAAGAGGGACTGGTGGTTTTTCAAACTTATAATAAGGATCACTATGCTATAAGTTGTGCTAGTAACCATGACTATTTAACTTTCTATAAAGAAGAAATGGCAATTAGAAAAATGATGAAATATCCCCCATATTATTACTTGGTATTAGTTAAGATTAGTGGTAAAGATGAAAATAGTTGTCTAAAAGAAGCGGTAAGATGTGAAAAAGTCTTAAAGAAATATTTAGATAAGACTATTCTCTTAGGACCTACTAAAGCAATAATTTTTAAAAGGATGAATATTTATACTTACCAAATAATTTTGAAATATCAGTATCAAGATAACTTATATGAAATACTTGATAAGCTTCTAAATTACTATGCAACTAAGAAGATAGTAGAAGTATCAGTTACTTTTAACCCAGTTCACTTATAGTATTTTTAGACAATTTTAAACATATTATTTAGTGGTGATAAAATGTTATTTCAACTATTTAATAGTTTAAGAGGTTTCTTTACTTTTACAGCAAGTTATTCTAATCAAGTCTTTAAAGAACCCTTATCAAAAGAAGAGGAAGAGGAAAAAATTAAGAAGATGCAAGAAGGAGATATAACGGCTAGAAATGACTTGATTGAACATAATCTAAGATTAGTCGCTCATATTGTTAAGAAGTTTGATTATAAAAATGTTGATCAAGATGACTTAATTAGTATTGGTACAATTGGTCTTATAAAAGGAGTCGATAGTTTCCTTACTAGTAAAGGAAATAGACTAACTACTTATTGTGCAAAATGTATTCAAAATGAGATTCTTATGTACTTTAGAGCTAATAATAAAAATAATAAAAATATTTCTCTTAATGAACCAGTTGGCTTTGATAAAGAAGGTAATGAAATATCGATACTTGATATTTTAAAAGCTCCAAAGCCTGACTTTGTAGAAGAAATAAGTAAAAAAGATAACGTCTTACTATTAAACGATTATTTAGAAGTATTAACAGATAGAGAAAAAGATATTATTGAAAAAAGATATGGTTTATATGGAACAGTACCATTAACCCAAAAGAAAATAGCTAGTAATATGAAAATATCAAGAAGCTATGTATCAAGAATTGAAAAAAGAGCTTTAACTAAAATACTTAGGGAGTTTATTAAAAATAATCATTATGAAGAATTAGATAAATAATTTTCTTTTTCTTTTTTTAGTGTTATACTAATATTAAATTTCAGGAGGACATATATGAGTATTAAAGAATATTTATTAAACTTAAAGGAAAAATTGGGGCTTTTTAAAAAAGAAGAAGGACAAAGTGCTGAAAAGATATTATCTGATAGTTTAACGGAAGAAGAAAAACAAAGAGCAGATGAAGTATCAAATAAAAGCTGTGCATTAGAGGAATTACCTCGAAAAAAGATTGATGACTTTTTAAGCTGGTATGCTACTGTCTTGCCTAGTTGGAATGAAAAAATTAAAGTAGAAGAAGAAGTTAAGTCTATGATGAATTTTATTGAAAAGGTGGCTGTTTGGTATGAACTTAGATATCCAAATTTTACTATATTTGGTAATACTGAAGGCCTCATAAATGATTGGGCAAATTTAGCCATGTTTGAAGAAAATCCTTACATTAATGACTTATTAGGAGAAGATTCTGTCGTAAACGATTTAGATTGGAGTGAATTTTATAATACTAAATCATTTATTAATAATTTATGTTTTAAAGGAAGAGAATATTTTGCAAGACCTAACTATGGAAAATATATTTTAATTAATGGCTACCATCTTGAACTTAGCAAAACTGGTAGAGTACTTTCCTTTGATGGTTTAGATCACTATAAACTAAAAAAGAATGAAGTAAATGGTAAAGATGTTAAAGAAGTAGTTTCAATGCTAAAAGAAAAAGAAATTATTTCACCTACTGGTAATGAAATTGATAAAGAAATTCAAATATATGAAGGCAAAAAAGAAAGAAAGAGTAAAATGCTTGATGCTATAATGTATAGAATAATTGAAAGAGGGGATACCTATTCAATAGGAGCTAGGCGAGGATTACTTTTTGCTAAAGAATTTAAATTAGACTTACTAATTCCTATAACATATGAAATTGTCTTAGGCAATGATCGATATATTGATGTTTTCTTAAGAGCAGCTAATAGGAATAGTGAGTTAGAAGAATCAATTAGGTGTTTACTAGCTTTATTTAAACCAGAATATAATGAAAAAGATGTAGATGAGATGTTAAAGACGAAAGAAGAAAAAAGGCAAGAAAAACAACTTCAGCAAAGACTAGTAAATATTTTGGCAACAAAAGCAGACAATGATAAAGATAAGGAAGATATAAAAGTATTAAGAATTCAAAGAAAATTAAATAAATGTAGAAACAGTCGTTAAATTGCTTACCTAGTTAGGCAATTTTTTTCTTGGTTTAAAACCTAAGTTCTTGTGGTATAATAACTAATGAAGTTTATGTTTAAAAAAAATAATTGCTATGTTATAATATAGTAACTGAAAAGAGGCACTATGGAAAAAGTAGATAAATTAAATAAACGAAAAATTGGTCTTGTTTTTCTTATCATGTTAGTAGTTATATTGCTTATCTTTTTTTTATTGATTCCAAGAATCAGCTTGAAAGGTAAAACAACTATTATGTTAAATATTAATAGTGAGTATAAAGAACCAGGATATCATGCTAGTTATTTATTTGACGACTTAACTGATAAAGTAAAAGTATCAGGAAAGGTTAATAACAAGAAAGATGGAGTATATTATCTAACTTATAAAGTAAAAGGACCATTTATTACGGTTAGTACTAAAAGAAAAGTAGAAGTTAAAGATATAGAAGGACCTGTTATTACCTTAGAAGGTGGTAATGATACTTATATCTGTCCTAATAGTAAATATAAAGAATTGGGATATAAAGCTAGTGATAATATAGATGGAGATTTAACTAAGAAAGTGAAGATAACTGAAAAAGAAAATGAAGTTATTTATGAAGTAGAAGATAAAGCTCATAATAAGACTAGTGTTACTAGAAAGATTCAAGTAGGAGATAAGAGAAAACCTACAATAGAGTTAACTGGTGGTGATATAGTCTTTTCCTATATAGGAGAAACTTATGTAGAACCAGGCTATAAAGCTACTGATAATTGCGATGGTGATATAACAGGTATGGTTATAACTAGTGGTAGTGTTGATATTAATAATAGTAATGATCAAGTACTAACTTATACAGTAGAAGATAAAGCTCATAATAAGACTGAAGCTAAAAGAACTATAAAAATGGTAAGAAGAGATAGTCCTGGTACTATTTACTTAACCTTTGATGATGGACCTAATTATGGAACTACTAATGTTATTCTAGATATCTTAAAAGAAGAAAATGTAAAAGCTACTTTCTTTGTGACGGGTAAAGGACCAGATGAATTAATTAAAAGAGAATACGATGAAGGACATACTGTTGCTTTGCATACCTTCTCTCATAATTATCAAACCGTCTATCAATCAGTAGATGCTTATTTTAATGACTTAACTAAAGTTCATGATAGAGTAGCATCCATTACTGGTTATGATAGTAGAATTATTAGATTCCCAGGAGGTAGTAGTAATACTGTTAGTAGACACTATCAAGAAGGAATAATGACTACCTTAACTAAAGAAGTTATAGAAAAAGGCTATTACTATTATGACTGGAATATATCTAGTGGTGATGCTGGTGAATATAAAGATTCAAGAAGTATCATAAATCAAGTTACTAGAAACTTATCAAAAGAGAGAACTAATATGGTATTAATGCATGATATAAAACCATATACAAGAGATGCTTTAAGAGAAATTATTAAATATGGTAAAGAAAATGGTTACCACTTTGATAAGATAACACCAGGAACTAAAATGATAAGACAAAAAGTTAATAATTAGAGGAGATGCGATGAAAGAGTATTATAAACCTAATATTTATATAAAAGATATTTATCAAATACCTATTGCTAAACTAAAAAAAGACGGAATAAAAGCTTTAGTCTTTGATCTTGATAATACTATTGCTATGACAAGTGAAAAATGTCCAAATGATAAAGTAGTTAAATACTTTAAGAACTTAAAAAAAGACTTTACCTTATTTATTCTTTCTAATAGTCCTAGAAAAAGAGTTAAACCATTTGGTGATAAATTAGAAGTTAAATATTATCATTTATCCTTAAAACCAAGTACTAGAAATATGAGAAGACTTCTTAGAGAAAATAGTCTAGCTAAGGAAGATATAGTCTTAATAGGTGATCAATATATGACTGATATGTTATTAGCTAAAAAATTAAAGATAAAAACAATACTAGTAGATCCAATATCTAATAAAGAATTTAAAATAACTAGTATTAATAGATTTCTAGAGATAAGAATACTAAAAAAACTAGCTGAAGATAAAATATTAGAGAAAGGAAAATATTATCATGAATGAAGAAAAAAAATGTAAAGGTTGTGGTATTAAACTGCAAGATGAAAATGTTTTACAAGAAGGGTATACTGTTAGTCTAGAACAAGATTATTGCCAAAGATGTTTTAGAATTAAAAACTATGGTGATTATCAAGTAGTTACTAAGAGTAATGATGAATATATAGATATATTAAAAAAAGTAGGAGAGACTAAAGATTTAGTCTTATATATAGCAGATTTGCTAAACTTAGAAGAAGACTTTAAAGAGATTAGAAAGTATATTCCTAATAAAATGATATTAGTCTTAAATAAGAAAGATGTTTTACCAAAATCAGTTAAAGAAGAAAAGATTCTTGCCTACTTTAATAATATGGATACACCATTTGAAAAAGTTGTAGTTATTAGTGTAGAAAAGAATCAAAATATTGATTACTTATTAAAACAGATTAAACTATATCAAACTAGTAAAGATGTTTATGTAGTAGGACATACTAATGCTGGAAAGAGTACATTAATTAATAAACTTATTTCTAATTATTCAGATAATAATGAAGAGTTAACTATCTCACCACTTCCTGCTACTACTTTAAGTACTGTAAGAATAGAACTTAATGACTATTTAACATTAATAGATACACCAGGATTAGTCGATAGTGGTAGTATAGTTAATGTAGTAGATAAGAATACCTTAAAGAAAATAAGTCCTAGAAAAGAGATTAAACCTAAGACTTATCAAGTTAGAAAAGGACAAAGTATATTAGTAGATGACTTGTTAAGAATAGATTATACAAGTGGTGAGAAAAATAGTTTTACTTTCTATATGTCTAATGATTTAAAGATAAGAAAGATAGCAAGTAAGAGAATGGATTTAAAAGAAGAGATGGGTAAGACTACTCATCAGATGAAGTTTGATGAAGATTTATGTATTAATGGCTTAGGTTTTATTAAAATGGTTAATCAAGGAACAGTTGATATTTATACTTATCCAAATGTTACAAGTTATACAAGAAAAAATTTAATATAGAAGTGGAGGGATAATAATGAATCAACAAGATATCATAAGAGAGATTAGACAAAAAAATGATATAGTTGATATCATTAGTGAAAAAATCCCTCTTGTTGCTCGTGGTAAAAACTATTTTGGTGTTTGCCCCTTTCATGATGATACTAATCCTTCTATGAGTGTATCAAGAGAAAAACAGATATACACTTGTTTTTCTTGTCATGCAACTGGTAATGTCTTTAACTTTTTAATGGATTATGAACATAAAGAGTTTAGAGAAGTCTTAAAAGAATTAGCTGATAGAGTAGGTATTCCCTTAGTATGTTATCATGAAGAGAAAAAAGTAACTAAATATGATAAATGGTATGAGATATATAATCTAGCCTTAAAATACTATCAAAATAACTTGATGAGTACCATGGGAAAAGATGCTAGAGGCTATCTTGAGAATAGAAATATAAATGAAGAAGTAATTAAAAAATTTGAACTAGGTTGGTCCTTAGATAATAATAATTTATCTGACCTTTTAACGAAGAAAGGGTATCCAATAGACTTACTTAATCAAGTAGGATTAAGTAGTGGTAATAATGACTTATATCATAATAGATTAATGTTTCCATTACATGATTTAAACGGAAGAGTAATTGGTTTTAGTGGTAGAATTATTACTAGTGGGAAACAAAATAAGTATTTAAATACGAAAGAGACGGAACTCTTTAAAAAAGGGAAACTACTATATCATTATCATATTGCTAAAGAAGCAGTAAGAGTTAGTAAGAATGTAATTATTATGGAAGGATTTATGGATATTATAAGAGCTAGTATTTTTGGCTTTGATAATACAATAGCTACTATGGGTACAGCTCTTACTAAAGACCATATCAATAATATCAAGAGATTATCCTTAAATATTATCTTATGTTTTGATGGTGATGAGGCAGGACAAAAAGCAACACTATCAGCTGGAAACTTATTTCAAGAAGCAGGTATAGAAGTTAAAGTAATAGAGTTACCGGAAGAAGATGACCCTGATAGTTTCTTATTAACCAAAGGAAAAGAGGCTTTTGCTAGCTTAATTAATAGTGCTATATATTTTAAAGATTATAAGATTAAAAGATTAAAAAGTAAGGTTAATTTTGCTAGTAGTGAAGAAAAAGCTAACTATATCCATCAAGTTTTAGAAGAAACTAAGGAAATAGATGATCAAATAAGAATAGAAATAATTCTAAAAGACCTTGCAAAAAACTTCGAAATAGGGTATAATACCTTGGAAAAAAGTTTTCAAGAATTAAAAGGAAAGAAAGAAATCAAACCTTTAAAAATTATGGAAACTAAAGCACCCACTGAAAAACTAGATAAGTATCAAAAAGCTAGTTATGCACTACTTTCTTATATGATTGATTCACCTTGGGTAATAGAAGAAGTAGAAAAATCCCATTTAGTCTTTCCTACTGATAAATTAAGATTATTAGAAAGTGAAATAGTAGATTACTATAGAACCAATGGTTTCATAACTTGGGCTGACTTTTATACTTACCTAGGTACAAATGAGGAACTAATAAAACTCTTATCACAAATAGGATCTTATCCTTTAAAAAAGGAAGTAGATAAAGAAGATATTTCTGATTATAAAAGTGTTATTCTAGATTATAGTAGAAAACAACAAATCAAAAGATTAAATAAGAAATTATTAGATACTATTGATCCACTAGAACAAGCAAGACTTGCCGAAGAGATAAGAAAAATAAGGATTGGGGAGAAGCAAAATGGTAAATGAAATTAAAACTATTGAACAAAGAAAAGAAAGCCTTCTAAAAAAAGGTAGCGAAAAAGGATTTATCACTTATGAAGAGATGGCTAATGAATTAAAAGGATTAGAACTAGATAGTGATAGCCTTGATGACTTATATAACAGTTTAGTAGATGCTGGTATTGAAATAGTAAGTGAAGATGCTAATGATACAGAAGCTAGTGCTGAAGAAATAACTGATGATACTTTAGTTGAAAATATTACTTTATCTAAAGATATCAAGATTAATGATCCAGTTAGAATGTATTTAAAAGAAATTGGTAGAATTCCCTTACTTACTTCAGATGAAGAATTTGAAAATGCTCGCCGTGCCCTTGAAGGTGATGAAGAAGCTAAAAGGATTTTAGCTGAATCAAACTTACGTCTAGTTGTTTCTATTGCTAAACGTTATGTGGGAAGAGGTATGCTTTTCCTTGACCTTATCCAAGAAGGGAATATTGGTCTTATGAAAGCTGTTGATAAGTTCGATCCAGAAAAAGGATATAAATTTTCAACCTATGCAACTTGGTGGATTAGACAAGCTATTACTAGAGCTTTAGCTGATCAAGCAAGAACTATTCGTGTTCCTGTCCATATGGTTGAAACTATCAATAAACTAGCTCGTGTTCAAAGACAATTAACACAAGACTTAAATAGGGAACCAACCGATGAAGAGATAGCTAAGAAATTAGGAATTTCTGTTGATAAAGTAAGAGAAGTATATAAAATTAGTCAAGATCCCGTATCACTTGAGACACCAATTGGTGAAGAAGATGATTCTCATTTAGGAGACTTTATAAGAGATGAGAGAACTGTTAGTCCGGAAGAGTATGCTACTGAAGAATTATTAAAAGAAGAATTAGCCGGTGTTTTATTAACTTTAACTGATCGTGAAGAAAAAGTATTAAGACTTCGTTTTGGACTTGATGATGGGCAATGTAGAACACTTGAAGAAGTAGGACAAATCTTTGGAGTTACCAGAGAGAGAATTAGACAAATAGAAGCAAAAGCTTTAAGAAAACTAAGACATCCATCAAGATCACGTAAGTTAAAGGATTTCTTAACAGACTAATGAAAATAAATAATCGTTTAAGACTAGTTGGAGATTATGTTGATAAGGGAAGCGTACCTCTTGATATTGGATGTGATCATGCAAAGTTATCCATCTATTTATTAAAAGAGAAAAACTTTCCTTTTGTTTATGCTTCTGATAATAAGATTGGTCCCCTAAATCAAGCAAGAGAAAATGTAAATTACTATAACTTAGCAGATAAAATAGAACTAATTAAAGCTGATGGACTTAATTCTCTTAATGATAAAATTGATACTATTACTATAACTGGTATGGGTGGTTTAACTATAAATAAAATGTTTTTGGAAAACAAGAATAAACTTACTGATATTAAAACTATCATCTTATCCCCAAATAACTTTATCAAAGAAGTAAGGGAGACTATTAATAAGTTAGGATACCATCTAAAAGATGAAGAATTAGTAGAAGAAAGTGATAAGTTATACCACATTTTAGTCTTTTCTAAGGGAAATAAAGTTTATTCTGATAAAGAGTTATACTTGGGACCTATTTTAATGACTAAAAATAAGAAAATTATCAAAAAATACTATAGAAACGAATTAAGTAATATAAATAATCTTTTATTAAATAATAAAATTTCTATAGAAAAAAAAGAAAAACTTATAAAAATAAAGAAATATTTAGAAGATGTTTGCTAAATTTTTCTTTTGCAATAAAATAATAATTGGGCAGTGAGGGGGTAGTAATATGATATTATCAACTGCAGAAATAAAAATAATGACTTTTGATGAACTTTATCAAGTTCTAATTCCTACTTTGCATAATATAAGAGATGAATATTCTTATATTAGTTTATCAACTAAGTCTCTTGATAATTGGTTTAAAAAAATAATGGTTGTTAAATATCAAAAAATAATTAATAGTGATAAGGTAGAAAAAATTGATTTTTCGTTAATTATTAAAAATAATATTAATTGGTATTTAAGAAAAACATTTGCTTTAGAAAATGGAACAGAAATATTTAATAGATTTATAGATAAAAATATTGAATTCACTAATGATTATCAGATTGAATTAAAAAAAATATCGGATTTCTTTTTGAAAATGGGGTATTTGCCTAATGATGAATTTTATTTGGAGGTATTAAAAAATAATAAAAAGGTAAATACTATTTTATCTAAATTAGTGGAAGACAATAAACAGAAACTTAAAAATAGTAGAGTAGAAGAATTATTTCCTGATTCTGTTTTTGTGTCATTAATAGAAAATTATTGTACTTTAAACAAAATTTCATTTAATCAATCTAAGAATAATATAATAATGGAATCTGGGTATACAGACAATGACTTACTTAATTACTTTAATACAATTAATTTACCACTTTTAAGTAAACGAGAGGAACAAGAATTAGCTGTAAAAGCTAAAAATGGTGATGATTTAGCTAAAAGAACTATGATAGAGAGGAATCTAAAACTTGTTGTTAGTATAGCCAGAACATATCATGGGACTGGAGTTGATTTCTTAGACTTAATTCAAGATGGAAATATTGGGCTTATAAAAGCTTTAGAAAGGTTTGATGTTACAAAAGGTTATAGATTTTCAACTTATGCAACATGGTGGATTAAGGATGCAATTACTAAATCATTAGCAAATAATGGGACTCCGTTTCATATAACTGTTCATACATTGAGAAAAATCTATAAGTTAAGATCTGTATCAGAAAAATTAAAACAAGTATTAAATAGAGAACCAACTGAAGAAGAATTAGCTAGAGAGTTAGGGGTTTCTTTAGCAAATATAAAAAAATTAAATAATGTTTGGAAAAATAGTATTTCACTTAGTGAAACATTAGGTAAAAATGATGAACAAACAGCAGATAATGATGTTAACCCAGAGAGTATAGTGATAGATAAAATAATGAAAGAAGAAATAAATAAAGCAATATCTAAATTGACAAAACGAGAGCAAGAAGTTGTAAACCTTCGCTTTGGATTTGATGACTGTGGTACCAGAACTTTTTCTGAGGCAGGAACTATACTTAATATTTCTGGTGAAAGAGCAAGACAATTGGAAATAAGTGCTATTAAGAAAATGAAAAATGATAAATTTTTAGCAGAATACAAATCAAAAGTGTATCAAAAAAGATAACATTATTATTTAAAGTATGTTATCATATTATTGATGGCTGATTATAGTCATGATGGAAAGAAGGGATAAATAATGGAATTAAAAGGAAGTAAAACAGAACAAAATCTAATGACTGCTTTTGCAGGTGAAAGTCAAGCAAGAAACAAGTATACTTATTATGCATCAAAAGCAAGAAAAGATGGTTATGAACAAATAGCAGCTATCTTTGAAGAAACTGCTAATAATGAAAAAGAACATGCCAAACTTTGGTTTAAACAATTGCATGGAGGAGAAATTCCTTCAACTATTACAAATCTAGAAGATGCGGCAGCTGGTGAAAATTATGAATGGACAGAAATGTATAAAGAATTTGCTAATACTGCTCGTGAAGAAGGATTTGATAAAATAGCTTATCTATTTGAAAGCGTTGGTAAAATAGAAGCTGAACATGAAAAAAGATACTTAACATTACTAAAGAATGTTAAAGATAATAAAGTATTCCATAAAGATGGTGATAAGTTATGGATTTGCCGTAATTGTGGTCATGTTTATATTGGAAAAGATGCTTTAGACGTATGTCCTGTATGTAATCATAAACAAAGTTTTATGGAAGTAAAAGCTGATAATTATGAATAATAGAAAAGAGTAAATAACAATTATTAATTATTTACTCTTTTTGTGTATATCATTACACCAGAATTATTGTCAAAACTATGAAAATCACAATTAGGAAAAAAATCTTGTTTTTGACTAAAAGACTTAATCTTATAAAGATAAGTTAGAGCTTCGCCATTATCCATTAAAGGAAGAGTTTCTAACATTTCCTTGTATTTATTTAAATCATTATAATATATAATTGAAGACAAATTTATAAAATCATATTTGGTATCTAATTTTTTAGTTAATGAAAAAATATCCCCAGTTATATACTCTAGATTAACTTGCTGTATATTATTCTTTAATCTTTGATAATTTTCTTCACTTTGCAAGTATATATTTTTTTCAATGACATTTCTAGGAGAGACAATTTCATTAGAAAATAGGGTAGAAGCAGTTATTTCACTGAAATCAAAGAAATTAAGTAATCCGTCCCAAAACTCTCTACTTTCTTTTTCTAATATAGGATTGATAGTATAATACATATCATCAAACTCTTCATCATCAATATCTCCATAGATAAAGTTTATATAATCTTTTAATCCGAAGATGTTTAAAGCGGCAATTTGTAATTCTAAATAGTATCTTGGAAAAGTACTTATATCAAAGCCAGTTATATTTTTAGTTCCCTCATAAATAGTATTTAGTATTTGATTACCTGATGCGATGATAGATAAAGCTTTTTCTCTATTCTTTAGAAAATCTTGATACTTGTTAATCTGTTCATTAGTAGTTCTATAAATAAATGAATTCTCATGATAAGGAGTATTAGAAACTAAATTTGATTTACTATTACTAACTATTTCTTGAGCTTTAATAGTATCGATTTTTCCCATATAACCACCTCTTTTTTTGAGATATATTATACTACAAAATAAAAAATCCATAAAGGATTTTTAATAAATTTTATTCAGATGGAACTTTATCTTTTTCAGGAGGAGTTTCTCCATCACCATTACCAGTACTGCCATTTCCAGAATTTATGTTATCTTTATCACCACTGATTCCACCAGTTTTATCTTCATCAGTCTCAACTTTACTAGAATCATTATTATTAGAATTATTCTTAGTAGTTGTATCTTTATCTTTAGTAGTATTTTTATTATCTGTTGTAGTAGAAGAGTTACTAGTAGTAGAACTAGAACCACCTGATAAGGTAAGAACTACAGAACCACTTACTAAGTCAGCTCTTTTATTAGCTGGATAACTTTGAGCAATAACGTGTCCTGATGTTCCTTTGAATGTTACTCTAACACCATTTCTTGAAGCCCAAGCTTGGGCAGCTGCTTGACTATCTCCAATAAAATTTGGCAAAAGAGTATAAGAAAATGCTGTTTTATAAGGCCCTGTACCAGTAACTGTTTTTTCATAAGGAGTATTAATAGAGAAAGAAAATTCTTTAATCATAGTAGGATTTTTCTTACCAAGATTAACCTTCATAGCATTAATAATATCTTTTCTACTTTCCTTATTAGGAATATAGTCCCATAGAACTAATCTGCTTCGCTCATCATAAATCATTTGACCAGAGCCTGCTAAGAATAATTGTTCAATATTAATTAAATCAGCATCATCTTTTTGTAAAGCATTAGTAGTTATATCTTTAGCAATATCATAGAAAGATAAAATCTGTTTAGTAGTAAAGTTAGTATCTAAGTTATTAGAAATAGTATCTAAAACTCCCATAACCTGACTAACACTAGACATATCTTTAACCTTATTAATAATACCTTGAATAACAATCTGTTGATTAAGGCCACGATCTAAATCACCATTAGCAAGTTGTTTTCTGTTCCTTGCTAGAACCAAGGCTTGTTCTCCATTTAGATGTTGCATACCTTCTTTAATACAAACGTAACCTTCACGATTAGAATCATCAGTACATAAGTCTTGTGGTACTTCAACATCAATTCCTCCTAAAGTATTAACAAGAGAGACTAGTCCACGGAAATTAATCTTTGCATAATAATCAATCTTAACATCAAAATAATTTTCAATAGTACTCATCATACAATCAGTTCCATAAGCGGCAGCATGAGTAATCTTATTTTCAGGAGTACCACTCCAACAAGCGATTGGTACATAACTATCTCTTGGAATAGAAAGCATTGTCGCATTTAAAGTCTTAGGATTAAAAGTAATTAATATTAATGAGTCCCCATTAGCTACTGTGTTTTTAGATAATCCTTCATCAGTAGAGTCAACACCCATAAGTAGTATAGTGAATGGTTCACTTATACTTTTACCAGTAGATGCGGTTTCTCTTTTACTAGTAGAACTCTTTAACAGCTTTTTCTCTTTCGTATAAATAATCTTAGTATCTGTTGCTATATCTTTATAAGTTTCAATACTTTGAAATAGACTAGGGTAGTTAGTAGTAATAAACATCGCATCAATTGTACCATCATATAAATCAGCAATCATAGCATTATAGTCATCATACTTCTTAATCTTATTATTATTATCATCTAACTTATTCTCCTTAATAATTATTCTTGGAATAAGATAACCATCAGGAGATGTCTTATCATTAAGTAAACCAATCTTAGCATCTTTAACATCATCAATCTTATTCATACTATTATTAGACATAGTAATTAAACTACTAGAATAAGTAACATAAGTCTTATTAACATTTTCTAACTTACCATATAAATACATTATAACTACTCCGATAAATAAACTTAATAGTAAATAAAGTATCAAGAAGAAAGTAAGCAATTTAGCTTTATTTTCCTTCTTCTTCCTCTTCTTTTTCATCTTTAAGAAAAATACTAAATCAATCAGTAGAAATACTCCGATAATCACATATCTAATAACTTCTTCTACCGGTCCTAATAAAAGTATTTCATAAATAGCAAAGAAGTTTGCAAGTATCGTAATTAAAGTAAGGATAAATAACCATAGACGATACTTTTTCTTTTTTTTCTTTTTTTCTTTTTTCTCATCTTTTTCCATAAACTTTTCCTCCACTTATACCTTATCATTATAGCTAATTTTTTTATATCTTTCAATCTTCCTAGCTAAATAACAGTAAAATCTAGTGTAAAGTATTAATTAATTAAGTCTAAATAAGACAAATATTGTCGATTTAATGATATAATTTAGATACTAGGGGAGGTGGCTTTTATGCCGAAGAAAACTTTGTTTGGTCTTATTACTTTAGCTATATTTTTTATGATGCCTACTGTATATGCCAAAGAATATATTGTTTTAAATACTCCAAAAGCTTTTAAAGATAGTCCATCTGGTTCAAGAATTACATCTATTGGTGATGAAGGAGTCTTACCAACTCTTAGTAAAGTAGTGGTAGTTGAAAAAACTAATAAGAGTGGTTATGGTTGTAGATCACCTTGGTATAAGGTAACTTATCAGGATGTAACTGGCTATATTTGTTCAAGTGATCAAGCAGTAATAGAAGAAAGTGATGTTAACTTAGAAGCTGACTTTGAAAAAGAAATGCTAGCAAAGGGGTTTAATGAAAGTTATTTATCAGCTCTTAAAAACCTACATGAAAAGCATCCTAACTGGATTTTTAATGCTCTTAAGACTAATCTAGATTATAATGAGGCAATAAGAAATGAAACAATTGGTGAGATATCATTAGTAAATGGAAGTGATGAATCACTAAGAAAAAAAGATGATAATGGTAACTTTATTGAATCAGTTAAAGAAAAAGGCTGGTATCAAGCAAGTAGTAGTGCTGTAGGATATTATATGGATCCTAGAAACTTTTTAACGGATGAAGGAATCTTTATGTTTGAAAACTTACAATATAATAAAGCTATTCAAACAACTGATACCGTTAAGAGTATAATTTCTAATACGTTTATGGATAGTGATGAATATTTAAACTATTTCATGAAAGCTGCTGAAAAGTCAGGAGCAAGTCCTACCTATCTTGCTAGTAGAGTAAGACAAGAAAAAGGAGCTAGTGGTTCAACGGGAGTAGATGGAGCAAGATTTACTTTTGCAAAAGATAGTGAATGTATAAATCGTTATCGTAATAGTGATAACTGGACTATTCTAAATAACTGTGGAACAGATACATCTTATAGCGGTATATATAATTTCTATAATATTGGAGCATATGGAAGCTATCAAAGTCCAGTAATTAGAGGACTAATCTGGGCAAATGGTGGGTATGATGCTAGTGTAACTAGTTATATGCGACCATGGGATAGTAAAGAAAAAGCTATTATTGGGGGAGCATTATATATTGTTAATGGTTATATAAGTGCTAATCAACATACTCTATACCTTCAAAAATTCAATGTAAGTCCTAATGCCTTAAACTCAACTTATACCCATCAATATATGTCTAATATAAAAGCTCCTGCTAGTGAAGCTTTAACCATGTATAAAGGCTATAAGAATAATGACTTATTAGATAAAACTTATGAATTTTTAATACCAGTTTATGAAAATATGCCAGGAGTTAGTGAAACACCAAAGACAGATGATGATAAGAAAGAGGAAATTCCAGAAGTTTCTGTTATTGCTATAAATGAAGCAATTGTAGCTAGTGGTTATCACTTAACTAATAATTACCTATCAGGAATAGAAGTTAACACTTCCAAAACTAATCTAGAAAATAAACTTAAAACTATTTATACTGGATTAACCGTAACTAGTCTAAAAGATAAATATGGTAATAATAAAAATGATGCTTTAGCAACAGGAGATGTAGTTACAATTTCTAATTCTAAAGATACTAAAGAATATAAAGTAGTTATCTATGGAGATAATAATGGAGATGGCAATACTAGTATTATAGATTTATTAAGATGTCAGAAATACTTACTAGGTAATAATAACTTAAGTGATGCTGAACTAATCGCTAGTGATGTTGATAGAGATGGTTTAATCACGGTAGTAGACCTTTTAAGAATTCAAAAAAGTTTATTAGGATATAGTAAAATAGAACAGAAATGAGATGATTTAAATGACTAAAAAGAAAATATTTATCTTCTTCCTTCTTTCCTTTTTCTTTTTTTGTGGTATAGATAATGTCTTTGCTGCTAGTATTAGTGTAGCAGGTACTACTAGTGAAGGAGTAGTAGGGGGAAATGTAACAGTTAATGTAACAGTTAATGAACCATCTGGTCTTGGAGCTTGGGAGTTTAATGTTTCCTATGATAGTAATATATTAACGCTTACTAGTGGTGAGACTCATGTAGTTGATTATGTTCAAAGTCCCGGTCAAACTAGAAAGACTTATTCTTATAAGTTTACAGTAAAAAAAGAAGGTAGTGCCAATGTTGGTATCGCTTCTTCTAACTTTGTTTCTTATGATGAAGCGACAAGGTCAGCTCCCAAAGACTCTACTACTATTAAATGTATTAAAAGAGAGACAATTGTAGCAAACTATAGTAAGAATAATAATCTAGCAAGTCTTGGCGTAAAAGATTATCAAATATCACCAAGTTTCAATAAGAATGAACTTAACTATACTTTAGAAGTAGAACATGATGTAGAGAAAATAACGATTGAAGGTAGTAGGGAAGATAGTAAAAGTAGTATTACTGGTCTAGGAGAAAAAGAAGTCCATGAAGGAGCTAATGCTTTTGATATTGTAGTAACTGCTGAAAATGGTTCTACTAAGACTTATCACTTAACTGTAACGGTAAAAGAATTAGACCCTATTAATGTTAAAGTAGATAAAAAAGAAATGACTCTTATTCAAAAAGAAGAAGAATTAACTGATAAAGTACCTAATCACTTTGAAAAGACTACTGTAAAAATAAATGATAAAGACGTTTTAGCTTATCAAAATAAAGTCTTAAAACTAACAATAGTCGCTCTAAAAGATAGTAAAGGAAATATTAATTTCTATGAATATAAAAATAATAACTATAAACTTTATAAACAACTAACTAGTGGTAATATCTCTATCCATATCCTTGATACTAAAAAGATACCTAAAGGATATAAACCTTATAAATTAAAAATAGATAATAATGAGTATCAAGCCTATAAACTAAATAAGAGTGATTCATTTTTCTTAATTTATGGAGAAAATGTTGAAACTGGTAAAAAAAGTTTATATAATTATGATGAGGTAGAAAAAACTATTCAACGATATAATAAGGTAGAGGTTAAGAGTAGTAGTAATAATGATAAATATCTTATTCTAGGACTACTAGGATTAGTTTTATTACTTCTTCTTATCTTACTAGGATTATTAAGTGGTAATAGAAAAGTTAAGAACAAGAAAAAAATAAAGAAAAGAATTGGAGACAAATATAATGGAGAAGAAAAATTCTAAGAAGAAAGTATTATGGGGATTAGGAATACTTTTTATACTACTAGTTATTATTGTAATTATCTATTTTGTAATAGGTTATAAAAATGATCAGATAGAATCTAAAAAGAAGATAGATAGTGTTATAACAAGCTATAATAATTTTAAAACACATATAGACTCTTTTAATAAGGAACGGGATAACTTTTATCAAGTAGTAATGAAAGATATGTATTATGAAGACTTAAAGAATAATGATACTAAGTATAAAGAAATTATTAGTAATTATACTAAGACTATTGAACCACTAGAAGATGATTATAAAGAATTGAAAGATAAGTGTGTTGATGTTTTATATCCTGATGTATCTGTTAATAATAAATGTGAAGCTTTTGTAATTGGTTATGAGAAAGCGATAAATTCTTATGTTAGTGATATTAAGAAATATAATGAAAATATTAAAGATTATAATGATGTCTTAGAAGAAAATGATACTAAGATAGAAGAGGTTAAATTAACTATTGATTATATAGATGTTGATGGTGATAGAAAATATCTAGGAAAGAATTAAAAGGTGAGTTATGGAAGATTTAGAGAAAACAGTAATAATGCCAAATCTTAGAAAAGAGCTTGATAAGAAGAATAAGAAACCTAAAAAGGGAAAGATTAAGACTATTCTTAGTAGTTTAATAATTATAGGTAGTAGTCTAGGTTTATTTCTTTTCTATGGACCATTTAATTTCTTTCGTGACTTTTGGATAACTTCAGCGATGACTACGATGACTCATCAATATTTAGCTACTTGGTTTTATAATGATGATGTGATTAATAAAGTCTTATCAAAGAATCATATGGTAGAGGTTAATGATACTACTAATCCTGATTTAGTTAATATTAGTGATTATAATAAGAATCAGACTATTTATAAAAATGAATATGAAAAAGAAATACTAGAACATGAGGATGGTGCCTTATATAAAGTAATTGATATTAAAGGAACATCTTATCAAGGATATTTAGTAGCCATTTATGACCCATCTAGAGTATCTATTGCAACAACTAAATATTTAGGTAAAAGAGGAGAAGCTATTACCACAGTTGCAAAAAGAGAAAACGCTATTATTGCTATGAATGCCGGGGGATTTTATGATCCTGATTGGAATAGTAATGGGGCTCAACCACATGGTACAGTTATTTCTAATGGAGTAGTAGTAAGTGACTTTGATGATGCTAATATGAGTGGTGGTTTTGTTGGCTTTAATAAAGAAAATAAACTAGTACTTGGTAAGTTCACTAAGGAACAAGCTGTTAGTATGGGTATTCGTGATGCAGTTGAGTTTGGTCCATTTTTAATTGTCAATGGTAAGAGTAGTTTCGTTAAAGGTAATGGTGGCTGGGGAATAGCTCCTCGTACGGCAATAGGTCAAAGAAGTGATGGAATTGTTCTATTCCTAGTAATTAATGGTCGTCTTGCTACTAGTATTGGAGCAGATATGGGTGACTTAACTGAAATTATGGAAAACTATGGAGCTGTAAATGCTGCTAATATGGATGGAGGTAGTTCATCAGAATTAGTTATCAATAATAAGATTGTAAATCATCCAGTAGCAGCTGGTACTAATGGATTAAGAGATATGCCTACTTTCTGGGTAGTTAAATAAGCCATGACTTTAGTGCATGGTGGTTGACTAAAGAAAATTCATTTACTAAAAATAATATAGAAGCACTAGCAGAATATTATGATATTGATTTATCATCTAAGTTAAGAGATAAAATGGTTAAGCTATATAATGAATGTAAAGATTCTATAAGTATTTGGGCTTATAATGGTTATACAGTTTCAGAATATAACAATATGAAAAAAGAATCTAAAAAAGTAGGACGTAATGAGTCTTGCCCTTGTGGCTCAGGCAAGAAGTATAAACAATGTTGTGGTAAATAAGTTGATTTATAAGGTGTTGTGCAGTAATGCAGCAGTAAAAAAAGTCAAAAAAATAGACAAAAAACAGCTCAAAACGCACACTTGTGTGCAATTTGTGTGCGTAAAACAAAAAATTAATGCACACAATTGATTTAAGCCTTATAAAACAAGGGATTTTTCAATGAACACAAATTCACAATAATCAGCATTCGTGCTGATTTTTTTCGTTCTCTAAAGAAATTTAGAGGAGGAAGTTATGGGAAAAGTAAATGTAACAAAAAGAGGGAATCTATATCAATATAGATTTGAAATAGCTCCACAAGGGGGAGTTAGAAAATTTATTAACAAATCAGGTTTCAAGACAAAACAGGATGCTTATGTTGCTGGGATGAAAGCATTTAATGAATATATGAATACAGGTAAAAAATTTTCTCCTAATACATGTTCATATTCAGATTTTTTAGATTATTGGATGGCTAATTATTGTCAAATTAATCTAAGATATAATACGATAGAGGCATATAAAAGCATTATTAAAAATCATGTTAAACCCAAATTAGGATTTTATAGGCTATCGCAAATAGATACAGCTACATTAAATGATTTTCTTACAGATGTGTTTTTGAATAAAGGAGTGTCAAAAAACTTTTTAAAAAGTATAATGAAAGTTTTAAAATCTTCATTTGCTTATGCTGAAGATGGTGTTGGATTCATTAAGCATAATCCAGCGTTGAAAATAAGATTACCAAGATATGATGGTCACGATGAAGATCCAGCTCATATTTTTACACCAGAAGAAATAGAAATGATTTTTAATAGATTTAAAAATAGTCATTGTATATATTATGCTTTTTTAACAGCTTATTATACTGGACTGAGAGTTTCAGAAGTATTTGGACTGACATGGGAAGATATTGACTTGAAAAATAAGAAATTAACTGTAAATAAAAATATTGTTGAAAAAAATCAAGTAGGTGGAACAAAGCACAGACTTATCAAAGGTCAAAGAACTACTGTTTGGTATTTTGGACCATGTAAAACAAAAGCTAGCTATAGAACAATTGATATTGGAGATACATTAGTAGCAGCCTTAAAAGAATTTAAAGAAGAGCAAGAAATATATAAAGAACAATATGGGGATTCATATATCAAACATTATGCAAAAGAAGTTTTAAATCAATATACAAATAAACCAGAAACTAAAATAGTTGATTGCAGTGCAGAAATTGATGTTGCTTTACCTGAAGTACATTTGGTATTTATAAAAAATAATGGGGCATTTGAAGGAAATAATACTTGCAAATATCCATTTAAAGTAATTCACTATGAGTTAGGAATACCTTGCAGATTTCACGATTTTAGAGATACACACGCAACAAGATTAATTGAAGCAGGAGCAGATATAAAAGCCGTTTCAAAAAGATTAGGACATAGTACAATTGAAACAACTTATAATATTTATGTAAGAGTTACAATTCAAATGGAAGAAGAAGTAGTTAGTAAATTTGAGGATTATGCAGACTCTTTAGAAATTACTATTTCAAGAAAACCTACGGAATCAATTTCGTGATAACAATAGTTATTATACGAATACGGAACTGAACAATAGTCAGTTCTTTTTTTAATGTTTAAAAATAAAAGAAAGGGTGATTATAATGGCAGTATTTAAAATAGAGAAACAAAAGAATTATACAGTTATGAGTAATTATCATTTGCAAGATAGAAATCTTTCTTATAAAGCAAAAGGACTATTATCATTCATGTTAAGTTTGCCTGAAGATTGGGATTACTCTATGAAAGGATTAGTAGCAGTTAGTAAAGAAAATATTAAAGCTATAAGAACTATACTTAATGAACTTAAAGAACATGGCTATTTAGAAATACAACAATCAAGAGGAGATAAAGGATATTATAAGTATGAATATATTATTCGTGAAATTCCATTAGAGGTTGAAAAACAACATGATAATCCAGATACCCAAAAAGGGAATACCGTTGAAGGAGATGCCGAAAAGGATACCCAAATAAATACTAATAAACAAAATACTAAAGAACAAATAGTTAAAAGAGTTAAAGAAAATTTACCATTTGTCGATTTAGATGAATTAAATCCTTTAACTCTTTATTTAATTGAAAAAAATTATATAGATGAGTATGATACTGATATATATAATTACGACAATCTTTTTGAGGATTTATTGCAACAAGGGCATTTATATAAAGATTTAGTTAAAATGACACATTATATTGTACCAATAGTTGTTTCAAGACATTTTATTGATGAGAATGGTAATAAAGTAGAGAATAAGTTTGGGTTCTTTCAAGGAGCAATTAATAATTGCATTGAAAGATTAAGAATAAATGATAAATTAGAAATAGATACAGAAACTGGTTGGTTTAAGTACCTTGAAATTGAAGAGGAAAACGACATTTATGATAGAGATTATTAAAAAATAAAAAAATATGTTATTTCATATTTTTCAAAACATTATGTAGAATATCTAATTTTTCAGAATCAGAATTCACTATAATACTATGTATTACTTCTAAGTCTTCTTTTGATAGATTATATAGTTCATTATTAATTTGAGCTATAAGAATATCAGTATCGTGGTTATAATTGTTGCTATTATTTTTTTCTTTATACTGTTCAATTAATTTTTGAAAATCAATCATATTCATTTTCATTCCTTTAGCTATTAATTCAGTATAAGTCATGGAAATACCAACTTTGCCATACTTTTTTTTCATAATTTTACTCATATAGGCTTTACTAATTCCACTTTCTCTTGCAAACTGTGTAGGCGTAATTTTATGAATTTTGCAATAATCAGAAATTATAAACCTGATGGCTTCTTCTTTAGTCATTTTTATCTCCTTTCGTTATAATCATATCATTAACATTGTACTATTTTTTTATAATATTGTCTACCATTGTGAACTTAATTCATAAATAAAGCCTTAAAAAAGTTCACGACAGTAGACACAAAAAGAAAATAATGATAAAATATTTTATATAGTATTAAACTATATATTTGAAGTGGAGGAGTAAAGTAATGAAAATAGTAAGATGGGTGATACTTTCATCCTGACTATTAGAAAGACAGGTGAAATTTTTGAATAAGGGGCAGTCTTCAAAACAGATGAGTTGTATCAAAATTTTAGTTGCAAATAAAAATATAGAATTAAGTACAACAAGCCAATTGGATGATGAATCTGTGATTCAGATCTTGGAAGTATGTCTAAAGCAGTTGAGGGAGAAGGCATCACAAGAAGCAGTACCAATTGGAAAGGAAAAATAAAATGACTAAAGAAGAAAAAAATGCAGTAAAAGAAGTAGAAGTAGTTTTGGGAGTAAAAATTGGAAAGTATCTTGAAAAAAAGCAAGATATACCTTATGAAGTAATGGAAGAAGTTGTAAAAAAGATTTTGGAAATTGAAGCAGATTACAATAAAACGAAAAAAGAACTTTTATTTTGTAATTCTTCAGCAGTAAAATTAGAAAGACTATTAGAAATAATTGGTACTGTGAGTACAATTTCAGTTGAAGATGAAGAATCCTTAGATAAAACTTTAGATGCTTTAGATAGAATATTAAATTCATAAAATACTGAAATGTGTACGAACTGTATAGATATTCTATACAGTTTTGTTTATAAAAAAAAATAAAAATAAATTATTGACTTTTATTAAATAAAAGGTTATTATTTTAGTATAAAGAGTTTACTATCGTGAACTGCTTTAAATTTGTTGGAGGTGGTAGATGTTATTGTGTTTTGAAAAGTCATTATAAACTTTTCGCATTTAAATGTAGTAATATATTTTATTTTTAATCAAATAGTTTACTATCGTGAACTAAAAGAGAGGTGATTAAATAAACTACAAAGAGAAGGAAAGGTATAAAATATATAATACCTTATCTGATAACCATGGATATTTTCTAACTATCATTAAAGTAATAAATAACAAAGTTTATTATTTATTTGATGGGGATGATGAAATAAAATTCTTTGAAGTTGGTAGTCAATTTGAATTCGATTTAATAAGGATAATTTAAAAGATTCGAGAGGGGAAACAAAATGAAGTTTTCAAGTGAAAATAGTAAAATCCCTGATTGGATATTGCATCATTTAAGAAAATATGGCAATTGTTGTTGTGGCAGAGATATAGTCAAGAAAATCGGTAGAGAAAAAATTATAGAAGTTTTGAAACAAGAAGGGTATCCATGTATTCTTAAAATAATATATGAAAATAAATATAGATATAAGCGAAGAGTAAAATACCCATTAGATGCTTATTATATTTTGGAGATAGAATGTTTGGTAAAAAGTTATTATATATGAAAAACTTTAAAAAAGGAGATATATTTTTAGCTGAATTAAATGATTCCTACAATCATGTTCAAAACGGAATAAGACCTTGTTTAATTGTTCAAAACAATCAGGGTAATACTTTTTCGCCAACACTAATTGTTGTACCGTTAACAACAAAAATTAAAAAGACTAATATGCCTGTACATGTTGTGATAACTCCATATCAAATGGTTTTGTGTGAATGTATTTTAACTATTTCAAAGAAGCAAATAATTTCTTACATTAAAACATTGGATGAAAAAACTATGAAAAAAGTAGATGAAGCTTTATCCGTATCATTAGAGATTTAAAAAGGGAGGAAAAAACATTAAAACAAAGGTAAAGCAGTTTTATGAAGACTTGTTTAGTAGTAGTTCAGGGAAGTATTGGTGTAATGAAGGTAATAATAAAAGAATGCGTAATTATCATAAGTTATCATTTATTTTAAAAGTAATAGAAAATGTTTTACTATTATCATTTATTCTATATTGTTTATGTTTATCTACAAATACTATATTTTATCTATTTGATAGATTAAAGTATTGCAGCGAGGGAATAGCTTTGATGAACATAGATACTTTTAAAAAGTTTGTCTATGATACTTATATTATAACTTTTATTATGTCGTTGTTTGTAGTTCTATATGTTAGTAGAAAAAGGAAATACTCTTTAAAAAAGATTGTTTTAATAATGATTAAAGGATTATTATTTTTACCAATCAGCTCACTATTAACTTATAATTTTGTGATGTTAGGCAGTTTAATGAGAAGTTTCTATTTAGCAGTAATTATTGCAGTATTAGTATTTGCTATTGATTTTTTAATAAAAAGAATTGATAGTTTATATGATTTGGCAGTAGGTAGTACAGATGTTAATAAGAATAGAAAAGGAGAAAGCAAAGTATGCAAGAAAAAGTAAATATGAAAGGTAATGTTAAGTGGTTTAGTAGTGAGAAAGGATATGGATTTCTCTCATGTAGTGAAATAGAAAATGATATATATGTACATTTTTCAGATATACAAATGAAAGGATTTAAAACTTTGGATGAGAATGATTCAGTAATTTTTGATTATGACGAAGAAAAGCAAAAAGCAGTAAATGTTCGCAAAATAACTGAAGAAGAATCCAATGCAGAAGAAGATAATACGGATTCTGAATAATGATTAATATTTTTGATAAAGAAATTATATCAAAAATAGATATGGATAAAACAGTTATAAAAGGAAAGAAAATTTGTGAATTATATCAACCTTTAGTTGAAAAAAGGTTAAGACAACTAAATACTAAAGCTTTTAATTCAGCAAGTATAGTTGTATTCTCTGGAGCTTCCACGGGTTCAACTTCATCTGATAGATTGTTAAAAAGTTTATCTTGGAATGAGGATCAGATAGCAAATTATATAAGAAGCATTTTTAGAATTCAAAACGAAGACAGAACAATTAGAGAGTTTTTGAGAATGAAATGTTTATATGGCTATACGGATAGAGAAATTTCTGATAAACTTGAAATATCAGAAAGAACACTTAGAAGATATAAAAACAGAGCATATTTCTATTTAGCTGTTTATTCAAATCAAGTGGAATTTATTTATGAAAGGACTTATCATTTCTACTGGGATTAAATAGAATTAAATATTGTGGTAATTCATTACCACAAGGACATAGAAGTTTGGAGGAGCAAATTATGAAGCGTAGCTTAAAGATAGTAATACCTATTATAATACTAATTATATTTTTAGTAGGATTATTTATTGTATATAAAAATACATATAAAATAGAATTAAAAAAAGAAGAATTTATTTATGAATTAGGAGAAAAAATTAGTTCTGATGTATCTAATTATTTAAAAGATGCTGATGCTAATAAAAATATAAAAGATTATAAACTATCTTCAGAATCATTAAAGAAGGATAATGATTTATTTATCATGGATGAATTAGAGTTAGTTCCAGTAGGTGAGTATATAATAACTATTGATTACAAAAAGAAGAGTGTTGATTTTGTAATTAAAGTAAAAGATACTATTGCACCAGAATTTTCTTCATTTAAAGATACCATAGAAATTGAAGAAACAGAAGATAAACTGGATTTAACTACTTATTTTAAAGCAGAAGACTTAACAAAAGTAAAACTTCTAATAGAAGGAGAATATGATCTTAAAAAAGTTGGAGAATATAAATTAAAAGTTGTAGCTGAAGATGAAAACGATAATATAACTTCAAAAGATTTTATATTAAAAATAAAAAAGAAAATAGAAGAGCGACCAAAAGCACCTGAAAAGAAACAAACTACAAATAATTCAAAATCGCCAACACCCCCATCAAATAAACCATCTAACAATATATCTAATAACAATACTTCTGGTTCTCCTAAATATCGTAGAGATATTTCTAATTCCTTTGCCAACCAGATAAATATATATAGGGAAGAAAATGGTTTATCTGAGTTGCCAATTACTTCTGAAGCTCAATCAGAAGCTGATAGAAGGTCTAAAGAAATATCAATTAACTATTCTCATGATGGAGCAGGATATGGATTTGGTGAGAATATTGGTTATGGTGGAATAGGATCAGATTTTATTGCTGCATGGAAAAACAGTCCATCTCATAATGCAACAATGCTTAGAGAACAGAATGTTGCAATGGCAGTAAGTGTATATGAAGCAAACGGAATGTGGTATGCTGTAACTTCTTTTAGGATGAATTATTAACAAATTTATTTATTATTTAATTTTAATAGTAATCTAATAATTCATCAAAAGAATAGTATCTATCTTTTAATATTTCTAACATTTTATTTGATTATTTAATTGGAAGAGTATACATTAGGACAATAAAATAACACGATTAACTAACACCGTGTTTTTTTATAAGTTAAATATTATTAATTTGTATATAATTTACTTAATATTTTTGTATTTTTAATTTTATAGATCAGGTACAAAGTAATAAATAATATTAATATACATATTGCAATAGATATAAAATAACTATAGTATATAAAGAAAATTAGATTAACTCCCCATATTAAATTAGCCAATTTAAATAAAATGATAGTTACTATATTATCTATTATAAAAATGGTATAAGTAAGATAAGTAACAGCTAAAAATACATTCCAAATTATTGACAGATTTGTATAACCAGATAATTTTAGTATAATTATTATTAATATTTTATCATTAATTAAATCATTTATAAATATGAATAAATTGATTATGAAAAGAAAAATAATTATAAAAATAAATGGTGTTATTATAGATAACAGGCTATTATATTCCTTTAACTCAGTTTGATAACTATTATCAAAAAGAGTAGCATTGATATTATGGCTTTTAAATATATTTATTAAATCATCAACTTGTTTTTGTTCGCTTACTTTTATTAGAAATTCATTTTCACTATTTTGAATGGTTCTAATTATATTATCTGAAATATAAATTTTATTTTGAAGATTAGAATCTCTCTCTTTATAAAAGCCAACAATTTTACAAGTTATTTTCTTTTCTTCTATTGATAGAACAATATTAGAATTTAAAATTTCTTTACTTAAATTTTTATATAAAGATTCAGGTATAATAATTTCATTATTCTTGTTATTAAATTCTTTTCCATTTTGTATACTGATTTCCTCAGTTGGCAAAATCGGAGTGAGCATTATACTTCCTAATTTTTCGTTATATATGTTAATGCTTCCTATATAATAGTAAACTTTTTTTATGCCCTTATTTTTTAATATCTCATAAAATTGATCTTCATTTTCTTTGGTACTAAATGATGTATAAACTATTCTATTTTCAACTCGATTTTGGAGTTTAGGAATCAAATTCTTTGATATTTGAGCATAGGATTGAATAATTACTATTATAGATAAGAACAAACCTGATAATATAATATATGAAATAATTTGTCTTTTACTTAATTTTATGAATTCTTTTAATAATAGTGAATTCATTTAATTTTTTAGTTCTTCCATAATATTATTTTTTTTAAGCTTATTATTAAATATCAGTGATAACAAGACATTTATGATAATGCAGAATGAAATTCCTAGTATTATATTTAATTTTGAAATTGTTAATTTTAATCCATATAGCATTTCTTCGTTATTCAAATAACAGTTTTGAAAAACAAAAATTAAGAAGAGAGTTATAATTAGTGTTAGAAACAAAGTTACTAATATACATAAAAATGATTCAAGGAATTGTAATTTTATAATATCTACTCGATTATACCCAAGTGTTTTTAATATTGCGTATTTTTTATTTCGCTTATATTGATTTTTTATTGATATTAAGATGATAACTATGATTGAAATAATCCCCACTAGTAAACCTATCGTTGTAATTAAATTCAAAATTTTATTCCCGATTGTGGTATCAATTTTTACAACGGGATCTCCATTTGTATAAAAATGATTTTTTTCAAACCTTTTTAAAGTTTCATGAATATCATCTGTGCTTTTAAGTCTAACTACTAGAGGATAAATTATTCCTTCTTCTTCTTTAAATGCTTCTGGCTGATAATACAAATTTAAATTTGTTACAATATCTGAATTTGTATAACAAAAATTTTCTTTTCCTTGTCTCATAGAGGAATCATAAGTTCCAATTAATCTAAAATTTTCTGTTTTAGTATCATCATCAATAAATTTTAAAGAAAATTGCTTTCCTAAAAGATTATTTAAATTTATTTCTTTTTTTTCTATTTTGTTTTCTTTTTTATATTCATAGAATATATTTTCAGGACATACCATAACTTTATCACTGGAATTATAATTATCAATATTTTCCCCATTAGATATTGATATAGTATCTTTTGGTACTCCAAAAAGAAATAAATTGATTTCAGTATCATGATTAAGTCCCTCAAACATTCTCATATTTATTATGTAGGAAGTATAAGGAGATATAGATTCAATCGTATTGTATGATTGCAATTCTGCTAATGCTTCTTTTTCTGTTTTCTCATCAGGATCATAATATACAAAAAATGTACGATAATCCACCATCTTTTTAACGCTTTGATTCCAATAGTTATTTAAACTGTTGGAAAAAACTAAGCAAAATATTGTGATTGAAACAGCTATAGAAATAAAAATAATATTAAAATAATTTGCTTTATTTTTGTAAAATTCTTTAATCTCTATTTTTAACATATCAATTAATTTCATCTATAATCTCCGTCCTTCCATTTTTTAGGTAAATAATTTCATCAGCATAATCTTTAATGATGTCATCATGACAAATAACGATCACACATTTATCTTGATTTGAGAGTTTTTTTAATATACTTAAAATTTTAATTGTGTTTTCTTTATCTAAAGAAGCTGTGGGCTCGTCAGCTAATATAATCTCTGGATTATTGCATAGTGCACGAGCAATTGCAACTCTTTGTTGTTCTCCACCCGAAAGTTGATTTGGGTAATGCTTATTCCTGTTTTCTATTCCTAATGAATTCAATAAGTTATTGACTCTTTCAACTTTTTCTTTTTTTGTTAAATTTCTATTAGTATAAAGTGGTAAAATTACATTTTCTGTGACATTCATTGTTGGAATCAAATTAAAAGATTGAAATATATATGCTAATTTCGTTTTTCTAAGATTAGCTATATTTTTTTCTGATAATTTTGATGTATTATGTCCGTCTATTTTTAATGTTCCGCTTGTTGGTTCTATAAGAAGCCCAATTATTTGCATTAATGTAGATTTTCCACTTCCAGATTCACCCATAATTCCATACAATTTTCCTTCTTCAAACTTAATATTAATATCATCTAAAGCGTTTATGCATTTATTTTTAAATGAATATTTTTTTTGTACATTAATTAACTCTATCACTATTTACCTTCTTTCTTTTTACTTAGTTTTGAGTCATAATTACACTATTTGATTTAATTCCACAAAATTGTCTTCCACCTGTATAATTTGTAGAGAAACCATATGCATATCGTCCATTTTTAAATTTTCCCATATTAGCTCTAACGCATCGGTATAATTCTGTACTCATCATTTTACCAGATACTTGAGTGGTTGGACTGTAGTGTAATGTAACCCATAAAAGTTTTTCTCTATTAGATGTGCAATCTGTATGAGCGTCCATAGAAATATCTATGATAAAATTTTTTGTGTCAAACCATCTATAGGAACCGATATGATTTGAATTAGCTGGCATATTTAATGTTGATTTATATTCAGCAGCAGAAACTTTTGTTGCCCCAAAAAGAGATAAAACAGCTATTCCAAAAACAAATAACGGCATTAATAATTTTTTCATTCTTTCACCTCCTACTATATTATATTTATCATTATGAAAAAAAAGTAATGTAAAAGCACGAATAAATGATAATTTTTATGATATAATAAAATAGATAAATTTATTTACTTAAATTATATGTGGAAGGTGACAATTTAATGGTAAAAAAATATATATTAATTGTTTTTTTGTTTTTAATTTTATTTTTATCTGGGTGTAGTAAAAAAGAAACGGGCTATTCTTATCATCCTACATATATAGACTCTAATAATGGCCAGCGTTGGTTGAACTATGCAATTTTGTATGAAAATACTTATACGGGGGTTAAAGATGGCTCATTAAGCATTTTAAAACAAGGAGAACAAACTGAGGAATATCAATTGTTTTTTTCAATAGATTCATTGTATTATAAAAAAGGAGATATTATATTGGGGACTTCAAATTATATATACATCTTTAATCAAGATCAAGAAAAAAATTTTAGAATTATAGGATTTAAATTATCTTCTGAAAAAGAAACACCTGTAATAATAGATAATAAAAAAATAAAATCTATTGTTAATGTCCATGGTGCTAACAAAGAAAATATATATGTAAGTTATTTTGATGATAAGAATGAAAGATATCTTAAAATAAGTGCAGATTTAAGTAAAATATATGAATTAGATAGTTTAGAAAGTGTAGAAGAACAAATGGAATATACTATTTTAAAAAAATAATCAAAAATAGTTAAATATTTATGCTATAATGTATTTGTATAATATAGTGAGGAAAGGGTGATTAATAACAGGTGATTAATAACAATAGTTTATTTTAATTTATTTATGTATTCGGATGTAGAAATGGAGGAATGTTAATTATGAAAAAAGTAGTATTTATAATTTTGTGTATGGCAGTTTTTATGCCGTTTGCAGTTGAAGCTAAGACTTGTGAGTATGGGATGCCATCACCACCAATATACTATAATGGAAATTGGGCTTATGGACAAGTAATAAATTTTAAGACGTCAGCATCATCATGTCTAGCTGATAATATGTATGTTTATTTTAGTAATGGTAATTATTTATCCACTTTTAATTTTACCATAGAGGCTTATTTAATGGAAAAAGATAAAGATCCTAATCCAGATGATAAAGCTAAACTATATTTTGGTTACAATTCAGGTTATAGTTTAATGAACTGGACTTTACAACAAAAATTTGATGGTAATTTAGATAGTGCTGGAGATCAAACTTGTGAGTTGTATATGAAATTTAGATTAAAAGAGCCGTTAGCACATAATAATTTTGAATACCTTGACAGCGATATGTTTAGATATACAATATGCATGGATTAAAAAAAACTCGAAAAATTTGGATACTATTATCAATTTTATTTTTGATAATAGTATCATCATTAATTGTTTTATTCAAAAAACCAATAAATAAAATGGAAAGTAATAACTTGGATACAAATGAAAAATTTAATAAAAAGGAACAAAAAATAGTAGATGCAGCTTATAAAAAAATTGATAGTTCAGATTATTTTGACCATTCTAATTTAAAAAAAATTGAACTAGAGAGCTTGCAATTATATGGATATTATAAATCTCAAAGCAATATTCTTTATATAAGGGTTAATTATAATTCAGAATGTAAAGATGGTACTTATAGTTGTGATAATCTTGCTAAAGATAAATCTTATAGCTTATCAAATAATATTCCATTTTATTTTTTTATTAAAGTAGATACAAATAATTATAATCATTTAGAGATAGTTGATGGAATATCAGCCAATATAAATTCTGATTGGATATCAGATTCTAGTAAAATAGAGTAATATCATCAAATAAAGCAGCAATAGAAAATAATATATTTCAAAAATTAAATTAAAAAAATATATTGACTAATATTTGATTAAATGTTAATATTATTATGACAAATGAATACGGTGTATTTTCGGTGTTAATTATATATAGACCTTGGTTGGTTTTTTATAGTTAACACTTTTTTATTACCTAATATTTATTTTATATGTCCGGACTATAAATAAAATATGGTATTTATATCTATTGTGTTCAATTGTCAATCATTTTATTTGATATTATGATTGAAACGGACTTGAATACGGTATTTTAAATCTTTCTATATATTAGATAAAAAATTTAATATTTAAGCAATTTTTTAATATTCTAACAAAAGCAGCAACAGGAGATCCATATGTATACAATGTACGAACCTACAGGGAATATAATAGGTTATATTCAACCTCATGATTTCTATGTTAGATATCTGGTTAGTAGCCCTAGTATGGATAATGTTCATAGAGTTGTGTTTAATGATGGTAAAGATGTTAAAATAGGTTATATAAGAGAACAGTATGTTTTACCTAGTATGACTTTAAATCCTACTGATGATGAAGCAGTAAAAGCATAAATATTGGTAGGTTATGAACCATTCACTTGTGTAGAATATGATCAAGCTTCTGATGAATATATACTGCATAAATGGAAAGATACACCATCAAGAGAAATCTATATTAATAAACTAGTCCCTTATTTTAATGCCCAATGGTCTTATGTAGGGATGCTTAATAAAGGTGATTATATAAAAATAAATAGAGGTAATTTTATTAATCCAGGGTACACAAGACCATGGACAAATCGTATAGATGGAATTAAGAAAAAAGGTAGTATTTCATTTACTAGTTTTTCTGGTTATGCAATTATTGGAATTGAGTACGCTAGTCAAGGATATGAAAGAGCTTGGTATTAGAAAACTATCATTAGATATTATCAAGTATAATATAATATGATATAATAGTTTTGGTGATTAAGCTGAAAATATAATTATACTTTTACTTTTGATATTATGTGTATGTGGATGTGAAAATAACAATCAATATACAGATTTTAAACATTATGATTTAAGGAATTATGATATTACTAATAAATATTCCTATGTAGATGATGATTATATATATTATAATGGAAGTACTAGTATTTCTAGTTCAATTGAAGTTGTCAAATGTTCTAGAAATAGTTATAAATGTCAATAATAAAATACCAAACTAAAACTATTATCATGATTAATAAAGAAAATGCTTGATATGCATTTTCTTTATTTTATTTATAGGCGAGGATGGTGATTAAAATTAAACTTGTAACTAAAATATTTAAAAGAAATGATTGGTATGTAACTTCACCTTTTGGAAGTAGAAATCCAATTAAAACTAAAAAAGGTATAACCACCAGCTTTCATAATGGATGCGATTATGGAACTAATGGAGAAAAGTGGGGACAATATGCTTTAGAAAATGGCAAAATTTTATCTTGTGGAATCGCTTCTGATGGAGCTAAATATATATGGGTAAATTATCCAAGAATCAATAAAAAAATTTTGCACTACCATTTAGATAGTATTTGTGTAAAAACGGGGCAAGAAGTTCATGAGGGATTATTACTTGGCTATACAGGTTCAACTGGTATGGCTACAGGAATTCATTTACATTTAGGAATGAAAAATAGTAATGGTGGAGACTATGAAGATCCACATAATTATGATTACCAGTTAAATAACATTAATCATTCTGAGACATCTAAAATGGATTTAATAAAAATTGCTTATGAAGTAATTGCAGGGAAATATGGTAATGGAAAGACTAGAATTGATAAACTTACTAATATGGGATATAATGCAAGTGATGTTCAAAAGATAGTAAATGAAATAAAAAATAAAGAGCTAAAACGGACAAATTTTTACATAGTAAAAAAAGATGATACTCTAATAAAAATAGCTAAAAAATTTGGAACAACATGGGAAAAATTATATGAATTAAATAGAGACATTATAGGTAATGATCCTGATTTAATTAAAATAGGTCAAATATTGAAATACTAGTAAAAAAAATTTATAATTACGGTAATTTATTCGGTGTTAATTAGTATATAATTTTTTATATTGATTAACACCTTTTTTATATTTGTTAAAGAGTAGATGTTTTAAGTCAATTTTATAAAGAGAGGGGAAGAAAATGAAACAAGTTCTTGATAAAATAATTAGTTTTTTGTTATATTTTTTGCTTTTTCTATTTGGAAGTTTTGATTTTATGTTAAAAACTTTATTGTCTTTAATGTTTATAGATTATATAACAGGTGTAAGTAGAGCATTTATTACAAAAAAGGTTAATAGCAGTATAGGAGGTAAAGGAATTATAAAAAAAGCAGTATACTTATGTGTTGTTGCAGTAGCAGTAATATTAGACAATTTATTGGAAGTAAACGGAGGTTTAAGAGCTTTAATTATATATTCATTTATTTTTAACGAAATGTTATCAATTTTAGAAAATAGTAGTGCTATGGGAATCAAAGTTCCTAATATTTTATATAAATCACTTGAAAAATTAAATAAAGATCAAAATGAAAATGATAAAGAAATAGTAAAAAGTGAAGAATCAAAGCATAAATAATGTTGCTAATACTTTAGCAGTGTATAAAAAAGTCGAATTTTATTGTATAATATCTATGATAGCAAGGCAAAAATGCCAAGTATTTATATTAAGAAATGTGATGGTGAAATAATAATAAAAAGAAACTAGTTAAGTAGTAAGAAGTAAAAAGTAGTATAATACACTTTCTATTCTTACTGTAGATACTAGTTTATATATGCAAAAAAATTGTGTAGTATTTATTTTTTGCTTTATATGAATTGCTTTTATGGAGCGATTATTATGGAACTAGAAAAGTATTATACATATTTTTTAGTAAGAAAAGATAGTATATTAAATCATAAAAAGACTATATTCTTTGCTCTAAAGGCTAATAAGAAATATAGTCTTTTTCAATTTATAAAAATACTTTTTCTTAGGGCAAGAAGTCCTCCCGTTCCTATCAATTTAATAAAAAATTTAAATTGATAGGAGGAAGAAATTATGGGTAAGTTCCCAAAAAGAAGAAAAAGTAAGGATAATCCGTATACACTTGGATTTGATGAAATAAAAAAGACTTATACTATTTCATTTAAAGATGTGAATAACATTATTCAAGTGATTGAAATAAATGAATTGTTATATAAAGAGTTCAATAAGTTTGAATTAGAAGATTTATCTGAAATGAATGAATATGATAATCATATTGAGCACTCAGAACTTTATGAAGAAACTTTATATAAAAGATCTTTTAATAAAGATATATCAATAGAAGACAATATTGAAACTAAATTAATGGTAGAACTATTAAACATTTTTATAGAAGAATTACCAACTATACAAAAAAATAGATTAAAAAAGTATTATATAGAACACAAAACATATGAAAAAATAGCAATAGAAGAAGGATGCACAAAAAGAGCAGTAAAATTTAGTATAGATATTGCAATTCAAAAATTATCAAAAAAATTTAAAAATTAGACTACACAAAACATATTTAAGTTAGGAAACAAGTGAAAGGGATATAATACTCTTTCACTTGCTATCCAAAAATTTTATAAGCTAATTTTAAAAGATTTAGTGTTTAATAGTCAAAATCATAATGAAAAAATTTACAGTAGAAATAAATCAACTAAAATCACTTTCTTTTGAAGTAAATGCAAAAAACAAAAAAAGTGCAAGACAAATGATTACCGATTTTATCAATAAAGTAGATTTAAACAATTTGAATTTAAATTGCTTAAAAAAAGAAAATGTTAAAGTGGTTGTAAATAGGTTAAGAAAATAAAAGAACGGAGATGAAAAAATGGCATATGTAAAAAGAGTACCACCAATTAAGTTAATTCTTACAAAGAAAGAATATAACACTCTTATAGGTATTTTAACAAAAAATGTGGATGAAAATAATGATGCAACAGCTAGAGAATTATCAATTAATACTAAAGAAAAATTATTAAAATATAGTATACCACATGAATTAAATGAGAACGATGTAGAGATTGATGTAAGATTATATTTAAATGAGGCAGCAGATATTATAACTGAGTTATTATTATATAATGTAAAAAGAATTAACGAGATAAATTATTATGAAGTTTTGATAAAAGTTAGAGAATCATTTGTAAATCATACTGACGATTAAATTAGTATTAAATCTTTTAAAAATGTAATTAAAAATTTGGAAAGCTTAGATGTACTAAAAATTTGCATTAAAAATTTAATATTTAAGGAGATGAAAAAAATGGCAAATAATGAAGTAGTAGGAGATCCATATGTATTTTATACACAAAAATGGTTAAATGATACTTATGGAAATGACAGTAGATTTAATACTGTTACAGAAAATGGTAAAACAGGATGGGCTACCATTTATGCTTTAACAAGAGCATTACAAATTGAATTAGGAATTCAATCAACAGCTGATAATTTTGGAAATGGAACACAAAAAGCATTTAAAACTCAATATCCTAATGGTGTACAGCAACAATCATCAGATGATAAAACAAAGAAGAACATTTATGGAATCATCCAAGGAGCACTATTATGCAAAGGATATGCAATAGGTGCTAACACACCTACCTGTAATTTTTACGGAGGAACAGGTGGCGCAATAAAGAAATTAAAAGCAGATGCAGGATTAACAGATACAAGTTCGACAGTAACATTGAATATAATGAAAGCATTATTATCAATGGATTATTTTTATTCTTATGATACATCAACAAGAACTCAAAATATTATTAGTATGCAAAGATATCTAAATAGAAATTATGAAGCATATATTGGAATTAGACCTTGTGATGGAGTATATTCTCGTAGAACAAGTCAAGCATTGATATATGCAATTCAGGCAGAAGAGTGTATGCCTACTTCAGTAGCTAATGGTAACTGTGGACCATCTACAAAGCGTTGTCTACCAACATTATCAGTAACTGGATCATCATCAGGAACTAGTTATAAGGGACAAGCATATTCAACTGCTAGTTTAAATAAATTTAAAACTTTAGCAAATATAGCATTATATTTTAATGGATTTGGTTCAGGAGAATTAACATCTAATTTAGACGAAAATACTATAACAAGTTTTCAAACTAAGTACTCTATTTTAGCGACTGGGAAAATAGATTATACAACATGGTTATCTCTATTAATTAGCTGTGGAGATACAGATAGAAGTGCTAGTGCATGTGATTGTGCTACTATTTTAACACCAGCAAAAGCAAAAACTTTGTATGATAATGGTTATCTTCGAGTTGGAAGATACTTATCTGGATATATTGCAAGTGGAGCAAGTAAAGCATTAACAAAAAAAGAATTGCAAATTGCTGCTGACGCAGGATTATATATTTTCCCAATTCATCAATCAAGTGCTAACAAGGTTTCATATTTTACAACTGCAAATGCAGTAAAAGATGTAGACAGTGCTTTTGAACATGCAAATGCACTAGGTATGCCTAGTGATACTAGTATTTATTTTGCAGTCGATTGTGATCCTTTAGATACAGAAATAACCTCTAATATTATTCCATATTTTACAACAATAAATAATATAATGAAAAGTAAGTATAATAATAAATACCCTGTTAGTATATATGGAACAAGAAATGTTTGTACGAGAGTTAGTAATAAAGGCTTAGCAAAATACAGTTTTGTTAGTGATATGTCAACAGGATTTAGTGGAAATTTAGGATTTCCTATTCCAGATAATTGGGCATTTGACCAATTTGCAACCGTTACTGTTGGATCTGGAGATGGTAAGATTGAAATTGATAAAGATGCAATGTCTGGTAGGGATCTTGGATTAATAGGTGATTTATATTTAAAGGATTATGGGAAGGTATATTATAATTTAGTTGATATGTATAATTTAGCATTAGATTATACTAATAACAATGAAGAAAAAAGTAATTTATTAGTTTTACAATATCTCAGAAAGGGACGCTATGGTGATACATCTATTTTTTGTGGTGATTCATTATCGGGAGATGCCTCAATTATTAAGTGGGAAATTGTAGCTGGTACTATAGACAAAGGATATTGTAATTTAGTAGACAGCAAATTATATAATTTGAATTTTGATTTTGTGGATTCATCTGTAAATCCTACTACATCACATGATTTACCACACTTGGCAGCTACTCTAAATTCGTTGCTATACCAAATTGGAAATGATGATTTAAGAGGTTTCGATGAATTAGTTGATTGTTACTCTGGATGGGCAGGAGATACAATTTCGTATGCAGATTCAATTCAAAAAGCCGTGAAAGATGGATTAACTACTGATTATGTTAAATGGGCGAAAGATAATATTTGTACCCCAAACGAAGCACATTTTAACCTTCAAGATTATATTGATGATATTGATGCATATAATTTATACCATATGATTAAATTTAAAGGGTATACTCTGCCAGAAGCGTTTTACTTTTATTATGTTTTATCATCATTAGAAACTCATAAATATGAGTATGAGAAAAGAGCAAGCAGATTTTTAAATTATATGTCAACATCTCATTTCATTGATCTTTGTGAGTTAATAAATTCTGATGAAACTCCTATAAAACAGTTAAAGAGAACATTAAGTAAAGCTGAACAAAAATATATTGATGCAGCAATAGATGCATTTAAATCATTTATATTCAAGGAATATGTAGAAGGAAGATAAAATATAACTAAGGATAGTTAATTGATTAAATTAATCAATTAACTATTTTTTATGGTATAATATTAGTGGTGAGCAATTATGTTAAACTTTTCAAAAAAATATATTGCTGTTATTATATTGAGTATAATTATTTTTCTTACATTATATTTTTGTTGGATATTTTTGTTAAAAAAAGAATACAACTATAAAAGTGGGGAAATTAGAATTTATCAATATAATGATAAAATAAAAGTATCTGATTTAGATTCTCTCTTTTTGGATTCTTTAAATGTAAATAATAATTATTTGTCTTTTTATGATGATGCGATTATTCAAATAAATAAAAATGACCTTCGTAAGCGTGCCATTGGAGAAGTATCAGTATTTGCTAAATATGATTCTATAGAAAATTTAGTTCTATTTTTAAAGGAAAATGGAGTAGAAATTCAATCTAATCTAATATTAGAAAATCGAAGAATAATTATATATAGCAATGGAAAAACAGTGTGTATTTTATTTTTTGAATCTGATAATAAAGTTAGATTAAATTTTAGGACAGAATTACCATATAAAATATCCAATATGTACACAAGTGATGATGAATTTGAAAATTATTTTTTAAAAATAAATGCAAAAACTCACTTATCAATAAAAGAACAATTAAAATATAATTTTATAAAGATAGCCATTGTAATAGTTTGCTTTAATTTAATTTGTTTGGTATTTCTTACATTAAAAGAATTAATAATAATAAAAAAGTGTAAAAAAAAGTAATAATTTGTCTATTTGCTATTTTCTTTTATCAGAATATATGATATTATGATGATGAGAAATATAGTGATGAATATGCAGTATCTTTCATCGTTGCAGCGAGTTATTGTTGTGATTGGAAGCTACTGCTTTTTTATATAATAATATTGTTGCATCTGAAGATTATTAAAGACTATTAATTGCTTATAGCATTGATAGAATATATTAAGAAGGAGGTGATGATATGAGAAAAAAGATTATAATGTTTGGTGTTTTTCTAGTTGGACTATTTTTTGCAGGAAATTTTAATGTTTATGCAAGAGAGTGCGAATGGGGATTACAAGCTCCTCAAATACCACAAGGTTATGCAGAGAATAGAGGTCATATTGTAAGCTTAAAAACAACAGCAAGTGCCTGTAAAGGAGTCAATACTGCCGTTTATTTTTCCAACTTTGGAAGTTTACCAAATTGGTATACACCAAGTTCTGGAACAATTGTACATGGGTATTTGATGGAAGATGATCCTCCAGCATATGAACCAGATGAAAGAGTTAAATATTACATTGGTTTTTTTACTGGAAGGGTATTAACAGATTTTCAGCTTAATAAAACAATTACTCCTGGAAATATTGATAGTGAAGGAGATCAAACTTGTGAATTATATATGAATTTCTCAATTTCTGGAACGACAGGTGGTACTCCTATTCCACAGGGATTATTCTATTATGGAATTTGTATGAATTAATAATACAATATGTAATTTTATAAAAATGGAGGTGAAAGAATGAAAAAAAGTGGAATTGTAGTAATTTGTATATGTATAGTTGTTTTACTAATAGGTATACTTACTGTTCATGCTCAATCAAATAATAAAAAACTTATAGTAGATAGTGAATTAGGATATACAGAACGCAGTGTTTTTGATGAACTAGAAGATGGATGGGTATATGGCTTTGAGATAATTTATGCAGATGAGGACCAAACTATTAATTATATCTTTGATGGTTATAATTTAAAACATAAGCCAGAAGGTACAGAATATTATATATCATATAAGAATATGGAAACAGGCGAAGAGATTGAAAGAATACCATCGAAGTATGCAACATTATCTACTTCAGAAAAATTCAGAGATGAAATAAAGGAAATTAACAATTTTTTCAATAACAAAAAATTTGTAAGAGAAATCACATTGAATGACTTAGATACATTAAATGTTACAAAAATAAGTAAAAGTTATTTAGTTGATTTATTTAACAGAACAATAAATTCGCAAATGAAAAGTAATCCAGGCGAGTATATTAAAGCACCATCTTTAGAATATAAAACGCAAAAGTCTTCTGATGTTAATAAACCTGGTGAATGGCAAGTTATGTATATTATTGACTATGGATATATAAATAATATTGAAATAGAATTTATTCCTGAAAATAAAACAGAAGTTGCTTCATTTAATAGTTATTCGGTTCAAAGAAAGCAAGAAACAGCAGAATTGGAAAAATTAGAAAAAGAAATAATAGAAAAGCAAAGTACTTCTTCGAAAGATTTGATAGAATCTGATTCCGTTTTAACTAACAACTCTGATTTAGGTAGTTTATTAGATAACATATATAATGATATATTAAATAAATAATTTTAAATTGCAAGATTATCATTTGTAATCAATCTTGCAATTTTTTTGTGAAATAGTATAATATGATTAATAGTAAGCTTAAAATTAAAATAAACACTTATATAAATTGGAAAAGGGAGAACAAATAATGAAAAAAATTACTATTAAAATTTTTATACTGCTATTATTTTTAGTATGTTTATTTTTCTTGATTTTAAAATTTTATCCATTTGGTAGCAAAGTATATATTTCAGATTCCGTTGAAATAAACATTCCGATTTTTTCTAAGGTGGTAGAAAAGAAAGAAAATTACATTGTATTGAAGACATTTAGAAGTAAATATATTATTCAGAATGAATTAGAAAAAATTTTTGAAGAATATGAAAAATATAATTGTAATTTGTCCGATACTATTTATTATAATGAGAAGAATAATTATTCAATATTGTCATATAACTTCGAAAGAAAAGGTTTTTATAATAAAATTATAATCAATTATAAGGTTGGGAAAGTTGATAATAATTTTTGTGGAAAAATTGTTGATTATAAAAAGTTAAAATATAAAATATTGCCTATTAATGATACAGGCTACTGTTATATTCCAGATTCTTTTAGTATTAAAGACTATACTATTAACTATAATTGTTTCGGAAATTTAGCAATAGAAAATGGTATGGGGAAAATGATATATTTTGATCAAATTTTATCATATGGTTGGTTAGAAATTTCTGATTTTTTGCAGTTTTTAGAATATCAGGCAGAAAAAGGGAAATTTAATATATATAGTTATAATAATGATGTTTTATATCATGGAAACGACTTTGATGTACTTTACTGTAAAACTTCAAAAAAAATTTATGTAGATAAGGAAATTGAGATGAATGAAAATATTTGTAAATAAGACGATTTGATTGTTTAAAAATTACTAATTGTTCAAAAAATTCACTTTGTCCGTTGACTGTCCTAAAAAAATGTGCTAATATGGTATTATAGAGAAATTATAAAGAGGAATAAATAGACATAATTCTGTGTCTATTTTTTTTGTGCTTTTTCTCTGTTTTTTGTTTATAAAGAAAGGGGATGAGAGATAAATTTAAAATGTTTTTAAGCAGTACCAATTTATGAAAGGAGAATATTGTGAAGAAGAAATTTGGTATGAAGTTAAAAAAATTTTTAAATGCAGTTATGGCAGTAGGTATTTTTCTTGCTTCAATTCCCATTACACCATTTATAACTGAAGTTCATGCACTTTCAAATGTATCTGGTGATAAGATTATTGAAGTGGCTCAAAATTATAGTAGTTGGGGATATTGGGAGGTAGGAACTTGTACAGGATTAGTTACTCGTACATTAAATAAATTAGGTATTGGAACATCAGTAGTTGGAACTCATCCTTACAATATTGATACTAAACAACCTGAAGGTACAGGTGCAAGGTATTCTCCAGCTGCAATGTATAGAAACGCAATGAATCATCCTGAAGATGCAAAATTAATTTGGCAAGGATATATTAAAGATATAGAAGAAAATGCTCATTTATTTAAAAATGGCGATTTAATTATTCAAAGACCAGAAGATAAAGCTTCATATACAGGTGATGGTCATGTAGGTTTTATGCACATTTATGGAAAAACTATTGCTAATTATGGTGCTGGAACTACAGGCATAAAAGATTATGTTATGGCTACTAATGTATCAACTATCAATGTTTCATCATTAAATGATACAGAATATAGTATTATGCCACTTAATATACCACCACATGTAAATTCTATGGATTATATCTCTGTATTTAGATTAATTGAGGTAGAACCTGTATATGATACATTAAGTTCTACTAAAACAGCAGATGAAAGAGTAGAGATAACTTTCCATAAAACGGATGTTGAAACCAATAAACCACTATCTGGAGTAGAAGTTGATTTTTATAGAGATGGCGTTAAATTTTCATCTGGAGTCACTGATACAAGTGGTAATGCAGTATCAACATCAATAGTTACACATTCTTCTACATCTTCACCTAAAACCTTTGTAACAAACTGGGATGATTTAGAAGATGCTGGAAAAGCCGAAGTAGATCAAAGAGGTGTATATCATAGTAGATTAGAGGCACAGGCAGCAGCAGATGCTGAAGCACAAAAAGCAGCAACACAAAAAGCATCACAAACTCATACATTTACAGTTATTGAAACAAAGACTAAAACAAAATATTGGTTAAATCCAGATAATCCAACTGTAAGTGATAAAGCAACAGGAAGTGGCAGTGTAAAAGTTAGTTTAACTAATGAAAGAGTTAGAGGAACTGCTTATTTATTTAAGGAAGATGCAGATGTAAAATATGCACAAAATGAGTCTGAAATAGATGGTGCTGTGTATGGATTATATGCTAGTTCTGATATTTTAGATCCAGCAGATAATTCAGTAATTTATACTAAAGGAACTGAAATAACTAGAGTTCGCATTGCAAATAGTGAAGCAAAGGTGGAAAATTTATATCTTGGCGATTATGAGTGGCGTGAACTAACAGCTGGAATTGGATTCTCCGTTGATCCAACAGTTCATAAATTTAGTTTAACTTATGCAAATCAAAATGTGAAAGTTGTAACTAATAAAACAACATCAAAAGAAAATGTAATTGTAGGAGATTTTGAATTAGAAAAAGTTATTACTTCAGGTGATGAATCTGAGATAGTTGAAAAAGAAGAAGGAGCAGAGTTTTTAGTTGTAGCTAAAAAATATGTAGAGAAATATGGAAGTATAGATGAAGCATGGAATCATAGAAATGAATTTACAGAAAAGGAATATGATAAACTAATTACTTCTAACAAAGGGTATGCTAAAAGTAGAAAACTTGCATATGGAACTTTTGTAGTAAAACAAGTAAAAGGTAAAATTGATACAGATATGGTAAAAAATACTTGGGAATTTAAAGTGGCTAGGGAAAATCAAGATACAATAAAATATATAATTAACAATCGTAATTTTACTTCTTATTTAAAATTAGTTAAAAGAGATAAAGATACTGGTAAACTAATAACTATGTCTAATACTTCTTTTAAAATTAAAAATGCTGATACTGGAGAATATTTAACACAAAAGGTTGCTGATAAAACCTATGATACTTGGAAAACTTCAGATAAAGGTTTCTTCCAACTTCCATTAGAAGTTAAGGCTGGAAATTGGATTCTTGAAGAAATTGAAAGTCCTGATTTATATGTTATTAATACAGAAGGTCAAAATTTTAAAGTAACAAATGCTAATATTGTAGAAGTGGATAAAGACGGTGATCCAATATTAACAGTTACAATGTATGATCAAGCTGTTAAAGGACAAGTTAAAGTTTCTAAAAGAGGAGAAGTATTAACAAATATTGAAAAAGATGAAAATGGTAATATCAAATTTATCTATGAAGAAAAAAGTTTAGAAGGAATGGTAGTTTATATTCAAGCTGATGAGGATATAATTGATCCAGCAGATGGTTCAGTTATCTATAAAAAAGGAGAAATAGTTGATATAGTTACTACTACTAGCGAAGAATATACTCTATCTAATTTACTTCCTCTAGGACATTATATAGCTTATGAATATAAAGCACCACAAGGAATGATTATTGATACAAAGAAATATAATATTAATTTAGAATTTAAAGATAATGAAACTGAAGTAGTAATGAAAACACTTTCTATTACTAATAAAAGACAAAAAGTCGAAGCAGATTTAACTAAATTAGATTCAGATAGAGATATAGCACTAGAAGGTGTTATTTTTAACTTGAAATCAACTAAAGATATATTATCTTATGATGGAAAAGTGTTAGTTAAAGCCGGAGAATTAATAGAAGAAGGCAAAACTGATGCAAATGGTAGATATGTATTTAATGCTGATCTTCCACTTTCATTTGATGATGAAATTTATTTTGAAATTTTAGAAGAACAAGAATTGAATGGATATTATAAAAACAACGAAAAACTTGCAGTAGATACAAAATATAAAGGTCAAAATATTGAAAAAATATCAAATTCAGAAAAGGTATATAACGAGCCAATAAAAAATTATGTTTTAATTAATAAGGTTGACGATAAAACCTTAGAAAATATAATTAGTAAAGACTTTTCATTTAGATTATGTAAAGATGAAGCATGCAAAGAAGTATTAGATATATATCATGCTAACATTGAAGATGGAACAACTTTAATACCAATTTATTATGGTGAATGGTTTGCCAGTGAATATGAAGCCCCTGAAGGATATTCTATGTCATCTGAGATTGTTCGTATAAAACTAAATGATGAAGGATTATTTATCAATGATAAGCTAGTAGAAACAAATGAAGATTTACTTTATAGTATAAAATATCAAGATACACTACTACCTGTTATTCAAGAAAATAATGGTGTTCAAACAGGATATGATGACAATATGACTTTATATTTAACTATTGGTGGTCTTTCTTTTGCAGGTATAGCAGCAATTCTAATATCATTAAATAAAAAGAAAAGAAGAAAGTAAAAACCATGAAAGGAGCAATTTATGAGTAATAAATATATTGTTAATAATCATGAAAGTTCAAAATATTATAAAGAAGTTCCTTATATAAAAAAGAAAGAATTTAATAAAAATAAGGATAATATTATCATTGGTAAAACTAAGTTAAAAAAATATAAATCCGACTCTGATAATAAAGAGTTGGATTTATTATATTTTAATGATAATGAATATATTATAAAAGAAAGAATTTTTGGATTTAAAAAAGGGTATATATGGGTAGGGGATAATAAATATGTATTATTGAAAACCCGTACACCGTTTTTAATATTATTGTTTTTATTATTGCTTTTTCTAATATTATTTTTATGCTTAAATTGTAAAAAAGATATACCTGAAAATAAACCAATAAATAATAATCAAGAGGAAGTAATACCAGATAACAACTCTAAAGAAGAACCAAAAACGGATAAAAAGCAAGAAGATGATCCATATAAATATGTTCCTAAAAGGGATAAAGTAGAAAAAGCTGAAGGAATAAAATATACAATAGTTTTTGATTCTAATGGTGGGGTTGGAACAATGGAAAAAATTGTTTGCATTGGAAATGAAGTATGTAATTTACCAAAAAGTACATTAAGTAAAGAAGGATATAGATTTACTGGTTGGTCAACTGAAAAGGATGGAGAACCTATATACCTAGATGAGATGGAAGTATTTAATTTATCTACAAAAAATAATGATAAAGTAGTTCTATATGCAATGTGGCATATTGAATCATTTGATGTGGAATTTTTAGATTATGATGGCTCAACCATTCATAAAGATAGATATGATTATGGAGATAGTATAATTGTTCCAGATGATCCTGAAAGAAAAGGATATACATTTTTAAAATGGGATAATGATATAAAAACAGTTAATGATAATCTAAAAATAACAGCACTTTATAATATTAATGATTATGAAATATCTTATGATTTAAGTGGAGGAACATTTGAAGAAGATGTTCCTTCAACTTATACTATTGAAAATGATTCTTATAAAATTCCAACTCCTAGTAAAAAGGGTTATACATTTCTAGGGTGGTCTAATAAAACAGATGAAAATTTAAATAAAGATTATGAGATAAAAAAAGGAACAATTGGTAACATAGATTTAATTGCTAATTATATCCCCAATTCATATCAATTAATATTTAATACAAATGGTGCGAACGAAGAGGTTAATTCTAAAATAGTTAATTATGATTCTAAATATGGAGAATTGCCTTTAGTAACTAAGGATGGATATGAATTTGTAGGTTGGACTGATAATAGCAATAAAGATGTTTCGGAAAATACAGTTTTTAATGAATTTAATGATGTAACAATTAATGCTAATTGGAACACAATAAAATATGATATTACTTATAATTTAGTTGGTGGAACAATAGAAGATGTTAAAGAATCATTTGATGTAGAAACTGAAACATTTAAAATGCCTAATCCAAATAAAGAAGGATATATTTTCCTTGGATGGACTATAAATGAAGACGATACCTTTAAGAAAGATTTTGAAATACCAAAAGGAACTATTGATAATATAGAATTAACAGCAAACTATAAACCTATTTCTTATTCTATTGTTTATCATTCTAATGGTGGAAATGGAATGATGGATAATACAAAGGTTAAATATAATAATAGATTTAATTTAAAAAAAAATAGTTTTACAAGAGAAGGATATAATTTTCTTGGTTGGTCAACTGAAGAAAATGGTAATGTTATATATACAGATGAACAACAACTATATAATCTATCTAAAGAAGATGGCAAAGTTATAGATTTATATGCAAAATGGGGAATTATTAAATTAAATGTTAAATATTATGATTTGTTTGATGTAATATTAAAAGAAGAAATAGTTGATTATGGAAATAATTCAGTAGCTCCTGAAGATCCATTTATTGATGGCTATACATTTATAGGTTGGGGTTCAGATGATGAAATTATTAAGAAAGATACTATTTTTAAAGCTCAATATTCAACAAATGATTATACAATTAAATATAACTTAAATATGGAAGGTACAGGTGATTTAAAAGAAATTCATTATAATGTTGAAAGTGAATCATTTTCATTACCAATACCAACTAGAACAGGTTATACATTTTTAGGATGGACTGGTTCTAATGGATTAAAACCAAAGGTAAATATAACTATCCCAAAACATTCGATTGGTAATAAAGAGTATACTGCAAACTGGGAAGCTAATATATATAATGTTAATTTAAATTCAAATCAAGGAATAGTAAGCCCTAGTAGTATAGCGATTTCTTATAATAGTTTATATGGTATTTTACCAACTGCTCAAAGAAGAGGATACACATTTAAAGGTTGGCATTATGGTAATTCTTTAATCGAAGAAACAACTGTTATGCAAAAAGCATTTGATCATGAATTAAAGGCTGACTGGCAAATAATTACTTATAATATTTCTTATAATTTAAATGGTGGTAGTGTTTCATCAAATCCAACACAATATAATGTTGAAACAAATACTTTTACTTTGACAAATCCAACAAGAAAAGGCTATACATTTTTAGGATGGACTGGTTCTAATGGATCAACACCATCTAAAAGTGTTCAAATAGAAAAAGGGAACATTGGTAATAAAGAATATACTGCAAACTGGGAAGTAATTACTTATACAATATCTTATAAAACGAATATGAGTTCTTTACCTTCTAATCCTATTACTTATACAGTAGAAAGCAATTCATTTACTTTAAATAATCCTAGTAAATATGGAGAATTTTCTTTTGTGGGATGGTCAGGAACAGAAATTAATGGTAATTCTAAAAATGTAACAATTCCAAAAGGATCAATAGGTAACAGAACATTTACTGCTAACTGGTATGATGATACTCCACCAACAATTACAGGGTTTAGTGTTCAAGTATTAGGTCCAAACTCAAGAGGTGGACATGATATAAAAATTTCAATAGATGCTTACGATAATGGTGTCGGTGTAGATAGATTTGAAACATGGCTAGTACCATATAAAAATGGTCATGGTGCAGGTCGAGAAATAGGAGCTTCAAGAATTTTAGAAAATGTTTTATATTTAAAAGATCCCGAAGGTCGTACTTTATGTGGTTATGCTATTGATAGAAATGGTAATGAGGCTGAGGCATGTTATACCGTTCACGGATAACATGTCTTTTTATATAAGGAGGATTATTTTATGATAAGATTAAAAGAATTGAAAAAAAAGAATTATCCCAGTTCTTATGAAGAACTTTATCAATTAATATATGGATTAGATATAGAAAGATTGGTAGATTTTTCAGGTGTTAATGAAAATGGAGAATTTTCTTTAGATATTCGTATTAACAATATAGAGTTAAAAGAAGAAATTAATATCTCAAATTCGTATAAAGATTATACTATTATGATTCAATCGACAAGCCCAGAAAGTTTTGATACTTATCAATATGAGAAAATTGAATTTTATAATTTTACCTCTTTAACTAATTTAGTTTATAAATTAAAACAATTACTAATAAAACATTTGGGATATTCTATTATTAGTCCAGTAGGAAGTACATATGAAGGCATATATAATCTTATTTCTTATGCAGATATAGGATTAATTGCAGATGATTCTACTTGGAGAAAAAATGATGGTATAAAGGAATTAAGATTATTATTAGTTAGTGAAAAAATAAATAAAATAATATGGATTGAACATTATAATTATTCTGGAGAAAAATGGGTAATTAAATATAATGAATTAGATAAAAGCATTGAAGATGTCCCATTTGATCAATATATTGTAAAGCAAGAATTTGATAGTGAAGAAGAATTATATAATCATCTAAAAGAAATGATAAGTCCTTGTTTAAAGAAAAGGCAACTTCGTAATATAAACTATAAATATAAAACATCATTTAAAGCTTTACTACCTAATGCTAATTAAGGATTATAAATGAACACTATTCAAATGAATTTATTTCAATATTTTTTGGATGATGAAAAATTCACTATACAAGAGGCTACTAATTTAGTTAAAAATATTAAAAATATGGATGTTAATAATGAATCAATTAGAGCAAGAATTTACGAAGGCGTTGATAAGGGATTATTTAAAAAGATTACTCGTGGGGTTTATAAAGTATCATCACAAATAAATGGCAAACCTAACAATTGCCTTTTAATTAATGGTGATGGAAGAGATTTATCAATGATTGAAGATAATTCTATTGATGGAATTATTACAGATCATCCTTATGATTTAAATAAAGCTTTAACAGGAGGCAATAGAAAATTTGCCTCCTATGAACTATTTAAATATAATCAAAAAGATTTTAATGAAAAACAAAGAGTATTAAAAGATGGTGCTTTCATGGTAGAATTTTTACCTGAAGAATCTGAAATTAATTTTGAATATTTATATCAAATTAAACAAATGGCAATTAATAGTGGCTTTAAGTATTTTGCAAAAGTTCCTTGGAAAAAAGGAGAGTTTATAGCAAATACTGGTAGGAAATCCAAAAATACTGAAGATGTGATGATATTTTCTAAAGGGGAACCTAGAGCATTAAAACTTGATGCTAAAAAAAATATAGAAACAGCATTAAAAAATAATATTAATGTTAAAGGTAAAAGCTCTTATGAAGTAAGAGATATATTGGTAGAGAATGAGTTAACAGTTTGTTATATGAAAGGCACTAATGGTATGCTTCCTACCACTTTTGATTATCAGCCTAGGGGCAAGAATGAAAAAGTAATGGAGGCAGAAAAGCCAGTTCAACTTTTACAAGAAATTATCACATATATATCTAAACCTTATGAAACGCTATTAGATCAATTTGCAGGTAGTGGTAATTTTGTTGTTGCATGTTTTAATACTAAAAGAAATAGCATAGCAATTGAAAATGATGATATTATGTATGAGAAGATGCTTAATAATATAGAATTTCAATTAGATAATGAAAATTATGAGATAGAAAGGGATATTTAATGTTAAAAATTATATTAATTATTTTAGGAATTATAGTAATATTAACTTTGTTACTTTTTTTGTATTCGTGTTGTGTTATTTCTAGCAACTGTTCTAGGGAAGAAGAAAAGTTTAATGGATTACAATAAGTTTATAGAAGAAAAGGTGTTGAAATTATCTTCTAAAAAAAATTATGAAAAGTATCCTAATCAAATGAAAGAAAGTTTAAAAGAACAAGTTGCTAGATATGATTTAGATATTGTTTCTTATAATAAAAATTATTATAATTTGACAGCAATACTCAAAGATAAATATGAAGATAGATATATAGGAGTTATTATTAATGATTTATCTTGTTTTGAAGATCATTCATATAAGTGTATTGCACTTCGTATTATGAAAGATTTAAATGATAGAAGGGGTATTGCTAATCGTAATTGTAGTTGGAGTGAAATTGGAAGAACATCAAGAGGTTTAATTGAGTGGAAAAAGAGAGAAGAACAAAAACAAGAATTAGATAAGGAAGATGAAATAGAAAAATAAGAAAGGAGCTTTATAATTGAATCGTATTGATATTAATAAAAATGGAATTAAAATTGCACTCTTTGGTAGTAAATCAGTAATAGAATTTGAGCAAGATATAATTAATAATCTTTCTCTTACAGGTAATGAAAGTAAAGATAGATTAATTATTCAACAATGTATAGATGATAACAAATTAAAATCAGATATTTTATATGATGGTAATACTGTATATCCATTTGAAAAAATTGTTAAGCAATATAGAAAATTTCAAAAGGATGAAACTTTGGATAATTTAAATGAGAATATGTACCACTTTTTTACTAATGCTTGTGGTGATATAGCACATTATAATATTGGAGGCTTTAAAGCATACTATAACAATTCTTTTCGCAGTTTAGAAATAGAACTTTTAAGTAAGGATACATTTATTCCTAACTGGCATACAGATTTAGATAAGATATTTAAAGAGTTAAAAATAGGGAAATATTTTAAAAATAGAGAAAATATGAATATTAGTAATATTTCACTAAGTAAATTAAAATCAATTATTGAAGAATGTAATTGGAATGTTGTTTCAGAAGGAAACGATTGGAAACTCCAATTTCCTTTAGATAGTAATAGTAAATTTTCTTTTAATATTGATGTTTCAAATAGTAATGCTACAAGTGTTGTTTATAACCTTTACAAATATGGGAAAGAGTTTAATGCAGATGAATATATTGAATCTATTATTGAATCAAGAGGTAATGCAAAAGAACCGTCTGCTAGATTGATTGTTAGAAATGCTGATTATATTGCACATAATTTATCAAAACTTTCATTAGATCTTATTTATAAGTGTAGACTTGCAGCAGAAAAGATTAGTAAAAGTAATAATGATTTAGAATTTGAAATAGAAAGGTAGGGGATACAATATAAATAATCTATATAACGAAGTTTTAAAACAAGCTAGTATTATAGATGTATTTAATTATTATGGGCTTAAATTGAATCATAATAAATCGTTATGTCCTTTTCATAATGATAATAATCCAAGTATGACAGTAAATCCTAAAAAGAATATTGCAACTTGTTTCTCTTGTGGGGCAACTGGTAATGTTATTTCTTTTGTTCAAAAATACGAAAAACAAGTAAATGGTAACGATTTAAGTATAAATCAAGCAATAGCAAAAGTAGTGGAAATATGTAATTTAAATATAGATATTTCTAAATTAAATAGAAATTCAAATAATAATCAGTTTATTGTATCTTCAAGAAAATATACTGCTGAAGAAAAACATTTAATAGAAGTAAATGAATATCTTTCTAAATTATTTCACTACAATTTAACTGTAATAAATAAAGATGCCAAAAATTATTTGTATAATAGGAAAGTAGAAGATAAGCAAATAAATGAATTAAACTTAGGCTTTGCAGTTAAGGGACAGTTACTTAAATTGACAGAAAAAAATGATAGGATAACAAGGGAAGATTTAATTAAATTAAAATATTTGAGAATAGATGAAAATGGAAGTACTCAAGAAGTATTTTCTAATAGAATAATGTTTCCTATTTGTGATGAAAAAGGAAATATATTATCATTTGCAGGTAGAGGAATTAAAGATGAGCAACCTAAGTATTTACATACAGCAGAGAATTCATTATTTCAAAAGAAAGAGTTATTATACAATTATTCAAATGCTAAAACTCTTTCATATAATAATGAGCTGATTATTGTTGAAGGTTTTTTAGATGTTGTTGGAGCAAGAAGAATAGGATATGAAAATGTAGTAGCTACTATGGGAGTAGCTCTTACACCAGAGCATTTAAAAATGATTAAAAGAAATCATTCTTCAATTACTCTTGCTTTGGATAATGATCAAGCAGGGCATGATGCAATGCTTAGACTTATTCCAGATTTATTACAACAAGGATTTAAAGTTAATGTCATAGATATTTCTAAATTAGGTGAATTTAAAGATTTTGGAGATTTATCAAAAAATGATATTCCATTTCAGGATATACAAAAATCTAAAATATCTGGATTCACTTTTTTATTAGATTATAAATATTTTAAAGAACAAGTTTTTAATGCTGAGAAGATTTCGTTAGCATATAAATCTATGAAAAAAGATAGGCTAATTTCTAATACTTATGATGATGCTCTATTTAAAGAATATATTATAGATAAAACATCTTATAATAAGCAGGAATTAGATGAGATTATGTATCCTAAAAAAATAGAAAAAAAAGAAAATGAAATGGATAATCTAGCTTCAAGAGCAATGACTAATTTTTTGTATACAGAATTATTGTTGCAAGTAGATAAAAAAGATGACAAAGTATTATCTGTTTATTTTAATAATCATAAAGAGGAAATAGAAAAAAGACTTGTTTCTATATTTAATGCTAATCCAGAAAAATATTTAGAAAAAAATTCAAAAATCAAAAGAGAAGAGCTACTATCAGATTTTTTAAAAGATAATAAAGAATATTCAAATTATGAATCATTAAATAGATTCAAATATATTAATGTATTTAATAAAACTTATATAAAAAATTTTAATGGTAGTGCAAGAATTAATTTAAAGGATAATCAAATTCAAACAGTAATAAAGCAATACGAAGATAGTCTTACCGATCAAGAAAAACTTGCCTTGGAGGAAGTAGAAGAACTCTATATCATTAATAATTTAGATGATATAGATGGGATTCTTTCTTATAATAATAAAACATTAGAGATTATAAAAGAAAATATAAAAGAGCGACTTTTTCTAAATAAAGGTAAAATGCAATTTTTTAAATATGGAAGCTTATTTTTAAATATTGATAAGGATTTCATAGATGATAAATTTAAAGGTAAAAATGGAGAATTCAAAACAATTCTCTTTTATAATAATTTAGATAATAATCTTACACTTGATAAAAGTAATGTTGTTTCAAATACTGAACCGATAAAAGAAGAAATTGCTATTTCAAACGAAGAACAGGAGAAGGTAAAAAAAGAGGATTACTTATTTTCTATAAATCAAGTTTTATTAGTGCCTTCATTAGAAACAGACACACATTATTTTGTAAGAATTCCAAATACAGATGCTAAAGAGTATTTTTATATTCCTAAAAATGAGTGTGAATGGGTAGATAGTGGAGAACTTTTTTATACTAAACTTAAATATGGTGATTCTTATAAGATTTATAACAAGTTAGGCGAGTATATTTGTACTAAGTCTTTTGATGAATTAAAATTCAAGTGGGAAGATAAGACAAAGAAACAATCTAGTACCAGTAATGAAATAGAAAAAGAAGTAGAAGAAAATGAAGATAGAATCATTTATGATAATAGTTATACCTCTAAATATAAAGAACCAATTAGTAAAATATATCATTCTAAAATATATTTGGAAACTGAAAAAGGTTTTTATATTAAAACTGATAATCCAACTACTTTATTATTTGTTGTTAAAAAGATTTGTAATTGGACAGATGATAAAAGTTATTTAATAGTAAGTCCTAGAAAGGGCTTCTTAAATGGTAGTGGCATATCTAAATATAGATTAGATGGATTTACTAAAATTTTTGAAAAAAAATTATCTTATAATGAGATAAATAAGTATTTAAAAATTCTTCTTCCAAAAGATTCTAAAAAACGAGATGTCATTACTATTAACTTTCCGAAATATAAATGCAGGTTTAATTCTAATTTCGTAGAGATACCAATGATTATTGATAATGTACAAGGTTATCTTAATGTAAACATTATTAAAACAAAGATTAATACTGAATCTGTTCTTTTGGAAATTGATAAAACTGAACAAATAGGTTTTCATAGTAAAGATGGTGAATATATTGATCACTATACTGGTGATAAGATTTTAGACAGTTACAATCATAGAAATGATGATAAGGTTATAGAATTTCCTTTTGAAGAAAAATTAGATGTTCCATTATATGAAAAGGAGGCTGCATAAATATGGATGGTAATGCTAAACATGATTTGGAGCATACTGCTGAAAAAACAGTTGCTGTATCAGCAAAATCAACAAAAATATTTACAAAGATATTTGGCAGATTTTTGATAAAAGCTAAAAGATATTATAATAAACATTTTTCATCATCAATGAAAGCACTGCGTAATGATGGTGCTACTAAAGAATTATATGTTACTCCACCACTTACAAGAGCAGAGGCAAAGCAAATCATCGCTGCATGTCGAGAAAATAATGTATTAATGGGAATTAAAAAGATGGATCCAGATGGTGAAAAGGGAAAGAATCAATCTCTTCATAAACAAGAAAAACTTGCTAAGAATGAAATAAAATATAGAAAATGGAATGATAGAAGAAGTACATTCAAAAAGATTCCAATCATTCAAAATATATGTAAGGCTCAAACTGATAAATATAAAAGGTTATCTATACAAGATGAGCAACAAAATTTAGATGAGAGATATGTTTTGATATTTAATAAAAGTAAGTTAGGATTTTTAAATGAACAGTTAGCAAAAATTCCTGAAAACAGAGTAAAGCAGTATGCAAAAAATGAACTTGCTGATATTAATAAAGATGGTATTATTGATGAGCATGATTATGAGCCTATGTTATCAAGAGGAATGAATCTTAAAGTTGAAGATTTAAATAAAGTTGGAGAAGATTTTGGCTCATGTGCTGTTAGAGATTATTTGTCTAATTATTGTACTCAAAAGATTACCAAACAACAATATTGCGAAATTAGAGAGCAATTATTTGAGTTACGAAGTCATGGAGCATGTGTTTATAATGATAATGAAATGATAATTGCTATTCATTCTGAAGATTTAGAAGAATATAAAAGGATTGCTCCTCTTGATAGACCAATTAAAGAGTATGGTTCAAATGGTGCTAGAGATATTGAGTCAGAAAGTAATACAAATGATATTATTGAATTAGAGTTAAATAATTTTGATGATTATAAATTATTTAAAGAAAAATATAGTAGTAAAGATTTTGTTGCACAGCATACTCCTGATGGCAAAACAACAGTTCTTGTTAAAGAAACAGATACAAAGGATTTGGTTGAAAACAGTAAAAAAAAATCGAAAACAGCAGATTTAGTAAAAGAGGCAGATGAATTTGCTGAAAAAAATAATCCAGTAGAAAAAGTCTTAGATAAGGAAGAGGAGTTAGAAGTTGCTCGTTAAAAGAGTTCATAAAGGTAGTAAATGGGTTATTTTTATTATAGCTTTGATTGCCTCTTATTATTCTCTTAGAGTAAGTAGTTTAGCTGAAGTAAACGGAGAATTTAAGTTTGAATATTTAACTGAAGCTTTGGATAAACTTCATATTATTACAACGCCATTAGTTTTAAATGCTAAAACAATATCAACAGCATTATTTATAGGATTATTTGTTGCAATGATTATATATACTTATTTAATAAATAATAAAAAAAATATTCAAGAAAATACTCATGGTTCTTCAGAATGGGAAGATCCTAAGAATACTTTAGAATATCGTGATAAAGAATATACTAACAATCAAATATTTACATCTACTGAAATGTTTTCAAAAAATATGAAAATATCAAAGAGAAATAGAAATGTAATTTTACTGGGAAGACCTGGGACTGGTAAAAGTCGGTATTATTTTAAGCCTAACCTTTTAAATGCAGATGGAGAAACAATTATAGTTACAGATCCAAAAGGAGAACTTCTTCGTGATGCAGGGATGTCTTTAATTAATAAAGGTTATGATATACGAGTGTTAAATTTAGTAGAAAAGTGGAAATCTGATCATTTTAATCCTTTACTTTATATTAAAAAAATAAATAAATATGTTGATGAAGACTCTGAGGGTGAAGAGTGGATAGCAGAAGATGATGTCATGACTTTAATAAATACTTTAATGTTGAATACAAAATCTGAAACCATAGAAAGTAATACGGGAGATCCATTTTGGGAAAGATGTGAATCAATGTTTCTTCAAGCAATTATTTATTATGTTATATTTAATTATGATTTGAAAGATAGAAACTTTAAAACCGTTCTTGAATTAATAAGACTTGCAGAACCAGATAAAGAAGGTAATTCTACTTTAGGAAATATGTTTAAAGTTTGGGAAACTAAAGATCCCGATAATATAGGTATTAAGCAGTGGAAACATTTTAAAGTTTCTGCTTCTTCTACAAAAATGATGAGTACAATTATTATTACAGCATCTGCAAGACTTTCACCATTTAATATTGCTGAACTAGAAGCAATTACAGTTAATGATACTATGGAATTAAATCGTATTGGTGGTAAGGGTGATGAAGGTAAAATTGCTTACTTTATTATCAATAGTCCGAATGATTCTACATTTAATTTCATTGCAAGTATTATGTATACTCAAATATTTTCCATTATAGATTATAATGCTAGTCATAATAATGGTTCTTTAGCTTCTCCATGTCAGATATACTGTGATGAGTGGAGTCAGCTGGGAGTAATACCACGCTACTTAGAAAATTTGGCTTATGTTCGAGGACTTAATTGTGGTATAACTACATGTTTGCAAAGTTTAAGCCAACTTAAAAAAGTTTATAAAGATAATTGGGAAACAGCTCTTGATTGTTGCGATTATATTCTTTTTATGGGATCTCGAAGTAAAGAAACATTAGATTATATGTCTTCTATGCTGGGCAAAAAAACATGGTATAAAAGGTCATCTGGTAGAACTTATTCTAAACAAGGTTCTTCTTCGACTAACTGGGATATTGTTGGTAGAGAACTTGCATTTATAGATGAAATTGCTAGGATGGAAAAAGGTTATTGTATTTTATTAGTTTCTGGACTACGACCTTTTTACTCTAAGATGTATGATTTATCAAAACATCCTAGGTACTCAGAATTGTTTGAGGCGTGGAATGAAAGTTCTACGATTCAAAATAGATATGATCATGAAGTAGAAAGGAGGAAGACAAGGGAAATAAGAAGGAAACAACAGTTATTTAAAGATTTAGGTTTGGGATTCGTGAAAATAAATTCTGAATTTAAAGCTAGAAAAATGACTTTGGAAGAAGAAAAACAGTTTGATAAAAGTGAAGTATTGTTATCTAATAAATCACTTACTGATGAACTATTAGATGCTATTTAAATGTAGTTTATTTTTTTTGATGTAGTAGTTTACTATCGTGAACTATTTTAAAGGAAAAGGAGAAAATATGAAAAAAAATAACTTATTAGCAAAAGCTAAAAATTCATTTAGAAAAATAATTAGTAGTTTAAACATTGTATTATGTAGTTTGATTTTAAGTACAACAAGTGTACATGCAGCTGGAAGTAACACTGGTAGTATTGATGGATTTATTACCTTTGTATGTGATTGGCTGTTAAAAATTGGTGGAGTAGTTGCTTTAATTGGAGCTGTTATGTTTGCTCTAGGTTGGCAAAGAGATGATGCTGAAGGCAAATCAAGGGGGCTTATGACTATGATGGCTGGGTTCATGGTAATTGCAATAAGTCAATCAAAAGGATTATTTGGTTTATAAGATGTAATTTATAAGGAGGGTACGAATGGCTAAATTGATTGAAAATCTATTTAAAATATCCTTCAAAGTATTAGGATTTAAAATAGATATTAGTGATTTTGTTGGAACTATTCGTAGCTTATGTAATTGGAATACTATTACGAACACAACAGTATGGAGTCTTGCAACAAAGATTCACTCAATTATTGTTCCTATTGGACTCAGTTTATTAACTCTGTTTTTCTTGATAGATATAACAAAAAAAGTAATGGATTATGAGCGTATGAGTTGGGAGCGAATTGTATTTACTTGTATTCGCTTTTTAATTTTTAAAATGCTTATAGAAAATTCTTTTGAATTGTTATCATCTATCATGACAATTACTAATGATATTTTATCGAAGGTAACAGCAACGATTTCCTCTTCGGCATCAGTTCCAAATCTTGCAACACAAATGGGAGATTTAGTAAGGAATGCAGGAGGTCTAATTGATCGAGGATTTATGGGCGTAATAATTCTAATTTTATATATTCCTTTTATGGGAACTATGATTGGGGTACTTGTTCAAGTATTCTTACGAATAGGAAAATTAATATTAAGTTTTGCATTTTCTCCAATACCAATTTCAATCGGTACTTGGGAAGATGGTCAAAATGTATGTAAAAGATTTATAATGTCAACTATTGCTCTTGGAATAGAATCATCTATGATAGTTGTGGCAACAGCAATTTATTCACTATCATTATCAACATTATCTGATGCAAGTAGTATTAGTTCTATGATTGCTATTATGTTCCTAAATGGATTCTTGATGGCTATGATTTCAATGACAAGCAATATGGCAGAGAAATGGACAGGAGGATAAGATGGATAGAATAGAACCTAGAATTCATGATGAAATTAAAGATTATAAAGAGAAGTTTTATAATTTTACTTTAAGACAGTGGATATTTGGTATTCTGATACTTATAACTACTGTTCCTTTATATTTAGTATTATCTCCAAAGATAGGAAGCAATATAACTGGATGGTTAGTAATTATTATAGCAGTTCCTATCGGTTTTTTTGGATTTATTCCAATACAAGGACTTAATGCTGAAAGAATAATATTTTTTTGGAAAAGAAATTATATTAATTTTGCTAAACCAATTCTTTATAAGACTGAAGAAGAATTAATTCAGGAAAAAAGTGGAAAAAAAAATAAGCCTATTACTGTAAATAGGAAAGAGCAAAAAAATCTTCAGAAGATGGAAAAACAAAAACAGAGAGATCTTCAAAAAGAAAGAAAAAAGCAAAGAGAAATTGCTAGGGCTAAGAAGAAATTTGGAATTAATAATTTAGAAAACTCATCAAGTAATTTCTCATTAAGCCAAGAAGAAGCACAGGTATTATTAAAACTAGCAAAGCAAGTAGTGGGGAAGGAGGATACAAATATAAATGGCAAAGAAATTCAAGAAGAGCCAAAAGTTGAAGAACCACAAGATGCTTCCTAAAGTTTTTACTCCTAAAACAAGTCAAGAAGTAATATCTTATATGTTTAAAGAGTTTGATGAAAAAACTAATATCTTTAAAATAAATGAAGAAGAATACTCAATTTGTATTGAATATTCTGATGTATCTTTTGCAAAAGCTAATGATGAAGAGGCAGAGAATATCTTTTTTAAATGGTTAGAGTATTTACATTCATTTAGAGAAGATACACACATTGAGGTAATAAATGCTGGAACTCCTATTAAAACTGAAAAATATAAAGAAAAGTTTATATTTGATACAGATAATATAGAAGATAGTAATCAAAAACAAATTGCAGATGAATTAAATACTATTATAACTAATTCACTTGGCTCAAAAGAAGAAACACTACAAACTAAAAGATATATTGTACTTTCATTAAAAGCTAAAAGCTTTTTAGAAGCTAATGCTTTATTTTTAAACATGTTTATAAAAACAGAGCAAAAGTTTAAAGAATTAAAATCAAAAGTATCTATGGTTAGTATTAAAGAAAGATTAAAATTTTTATATAATTTCTTTAATGTAGAATCTTTAGAAACAAGAGGAATTGATAATATTGTTACTTATGCAAAAGATAATAACTTATCTATTTTTGATGTTATTGCCCCTAAAAAGATTTCTATGAGAGAATCAGATTTTATAGAAATAGATGATAAGAAGTTTTTAAGAGTATTATATGTATCTAAACTTCCTAAAAGTTTAACTCCTCGTTTCTATAATCGCTTAACTACCTTAGAGGAAATTAACTTAATAACTACTCTAAATATTAATCCTACTAATTCTGCTAAAATGATAAAACAAGTTGATAAAAGTTTATCAGCTATGGAAACAGAAAGACTAGAAAAAATTAAAAGAGCTGGTAAAAGTAATTTGGACTATGAATGGGTTAAGGATAAGAAGTTAGAAACAAAGATTTCAAATGCTGAACAACTTCAATACGATCTTCAAAAAAATAATCAAAAGATATTTCAAAATAATTTTTTAGTTTGTATATCAGCAAACTCATTTGAAGAGTTGGAAGATCAGACTGTAAAAGTACAAGAAGCAGCTGCTGAAATGTTGGTTGAAATAAAACCATTATTATGGCAACAATTAGAAGGATTACAAAATATTCTTCCATTAGGTCATAATTCATTACAGTTTCAAAGAACTTTAACAAGTGAAGCAACTGCTGTAAATGTTCCATTTAATAGTAAAGACTTTAATCATGAAAAGTCTTTATTTTATGGTGTCAATTTGGTAAGTAAAAATGCTATATTCTGTGATAGAAAGCAACTTATTAATGGTAATGGGTGTGTATTGGCAACATCTGGTGCTGGTAAATCATTTAATGTGAAAACACTAATTGAGCAAATTCTGATTCGTTATCCTTTGGATGAAATCTGTATAATAGAACCTCAGGACGAATATTCTAGCTTATTAGAAGTATTTGGTGGTCAGAAGATTTTTATATCAACAACATCAGATACTCACATTAATCCTTTTGATTTATCTTTAAATTATGGATGCTCAGACACTGGAAAAAGTGAGCCAGTTAAAAGTAAAGTTGAATATATAATTGCTTTTCTTGAAAGTATTGTAGGAGCAAATGCCTTAACTGGTGGTCAGAAAACTATCATAGATCGTTGTACTAAAATTATTTTTGAAGATTATGAAAAAAGTAATTTTTCTGATGAAAGTTTACTTCCAACATTACCTGACTTTTATAATATGCTTTTGAGGCAACCTGAAGAAGAGGCAAAAGATTTAGCACTCATTCTTGAGAGATATGTTAAAGGCTCTATGGATTTATTTTCAAAGAAGACAAATATTGATATTCAAAATAGGCTTGTATCTTTTGATATTAGTAAACTATCTGCTTCTTTACAAACTACTGGATATTTAGTAGTTCTTGATCATATTCAAAATAGACTTTCTAAAAATAAAGAACTTGGTAAATATACTTGGATATTTATTGATGAATTTCATATATTACTTGCTAATCCATACTCAGCCCAATATGTAGCGAACTTTTATAAGACTGGTAGAAAACTAAATGCTTTAAATACAGTTATTTCACAACAAATCTCCCATTTGTTAAGGTCTGAGTCTGGTAAAGATATATTATCTAATTCAGAGTTTGCGTTGATATTGAAACAAAAGCCACTAGATTTACCATCTATTTGTAATATTTTTAATATTAGTGAAGAAGAAGCTATGTATGTACAAGGTGATGCTCCTACTGGTCAAGGATTGGTAGTTTTTGGATCTGATGTAATACCATTTACCAATAAAGTACCAAAAGATTATTTAATATATAAAGTAAATAATACGGATAGTATGGTACAGGCAAGATAATATGAACAACAATGCTGAAAGGGATACTAAGAAGACAGTTGATAGATTATCAATTGCTACTTCTTCAGTATCATCTAAAACTTTTGATTTAGTTGATCAAGGAGCAAAAAAACTATCTGATATTAAAGAAGAAAGAGATTTAAAGACTTCTGAAAATGAAACTAATCAACAACAAGAAGCAAATAATAAAGAAGTAAATTCCAGATTAAAAACTTCGGAAAACACTCAAGAAAAAGAAAATATTCAAGAAGAAAACAAAACTGAAGAATTTACCAGTAGAATAAAAACTAATGTTAATAATTCAAATGATAATAAATCATCTGAAGGAACACAAAAAAATGAAGCAATAGGGAATGATGAAGAGAAAACTAAAGTAAGTAAGTTAAAAACATCTGCTTCTAAAGTTTTACAAAAGACATTTAAATTTAATAATAATCAAGGTAAGGTTTCAAAGACCATAACAGTAATGAGTAAGACTGGTAGCAAACTATCAAAAACAGGAAGAACAATTACAAGAACCTCCAGAGAATTAAATAAAGCTATTTCTAATGATGGAACTGGTACTGAATATATAAATGATAAAATAGGTCGTAAAGTCAAAACTAAGGCTTATAAAATAACTAAAAAAGGTGCTAATAAAATAAAAAAGAAATTTAATCAAACAATCGGTAAAAAATTAGTGCAGGTTGCAAAGACAGTGATAGTTAAATTATTAAAAATGTTAATATCTTTATTTGCAGCATTAGCAGAATTTATAATTCCAGTTGCACTTGTTATTTTAATTATAGTTGCTATTGGCTCTATTTTTGGTAGTGGTTCATCTAATGATAAATCTATTTCAGATTATTCATCATATATGACATCAGTTCAATCAGAATATAATAGGCAGGTTGATGATTGGAAAAGACAGAATCCTAATGGTATTGTAGTTGGAGTAAAAGGAGATTATGGTCAAATAGATTGGAGAATACCACTAGCAATAATTCAATCTACTGGTGCTGAAATAAACTTTGATAATAATGAAAAAAATTTATTAAATACTTTTAAACAGGCTGGTCTATTTGAAAAACATGAAGTAGTATATCAAGAAGTAGATTCGGATGATTCAACAACAAACACTATTCCTGTTCTTGTTATTACCAATGGGGTATATGAAGATTATTTAGAATGGCTTAATAATAATTATTCTAAAATAGCAGATTTTAATAAGAAAAAGAAAATTACAGATGGTACTGATACCTCATTTTCAAATGATCAAAAAGAAATGTTGGAACTTTTATATCAATCTGATGATTTTGCAGAACTACTTGGTAATGATTTTGTTACTCATATATCTATATATGGTAAAAATGAAACAAAAGCCAATTTAAAAAGTGATAATTATAATTCTAAAAACACCTTAGCAACATCTGGATTTAAAGGGCAATGCACTTGGTATTCATTTGGAAGAGCATTAGAGGTTTCAGGTAAGAAGATGCCAACAGGAAATGCACAAACATGGTTAACATCTGCAATAAGTATGGGATATAAAACTGGTACACAGCCATCAACTAATTCTGTTGCTGTTCTTATGGGGCACAAATTTGGTCATGTTGCTTATGTGGAGGCTTATGATGGTAAAAGTATAACCATAAGTGAAGGCAATGTGGGCAATGCTTGTAGTAACGATGATTCATGTAGTCAAGTTGAATATGCTAATGAACATGCAGAGGAATTAGTAAGAGCAAAAACTTATAACTCATTTGATGCTTATAGAAAATCAAGTAAGAATAGTGGCTTAACAGTAGTAGGATTTATATATTTAGATTAGAAAAGGAGAAAATATGAAAAAGGGTAAGATAATTTTTATTTTCATAGTTGTAATTTTAGTATGTATTGTAGTTCCATTGTTATTAAATAAAGGAACTATCCAGAGAAAATTAAAAGCACATGAGCAAGAACAAGCTCAAAAAGAGGCATACGAAGCAACATTGAAGGCAGATGAAGTTGCTCCAATATTAATTCTCACACAAGATAAAGTAATAATGTATCAAGGAGATGAACTAAATTATAAAGCTTTTATTAAAGAAGCATCTGACAATTTAGAAGGGAATCTAACTGATAAGGTTATTTATAATGAATTAGATATTAATAAATCAGGAGAGTATGTAGTCGAGTATGAAATTAGTGATACTGCACTAAATACTACTAAAGCTGAACTTCAAGTAATTATTAAAGAAAAACCAAATTTTAAATATGTAAATTAGTTATAGGAAGGGAGAACTATTTATGAGTGATGAAGAATTATTGATTATGTATCAAAAATATAAGAGAAAAAGAATGATTATTATTGCTGTCATTCTTCTTTTCATCTTATTAATAAGTTTGTATTTATACTTTCACTTTAATAATACTTCATCTCCAGAAGTCGAAAAAATAAAAGAAGAAGTAATTGTAAAAGATGAAGTTGCTCCAATCATTAAATTAAAAGTTAATAATATAGAAATCACGAAAGGGGATGATATAAGTTATTTGGATTATATAGAGAGTGTAATTGATGACAAAGATGGAGATTTATTAGATAAAGTTAAATATCAAGAAATTGATACTTCTATTATTGGTGAACAATCAATTATATATAGTGCTTCTGATAATTCTGGTAATAGTAGTCAAGAAATTCTTTCTGTTTTAATAAAAGAAAAAATATTAGAAAATAACAATGGTTCATCTTCTAATAATAGTCCGATGCCAGATAAAGAAAAGCCATCAATACCAAGTAATAATAATTCAAGTAATAAAGAAACAAATAAGCCAAAAGATCCAGTTCAAAATGAAAAACCAATTATTGAAAATAAACCTTCAACTAAAATAGTAAAATATTTTCTTTTCTCTGATGGATATACCATGGTGAATGTTGCTGAAGCTTGTGCTAATGAATTAAAAAAGACAAATCAAACAGGAATGTGTAGTCCGATTCAAGATGAAAATGGAATTTATTTAGGTATGAAGTTAGAAACAGAATGATTATAAAATATTATGTAAAAAATAGAAAAGGAGAAAATATGAAAGAGATTTTTACAGAAGAAGAATATCAAGAAGCCGTAAAATTATATAATGAACAAGTTAGAAATGACTTTTATAGTAATAAAGAATATTATTCAAATTACGAAGGATATGCTGATTTAAGAGATTTTGATATGTCTGAAGATGACTTTAAAATGTTATGGAGATGTCAAGATTTACTCTATAATTATGAACATTCCAATAATGGTTCACTAATAACACAAAAGGCTTACAATGAAATTAAATCAATATATTTAAATTGTTTTAATGGAGCTTAATAATGAATAAAGAATATATTAAAGAGATATTTGAAAAAAATAAAAAAATTTTTAAAAATAGTGAAATCGAAATAAATTCAGTCGAAGATTTAGAAAGTCAAATAATGTCTTATGTAATTTCAAATTTACAATATGATTTTAATATAGATATTGATCAGGATAAATTATTTAATAATGATTATGAAATAGAATTAGATGACAACGATTTAGAAAAGTAGTTATTTTTTTTGATACAATAGTTTACTATCGTGAACTTAAAGAAAGGATAAGATATGAAAAATAATTATGTATTTATAGCTGAAGTATTTAGAAATAGAAGAATTAAATTAGGATATAGTAAAAGAAAACTAGCATCATTAGTAGGTATTAGTGATACAGAATTATCAAGAATAGAACATGGTGAAAGAGAAAATTATAATCTTATAACATTAATTAATATGTGTAGAGTATTAAAAATAGATTTTATAAGTTTATTAGAAAGTGCTGGATATTTATCAACTGAATACCAAGAGCCTTCTAATGAAGTAGATGATATTAATGATGAAGAAGAAGTAGAAGAAGAATTTATAATACCCGAAATTATAATAGTCTTGGAGTTATGCGATGAATGATACATTAGTAATCAGTAATGAGAATAATATCATTCATATATGCAATCAAGGTTATACAGTTGATTATACAATTTATAATTCAAAAGGTCATAATATGGATGGAGGAATTTTGGAAAGTAGCAAGGGTAAATTTGATACTAATGTGGTAACGCAAGAGATAATTAATATAATTAAAGACACCTTTGCTTTTTCATCACCATATATTTATTTATCGGGTGATAAAGCAGAAAATTTGTTGGAACTTATTGAAATGGAAGACTATAAAAACTTGCAACAACAAATTAAAAACAAGGAATTACCAACAAAAGAAAAGAGTAATGAAATTAATATTGAAAAATAGAAAAGGAGAAAACAATGAGAAAATTTTATGATGATTTTATTCAGTCTAAGCCTAAAGAAATGGCAAAATTAATTGAAGATATGACATTTAAATATTTAAATCCAGAATCGCAGCAACCTACTAGAGTACCAGCAACTCACTATGAAAAAGAACTTGGTCAAGAAATAGAGAGAACTGTATCACAAGCTGTTAGTTTAAGATTTTTAACTATAATGTATGATCAGTTAAATTTGTTTAAAAAAGAAAATGAAGATTTGTTTTATAAAGCACTTATCTGTATGGATAATAATTTAAATCCAAAAGATTTAAGAATATCTGAACAAATTGCCTTAAATCATGCTTATGAATCATTACAAGAAAAACAAGTAGAAGAAAAAAGAAAATTTCATTTTTTTAATCAAGATATTGTAGATGAATATAGAAAAGGTTTAACAGATCCTAATCTTCAAGCACATGCCATGGAAGTATCTAATTTCATAGAGAGAGAAGAGGACAGAGAATTAAATAATGTTCAAAATTCAAATAATAATCAGCCATCATCTCCTGAAGAAGAATATGAAGAAAATCAAGATGATATAGATTATGACTACTAGCGAAAGGAGAAACTATGTATAGTAAATTAGAAAACTTTTTATTAGATAATAAATTAAATGATGAGTTATTTGATTACCAAGCACATGAGTATAAAGTTCATAAAGAAAAATATGATGATAGATTCGACATTCTTTATGGAAAACAAAATAGTAGAGAATTAAGACAACGCCGTTCTACTTATGATTTATTTGGCTATTATGATAAAAAAGACCATTGCATATATGAAGCAAATAGTTTTCTACATGATAAGCTTCAAGAAAGTCAAGTAATTAAATTTAATTCTTTTAGTCAACTAGATAAACAAATCTTAGAAGATTTAAAAAAATATCTTTCTGATTATATTTTTTCACATGAAAAAGAATTAAAAAAATTAGCTATGGATAAATATGAAGCTAAAGATGATAGTAGACTTTTTGATTACAAAAAAGAGGTTAATAAATATTTTATTACGCAAAAGGAATCTGACATTGAAATTTCAATTCCTGCTTATGATTCTGATGTAGCGATGAATATGTATGACGGAAATAAAACAACTTCTTATTTAGATAACCCAAAAAATACTATTGAAGAAATGGCAATAAAAATTATTGAAAAAAGAGGTGAAGAATTAGGTTTAGAGTTATTAATTTATTATGATAAACTAGAATATTTAAAAGGATTAACTGAAAATAAGAATCATGAACATGATGATATACATGATTGTAAAAAAATATTAGATTCTATTAAATATGTGGATGCCAAAACAGTTAATATCACAATTCAATATGGAGAAAATAGTTATACATTTAAATATGAATTGCAAGCTTTAATAACATCACTAACAAATGGTAGAATGTCGTCTTCTAGTTATAACAATAGTTATGGAAAAGTAAATGAATTTTTAAGAGATAATGATAAAACTGGATATAATCAAGATAAATGGAGAAATGAATTTTTATTTAGTCATATTACATCAATCACTAATGGTAAAACAGAATTATATAACAAAGATATTTTAGATAATAACAAAGAAATAGAAGAAGACTTAGAAATAGAAATATAATGAAAAGGGTGATTATTAAAATATGAATATTGAGCGATTTCTTTTGAACCCAGATTTTAATGATCTGGTTTTTGATGGTACTTATAATCAGCAAAAGGTTCATAAAGAACGATTTGATGATAGATTTATTGTTATATATACTAAAAGAAATTATAATTATTTATCTCAAGATAATTATGAAGTGGCTGGATATTTGGATACAAAAGATAAAGTATTATATAATTGTAATTATTATTTAAATGAATTATTATCCAAAGAAAATAGTTTAATTCAAAAAAGCAGTTTTGGAGTTCTAGGTGAAAAAATTTGGAATGGTATTCAAGATTATATTGAAAAATATTCCTTTGCTAATGAGGATAAATTAAAGGATATTGCTATTGAAAAATATAATCATTTAGAAGATTATAGAATTGAAATTTACAAACGAGAAGTTAGAAATCAATTTGTAGAAGAAACGAATCCAATAATAAAACTTGAAAAGTCATATTCAAGTTATGAATTTACAAATATTCCAGAATATAAAGGTCATTATATAGATATCGAATATTTAAATAATTCGCAAAATACTATTGAAAAGTATGCTAATAAAATTATAGAAACAATAGATGATTATAGAAATAATAAAGAAGAATTAGGACTAGAGTTACTGATTTTTCGTGATAAAATCGAGTATTTAAATACTATAAAAGAAAATAAAAATAATATTTTTAATGATTTATATATTAAGAAAGATATATATAACTCTATTAAAGATATAGAAGCAAAAACAGTTAATATCACAATCCAATATGGAGAAAAGAATTTAACATTTAAATATGACTATAATTCCTTAAAAAGAGATTTATTAAATGATAGCAAGGGAAGTAGTAGATATGGTAAAGCCTATGAAGAAGTATCGAATTTCATTAAAGAAAATTCAAAAGAAGAAACAAGTAGATGGACAGAAGAATTTAATTTTTCAAATATAACATCAATAACTTATGGAAAAAACGAACTTTACCATCATGATTTAGAAAAGATAAAAAATGAAGAGGTAGAAGAAGATTTAGAAGAAATAGAAAAATAGAAAAGGAGAAATAAAATTATGAATCAAGCAATATTTGTAGGAAGAATTGTTGAAGAACCATCAGTTAAAGAAACAGAAAATGGTAAGAATGTATCTAATATAACAATAGCTGTACCACGACCATTTAAGAATGAAGAAGGTGTTTATGAAACAGATTTTATAGATTGTACTTTATGGGATATGGTTGCAGAACGAACAGCAGAATATTGTAAAAAAGGGGATGTTATAGGTGTTAAAGGAAGAATACAAAGTAATTCTTATACTAAAGATGGTGAAAGAAAAAAATTCATGAATATAGTTGCTGAAAAGGTTACTTTTCTTTCTTCAAGAAGTAAAGAACATGAACAATCACATGATGATGTAGAGCCAGAAATGGGTATGGCATAACAATGAATACTAGGATCTTTATTGATATGGATGGTACTCTTGCTGAATGGAAAAATGTTACTTCTAATTACGAATTATATCAACAAGGCTATTATGAATCATTAAGACCTAATGAGCATATTTTAAATGAAACTAAAAGACTTATTAAGGAAGGAGAGAATGTTTTTATTCTTTCCTCTTTTTTAAGTGATAGTGCTTTTGCTTTAGAAGAAAAGAATTCTTGGCTTGATAAGTATCTTCATGAATTGAAAAAAGAAAATAGAATTTTTGTTCCTTATGGTGAATGTAAATATAAATATATTCCCAACAAAATTACATCTTATGATTATTTAATTGATGATCATACAAAGAATTTGTTAGATTGGAAAGATGCTGGAGGAACGGGAATTAAGTTTTTAAATGGGATAAATCATTTAAAAGGAATATGGCAAGGGCTGTTATTAAGAGAAGATTGTGATATTTCCAAAAATCTTAATTGGATTCTTGAAAATAAATATAAAGAAGAAAATGATATTTCTTATTTAAAAGATCCGTTTGATGAAGAATTAGAACAAGAAATATGAAAGGGGAAAAATATTTTGAATAAAGCATTAGAGAAAAAAATCGAAAAGATTGAAGGATTAAAAAGTAAAGAATTAGATAAAATAAAAGCTATTAATAATGTTGTAGCTGACTATGATAAGCAATTAAAAGTTTTATATGATTATAAGAAACAACAAGAAAAAATTTATCAAATGCAGCAAGATTTAGATGTAAAAATTAACAGTAATAAGGGAAAGACAAGTAATGATTAAACTTCCAAAAACTAGGCAAGAATTAGTCGATATGTATATAGAATGTTTAGAAGAAGGAAAGATTCCTTGGGAAAAAATGTGGAAGACATCTATTCCTGAAAATGGTATAACTGGTATAAAATATAGAGGGGTAAACAATTTATATTTATCATACATTACAGAAAAAAGAGGTTATAATGATAATAGATGGATTACATATAATCAAATGATAAAGAATAAGTGGAAATTTATCAAAGAAGCCAAAGGTCAAGGAGTTACTGTAGAGTATTGGGGAATGAAAAATAAATTAAATCATAAAATTTATAATTTTGAAGAATATAGAAAAATTATAGAAAAAGATCCAGATAAAGAATCAGAATTCAAAATCCATAAAATGAGTTATACAGTATTTAATGGGGACTTAATAGATGGATTAGTGAATTCTAAAAAAGAGCAAGAAGTAGAAATTATTAGCAATGATTATGTGAAAAATATTATAGATAATTTAGGAGTAAAATATATTGAAAAAGGTGATGAAGCATACTATATTCCCAAATTAGATCAAGTAGTATTACCACCTGCAAAAAGTTTTGAAACTAATTATTCTTATTATGCTACTCAGTTACATGAATTATCACATTCAACTGGACACGAATCAAGACTATGTAGAAATTTAAATGATAATTTTGGTTCAGAGGAGTATGCAAAAGAAGAATTGAGAGCAGAGATTAGTTCATCATTTCTTATGCAAAGATTCCATTTAGAAGCTGATGAAAGACATTTAAATAATCATAAAAGTTATGTAAAAAATTGGTTAGAGATTTTAAAAAATAATCCACAAGAGTTATTTAATGCAATAACTGAATCAAATCAAATAGTTGATTATTTAGAGGCAAATAGTATTGAAAAAACAAAGACTCAATCTTGTGATATAGAGTTAGAATTGGAGATGGAATATGAATAGTATTCATAGTAGACATTTTATATATACTCATTGGTTAAGAATGAATATTGCAAATGAATTATCACAATGGCAAGCATTAAAAGAATATAAAGAAAAGTATGATTGCTCTATGACAGTTTTTTATTATGATTTTAATCCTTTTGGAGATAAGGTAATTAAATTAGATTGTAATCAATCACTATTCGATCTTAATCTTGATATTAATTCCCAATCTAAATTGAGTTTTAAAAGAATAAAGTCAAAACCTACAAATATTAGTCCATATAATCAAGGAATAAATTATTTTTTAGAAACTAATTTGGGAATTAAATTAAAAGAAGAAAATAATAATATTCAAAAAATAAATAAAAAGGATTTTATTATCGTAGATGTTTTATCTGAATTTTGGACATTAAAAAATATTAAAGAGTTTGATTTAATTATGAAAAAAGAAGAGTGGAATGTTGTAAAGATAAAAAGTGATAGAGGCTACCATTATCAATTATATTTTGGAGAAGGAAAACAAGTCGATAATAGATATGAATTTGCTTTTGGAGATTTTCAATATAAAAGTAAAATGAAGGATAGATTACAACGATTTATTAATAATAAGTTGAAGCAAAATGATATTAATGCAGAAAAACTTATAGGGTTAAAAATTAATTCATTTGAATCTATTTATCAATTTTCTAATGAAAAAGATATTGCTATAGATATTAAATGTATTGGGTTAATTTTGGGAATTAACAAAGATTGTTTTGATATTTATGACTTTCAAAGACCACTAGGACAACAATTTTACTCTATAAAGGTAGAAGATTTAAAAAAATTAATAATTAGTGGAATATATAAACCTAATTATAATCAATTAACTGCGTATGAAAAATTAGAATTAAAGAGATATTTGAATAAAAAAATAGATAAGTTTAATCAATTATGTAAAGATGGAAACTTTAGAAATATAGATATGAATATTCCTCATATACAAGGAATTACTATTAGGAATACTATAATAGAAATTTTTGTGGAAAAGTATTCTTGCAATTTAGATGACTATATTTCATGCAGTATTAAGAAAATTGATGATAAAGAATTAATAAAGAAATTAAGTGCATTAGATTTAGATAATAAGGATAATGTATTAGATTATATATCAAGAATTGAGAATGAAATTGATTATGAATCAGCAAATAAAAAACTAGATTTAGAGGAAGAAAAAACTATAAATAGTTTAAATAAAGATGATTATGAATTGGAGATGGAATATGACTAAAAAGGCAGACTTTTACGATAGTTATGAAGAAGTTTTTGTTTCTCCTAAAGATATAAAGGAAGGAGAGTCCTACACAGTAGCAAGAGTATTAGAAGGAAAATATTGTGTAGACTTACATTATTGCAGTACATATAAACCTTCAGCAACTATTGAATATGGCATTAAAGATGACTCAGGAAATTGGCAAATAGAGGTAGAAGAAATAGATTGGTTCAATAAAAAATTAACTAATGATTATATTTTAGTAAGACTTAATAACCTTTATAATGATAAATTTTTAAATATAAAATTAACAGAAAAACAAAACAATGAATTGAATTTATTAGAAAAAATATTATATACTCACAAAGTTTATGATATAGAAGTAACTATAGATCATAATAATTCTTTAATAGCTTTTGATGATGAAAATTATTGGAAGAATAAAGAATTTTATGATTTTCTTTTTGATGAATTATTTGTATATAATAATGAAGGTAATGTGGATTTAATAATAGATGATGATTTTGAAAAACTAAAAAAATATAAAGAAAATTATTTGGTAGATGTAATAAAAGATAATGAACAAGAAATGGAGATTGATTAATTATGAATACTCTATATGCTTATAAAACTATGCCAGAATATCATAAAAATAATTTGAAATCTTATTATATTTTTGAAGGAATATATGATTGTTTCCCTGATATTGATGAAGAAGATGCAAAATTTATTTATAAAATTACATCAAAAGTTGAGAATGAAAATATAAATCCTTATTCAATTTCTCATTATCTAACTGATCATTATATAAGAGGAAATTTAACAAAAAATGATTTAGAAAAAGTTACTTCAGGTGAAATTTCTGAAGCAGTTTTTTATAATAGTTTGGATTATTTTTCATCATTAGAAATAGATGAAAATGAAAAATATTATTAATAATTTTTGAAAAAAATTCTACTAACTGTCAGCGACTACTTAGTGGGTTTTAGGGACATCCCTAACAAGCTGAGGGGTGTGTCAACACCATGCTTGATATATTATACAAGACTACTTAGTTACCTCACTTCTGAATAAAAAGGAAAGGAGTTAAAAATGGAATTTAAATCAATGGAGAAGTGGCGTGTTCAACAGAAATTTAATTTGACTGATGAGCAGTTTGATAATGTAGTTAAGAAGATAAAAAGAAGGCATCCGTTAGAGAGTTGGGTTCATAAAAGAATTGCTTCTAATGGTGAAAGAGTTGTATATATAAAATTAGAATGTGTTGAGTGGTTAAGTGATGTATACTTTAACAAAAAATATTATTTAGATGCTGACATTGAATTTTTTCAAAAGCAAGTTCAAAGATTAGAAGAAGAATTAAATATTCCTCATAAGGAATTTGAATATAAGGATATATCATTGTATGATTTAAGAGATTATTTTAATAGAAGTAAAGCAGCAATAGGTATGGCAGTTCAAAGAATGGAAAAAAGAAATTCAACATCTTATAAATATGATAAAGATGGAAAGGTTATGATTTCAAAACAAGGTGTTAAGTGGCTAACTGAAAATTATTTTCGTAAGGCATATTTAAAAGAACTAGAATTATATAAGTTAAGTCTTCAGAAAGAGAAAAAAAAATTATATGAGCAATCAAGACGAAAGATATAGTAAATTAAGAAGACAAAAAATCAATGTTATGCTTAACGAAGAAGAAAGAAGAATCATAACTGAAAAAGCTATTAAGTATGGATTTGGTGATTGTTTAGCTGAATATATTAGAGCGGCATGTATTTATGAGAATATTTATATTGAGGATATAGAAGGCAAAAATGAGATATGTAATTACATTAGTGATTTTATTCAAACCTTGAGAGAAATATTATATGAACAAAAAGCTGTTCTAAAAAATGTTTTGATTTCACCTCAAGCAGTAGAAAATATTAGTAATCAAAATAATCAGATTATAGAAATGATTGATATATTATCTAGTTTAATTGTAGCAATCTTATCTGTTAATACTGAAAAGAAAATTCAACAAAGAATGAGTTTAATTGAAAAGTATTCTCCAGATGAAAACTTTTTAAGAAGAGTAATTAAGAAGAATGAAAGTATTTATTTGGTAAGACCTTCAAATTTACAAGTTCCAAATACAAAAAGCAAATATATAGTTTATTTAAAAAATAATTATGTTGATTTTGATTTAGATAATTTAAATATGAATATATTTGAACAACAAGTAAATGCTTTTCGTGATGTAGCAATGAAAAAGAAAGCAATGCTATCTTTTTATAGAGAGAATAATAAATTAGAATGTTCAATAGTAATTGGATATGACGATTCGGAATCTGCTAGAAGATGTGCAAGTGAAATAAAATCAAATGTATATTATTATAATGATAATGAAGAATATGAATGGACAGGTGATACTTATTCCAGCGACAGCTAGATGGGCAGTTCATGGAGTTCAAGGTAGAATCAAATGTATTGATTATATTAAAAATCCAGAAAAGACTATGGGTGGTAAATTAGTTACAGGAATAAATTGTTCAGCTGAATTAGCACCTTATGATATGTTAAGAAATAGTCAAAAGTTTAATATTGAAGAAGACAATGATAGTAGAACTTGTTATCATGCTTATCAATCATTTGATCCAAAAGAAAAAAGTTTAACTCCTGAAGAAGTACATCAGATGGGTATAGAACTTGCTAAAAGATTATATCCAGATTTTCAAGTAATAGTTTGTACCCATGTAGACCATTTACATTTGCATAATCACTTTTGCATATCAGCCGTAAATCTAAAAGGTAGAAAGTTAGAAGACAGATTATCAAATCCTGTTGAGGGGTTATATGGATTAAGAGATGTAAGTGATCAAATTGCCTTAGAGCATGGACTTCATATAATTGAAGATGCCCCTAAGATTGGTCATTACCATAAGAATAAATATTTATACGACATTGCTAATAAATCATGGAGAAAGCAGATTGCAGAAATGATTGATACATTAAAAGATAAATGCTATTCATTTGATGAGTTATTAGAGCAACTTGCTTTAGAAGGATACTTAATTAAGCATGGTAAAAACATTCGTGTAAAACCTTACGGAAAAGAAAGATATGTAACAATGAAAATATTAGGTGATGATTATAGTGAAGAAGCTTTGAAAATATTTTTTAGAGAAAAAAGAAGAAACCAAAAAGTTATTAATTTTGAAGAATATAAGTTAAATGTCAATGATAGCGAAATTTTAAATATATATGACCAATTAGCAAGATTGTCCAAACATTCAGTTTTATATACTATGCAGGATTTGGATTCTAATTCAGATTATTATAAATATTACAATTCTCGTTATTTAGAAGTAAAGCGTTATCATCAATTAGTAGATACTATTAACTTTTTAAATAACCACGAAATATATAACTATAATTCATTAGAAAATCAAATTAGAGAAATAAAAAATGATATTAAACAAAAAGAGGAAGAATATCAATCATTACTATCTAAACATGAAACATTACAACTTAGGATTCCATTATGCAATTTATATATAAAATATTTGGATGATTATAATGGATATTTAGAACAACAAGATATTTATCCATCTGGTGCTGAATTGCCTAATGAAGTAAAAGCATTTTTAGATATAAAATCAGAATTAAATGTTGAAAATCCAGAAGAGGTGGAGGAAATTATTTCAGAAGCAAATAGGATGAAAATGGATATGAACAAAAGATATGCTTATTTATCTTATTTAAAAAATAAAGCCAGTGAATTAGAAAAAATAAAAGGCATTTCATTAGAGAGTGAAAAGGGATATATTAAAAGTGTATCTATTAGTAAAAATATGATTGATGAACAACGCTCATCTTTAGATGAATATTGCATTCGTATTCCATATAGTGAATACTTTTTTTATGTTCCCAAAAAGAGTGTTGCGTGGATTAGTTATGATACCAGAGGAATTGTATATTTAGTAGATGATAAAGAATATGCTCTATATGATCAATATGATAAAGAAATAGAAAGAGTTAATGGAGAAGAAATAGAAAAAATATCAAAAGATGAAAAACAAAAAGTAAATGAATATTATAAAGAAAAATATTGATAAAAAAGAAAAGGAGAAAACAATGAATATAGAAAAAATAAAAGACCATATAAAATATTTAAGAGGGGATAAATATAATACAGAATTTTATGTTGCTTTATTAGCTTATGATATTTTTGAATTTGATGAAAAAGAGATAACAGAAGAGATAATAAATAAGATATTTGAAATAGAAGATAGATATGATTCCATATATAATGAGGAACTTCGTGATGAACTAAGGAGAGAAATAGAAGAAAATCAAGAAATAGAAATGTAACTTGTTGTAAATTTTTTCTGTTTTGTGGTATAATAGTCAGCCGATAGGGGGACTTTATGAAAGATTATAAACAAATACTAAAAGAAGTAAACAATACTATAACTAGCAATAAGATTTTTTCAAAACAAGATTTTGAAAAAATGAGTGATTATCTTTTTACTATGAAACAACCTTTAGTTTTTTCAGAACCAAATTCTATTGAATATTATGTTTATTTTGCTATTCAAAATACTTCTTTATATTTAGATAAATGTAGAAATAAGAATATAAATTGGAATGTATCTTACCAGAAATTAGGAAAAAAGATAACAAAATATTGGACTAAGGAGTACAAAAAGTTTAGTCTAGCATAGGTTGTTACTGAATTAGTATTTATGTATGGAAGCCACTTTAATTATTAAGTGGTTTTTATTTTCATGAAAGGAAAGAATAAAATGAAAAAACTAAAAATTTTTTTGTTATTGATATTATTGTCTTCTTTAATATATTGTGTTTTTGAAATATACCAAATATATAAAGAAGAAAAAAATACAGCAGATATAAAAGAAGAACTAATTGAATTAATTGATATTCCTGAAAATATAGAAGAGGAATCACCTTTTAGTGTAAACTTTTCAGAATTGCAAAAAATTAATCCTGATATTGTGGGTTGGATTTTAATTGATGGAACTCAAATCAACTATCCAATTGTTCAAGGAAAAGATAATTCGTATTACTTGAATCATTCTTATGATAAAAAATGGAGTGGCTTTGGTAGTATTTTTATGGATTATTCTTCATCAAAAAATTTTTCTGACTATAATACATTTATATATGGTCATCATACAAAAAACGGATCTATGTTTGGAGAAATATATAAATACATGAATAAGTCTTTTTATGAAGAGCATCCTACTTATATGCTATATACACCATCTGGAAATTATATAGCAGAAATATTTAGTGCATATATAGATAATACGACATCAGAATCATACAATCAAAAATTTAATTCTATTGAAGAATATAAAAAATATATTGATATGATTAAAGAAAAAAGCAATTATAAAACGGAAGTAGATGTAAATGTAAAAGAAGATAAAATTATTACTTTATATTCTTGCTCACACGAATCGAATAGACAAAAGACAGATAGATATTATATTCATGCAGTTTTAAGAAGCGTATAGACAACTTATTTTAGTTGTTTTTTTGTTGGAGTAGTTTATGTAGTTCAAAGAAAGGATGAAAGGAAAAATTATATGAATGAAACAATGGTTTATACAGTAAGAGATGTAGCAGCAGTTTTACATTGTAGTCCAAATTATGTTTATACTTTAATAAAAAAAGGATACCTACCAGCCATAAAACTAGGTAGCACTAGAATATTAAAAAAAGCATTAGAACAATTTTTAAATGAAAACCAAGGAAAAGATTTATCAAATTTAGATAGCATTAAACCTTTGTGTTTAGATGATTTGGAGAATGATCAATGGGACAAATAAAAATAGAAAAGAGGGGAAATGTATATCAGTATAGATTTGAAATAGCTTCACAAGGGGGAGTTAGAAAATTTATCAACAAGTCTGGTTTTAAAACTAAAGCTGAGGCTCAAGAAGCAGGAAGCATTGCACAAACAGAATATTTAAATGCAGGAGTTCCGTTTAAAGAGAGTAAGTTGTCTTATAGTGATTATTTGAATTACTGGTTAGATAACTATTGTAAAAGCAATTTGAAATATAATACAATTTGTAAATATAAAACTATAATTGATAAATATATAAGACCAAGATTAGGTATGTATAGATTATCTACTTTAACAAGCGTAAGATTAAATATGTTTATTACAGAAATATGCGATGAATATTCTTTTTCAAGATCATATTTTAGAAATATTTTAAAAGTAGTTAAGGGAACATTTAGGGATGCGTGTGATTTATACGGATTTATTAAATATAATCCAGCCTTAACTTTAAGGTTACCTAGAATGGATATAACTAAATCAGATCCGAAACATTTATATACTCCTGAAGAGATAAATAAGATATTATATAGATTTAGATATAACGATACTTTTACTTGCTCATTTTTAACATCATGTTTTACTGGAATGAGAACAGGAGAAGTATTTGCTTTAATATGGGAAGATATTGATTTAGAGAATGGAATTATTTATGTTAAGCACAGTGTATATGATAAAACCAAAGATGATAAAGGCAGATGGTATTTAGGAAGTACAAAAACGATAGCAGGAGAAAGAATAGTGTATATTAGCCCGACATTATTATTTGCATTAAAAAATTATAAGGAAAAACAGAAATTTTTAAAGGAAGCTTTGGGTAGCGAATATACTTACTACTATTTAGAGGATGTAAAAAACAAATATGGAAAGGTAGTAGAACAAAGAATAGTAGAAAAGAATGATAATGATAGTGAGAAAGAAAATCTAAATCTAGTTTTTACTAAGACAAATGGAAAATATGTTGGGACAGATTTAGTTAGATATCCATTTGAAATAATTCATAAGGAACTAGGAATTGAAAAAGTTAGATTTTACGATTTAAGAGGTAGTTATGCAACAAAAATATTGAAGACTGGAGTAGAGATTAGAGATGTTGCAGATATGCTTGGTCACAAAAATATAGAAACAACAGAAAACTATTATGTATCAAGTACATCAGATTCAAGAAAGGGAGCAACAGATGCTTTTGATCAAATGATGCAATCTGATCTTATTAAAGAAATATCAGAGTATCAAATTTTTGAATATTAGAATAAAAGCAACATACTCAAAAATGCTATAACACGCATCTGGGTGTGTTGCTTATTTTTTTGTTTTATAGTATAATTTAGTCAGCAGTATATATTATTTATATACTCAAATTAATTAATCTTGAGAACGAATGGATACATTGTGTGCATTTTGTGTTCATTGAGAAGAAAACACATAGTAAAAATAGTACAAATAATACTATTTATACATAACCTTACCAGAACTATTCAGACCTTTAAAAACATATAATACAGATAGTTTTACATAGTACAAATAATACTAGAAAAGGATGAACTTGTGGGTCTGGTAAGAAATACAAGAACTGTTGTGGTAAATAGCCCATAAAATAAAGGTTTGTGAGATTTTGAAAAGTTCA
>CAKPPW010000003.1 GCA_934177995.1 uncultured Bacilli bacterium
TCAGTTACTTTTTATATTTATATTTTTATTCGGACTTATTCTATTTCTTTTAAATCATATATTATCTACTTACTTATTTTATTAAATTATTTCCCGGGAAATATTTTTTCCACTATTTTTGTTTCACATGAAACATTTGATCCTTTTTTATATTTATATTTTTATTCGGACTTATTCTATTTCTTTTAAATCATATATTATCTGCTTACTTATTTTGTTAAATTATTTCCCGGGAAATATTTTTTCCACTATTTTTGTTTCACGTGAAACATTCAGTTACTTTTTATATTTATATTTTTACTCGGACTTATTTTATTTCTTTTAAACCATATATTATCTACTTACTTATTTTGTTAAATTATTTCCCGGGAAATAATTTAATAAAAAGAAAAAGAGGAAGTACTTCTAAACTTCCTCTTTTTCTTGCTCTGATTCAATTTCTTTTTCTACAATAGCTATAGTTGCTACTTTTTGATTTTCTTTTAAATTAATTAATCTGTTACCTTGGGTTGCTCTCTTCAATGTCGAAATTTGTGACAGTGGCATTCTCATAATTATACCACTATCTGTTATTATCATAACATCCAATCTATCAACATAGTTAGGATTAACATACTTTAATGCAACCATATTTCCGTTTTTATCTGTAATGTTCAAAGCTTTAACACCTTTGCTACCTCTGTGAGTCAATCTGTATTCATCTATTAAAGTTTTCTTTCCATAACCATTTTCGGTTACAATTAAAATTTCTTCACCTGAATTAATTATTTCGGTACTTACTACTTCACTATCTGCCAAATCTATACCTTTAACACCAGATGTACCACGACCCATCGATCTAATTTCGGTTTCATTAAATCTTACCATTCTACCATTTTTAGCTCCTATTACAACCTCATCTTTACCTGTAGTTTTTCTTACGGCAATCAATTCATCATTTTCTTTTAATATAATTGAAATTTTTCCGCTTTTTCTTATGTTATTAAATTCCTCTATAGGTGTTCTCTTGACTAAGCCATTCTTTGTAGCAAATAATAAATATTTAATTTTATCTTCGTTTGAATCAAGCTCAATCATCGAACGTATGTTTTCGTTTTTATCTAATGATAACAAATTAACTATTGGTATTCCTTTTGATTGTCTACTAAATTCTGGAATTTCGTAGCCTTTTAATCTGTATACCTTTCCATTATTTGAAAAGAACAATAAATAATCATGTGTTTTCATTGGAATTACTTGTTCTACGAAGTCTTCCTCATTGGTTGACATACCTTTTATTCCAACTCCACCCCTATTTTGAGCTCTATATGTATCTGATTTCATACGTTTAATGTAACCCTTATTGGTTAAAGTTACTATTATATCTTCTACAGGTATTAAAGATTCATCCTCTATATACTCTATAGCCGTCATATCTATATTAGTACGTCTTTCATCAGCATACTTGTCTTTTATCTCTAGTAATTCATCTTTTATAACTTTTAAAATATTTTCATCACTACTTAATATTTCTTTAAGTTTTTCAATAGTCTTTAATAATTCATTTAATTCATTTTCTATTTTTTCTCGTTCTAATCCAGTTAAACGACGTAGTTTCATTTCTAGAATCGAATTTGCTTGAATCTCAGTTAATCCAAATTGATTAATTAATCCAGAGCGAGCTTCTTCATCCGTTTTTGAACCACGAATTAGTTTAATTACTGCATCAATATGATCAAGGGCTATTTTTAATCCTTCTAAGATATGTACTCTTTTCTCGGCTACATCTAAATCATATTTTGTTCTACGAATTATTACTTCTTTTTGATAATCAATATACTTAACTATAATATCTTTTAATCCTAAAGTTTTTGGAACTCCTTGATCTAGCATCAAAAATATTATTCCATAGGTTGTTTGAAAAGCAGTATGTTTAAATAATTTATTTAGTACAACTTGAGCGTTAGCGTCTTTCTTTAAAGTAATTGTAATCTTAATACCATTTTTTAAATCAGAATGATAATCAGATATTCCTTCAATTGTCTTATTATGAACAAGTTCCGCAACTTTATTCTTTAATTCTAGAGTATTAACACCGTATGGAACCTCATCAATTATTATATAATGACGGCCGTTTTTCTCTTCAATTGTAGCTTTACTTCTTATTGTAATGGAACCACGGCCCGTTTCGTAAGCTTTTCTTATACCACTATTACCTAAGATATTAGCCCCTGTTGGAAAATCTGGTCCTTTAATATATTTCATTAATTCATCTAGTGTAATATCATGGTTATCAATATAAGCAACACAACCATCTATTACTTCTCCTAAATTATGTGGTGGAATGTTAGTTGCCATACCTACAGCTATACCAGTTGTTCCATTTACTAAAATATTTGGAAACCTTGAAGGTAAAACTTCTGGTTCTTTAGTTGTTTCATCAAAGTTTGGAATAAAATTAACTGTATTTTTATTAATATTTCTCAATAGTTCAAGTGATATTTTAGAAAGTCTAGTTTCTGTGTAACGCATTGCTGCTGCTCCGTAACCTTCAATATTACCAAAATTACCATGTCCATCAATTAGCATATATCTATAAGAGAAATCTTGAGCCATTCTTACCATAGCTTCATAGATAGAACTATCACCATGTGGATGATAATTACCCATAACCTCTCCTACCGTTTTAGCACTCTTTCGATGGGGTTTATCTGGTGTATATCCAGACTCAAACATAGAATATAGAATACGTCGATGAACAGGTTTAAGACCATCTCTTAAATCAGGAAGTGCTCTTGCTACAATTACACTCATTGAATATTCCAAAAAGGAATCTTGAACTTCTTTAACTATATTATTTGTTTCTAATCGATCCATTTTTTACCTCCTATATATCTAAGTTTTCAACATAAGTTGCATTTGTTTCAATAAATTCTCTTCTAGGTCCTACTTCTTCACCCATTAATTTAGAGAAAGTTTCATCGGCAGCTAAGGCATCATCAACAGTTATTTGTCTTAATACTCTCTTATGAATATCCATAGTTGTTTCATTTAATTCCTCAGCATCCATTTCTCCTAAACCTTTCATTCTAGCTATATCATATTTAGTATTTGGAGAAAGTGTTGCTAGATACTCATCTCTTTCTTGCTCATTTAAAACGTATTTGATAGTTTTTCCGTGCTTTATAACGAATAAAGGTGGTTGTGCGGCATATACATGTCCGGCTTCAACAATTGGCTTAAAAAAGCGGTAAAATAATGTTAAAAGCAATACTCTAATATGACTACCATCTACATCTGCATCTGTCATTATAATAATTTTATTATATCTAAGCTTAGATAAATCAAATTCTTCACCAATACCAGTACCAAAAGCTGTTATAATAGTACGAATTTCTTCATTTGATAAAGCTCTATCTAATCTTGCTTTTTCTACATTAAGTATTTTTCCTCTTAATGGTAAAATTGCTTGTGTCATACTATCTCTACCTTTTATAGCAGAACCACCAGCTGAATCACCCTCTACTAAGAATATCTCACTTTCTGAGGCATCTTTACTCTTACAATCAGATAGTTTTCCATAGAAGTTAGTGACATCTAAATCACCTTTTCTTCTTGTCAATTCTCTTGCTTTTTTTGCTGCAACTCTAGCTCTAGAAGCTGTCATAGCTTTTTCTATGATTATTTTTGCTTCATCTGGATGTTCCATTAAAAATCTTTCAAGATTTGCTGAGAAAATCCTATTTGCTATTCCACGAACTTCACTATTTCCAAGTTTAGTTTTTGTTTGACCTTCAAACTGAGGGTTAGGATGTTTTATAGAAACAATCATTGTTAATCCTTCCTTAACATCGTCACCAGTTAAGGAATCGTCCTTATCTTTCATCATACCAGTACTTTGGGCATACTTATTTAGTATTCTTGTAAGGGCCATTCTAACTCCATCTTCATGAGTACCACCCTCTGGAGTTGTTATATTATTTACAAATGAATAAATACTAGAACTATAAGTTTCATTATATTGTAAAGCAACTTCTAACATGATGTCGCCTTCTTGTCCTGTTACATCAATAATAGTATCGTGTATTGGTTGCTTAGACTTATTTAAAAGTTCAACATATTCACGAATTCCACCTTCGTAACAAAAAGATTCCTTTTTATCTGCTTCTCTATCATCATAGAGTGTAATTCTAAGACCACGATTCAAAAAGGCTAGTTCACGTAATCTATTTCGTAATATATCATAATCAAATACAGTAGTTTCTTGAAAAATAGATGCATCTGGTAAAAATGTTACAGTTGTTCCTGTACGATCTTCATCACAATCACCTATAACTTTTAAAGGTTCAACTGGATGTCCACCATTAGTATATTTTTGATAGTAAACATGACCATTTTTATATACTTTTACCTCTAGATATGTAGATAAGGCATTAACTACACTGGCACCAACACCGTGAAGGCCACCAGATACTTTGTATCCACCTCCTCCAAATTTTCCACCAGCATGCAAGACTGTATATACAGTTTCTACAGTACTTTTTCCAGTTTTTGGATGAACATCTACTGGTATACCACGACCATCATCTTTAACAGTAATACTATTGTTCTTTTCAATAGTAACCTCAATATGGGTACAATAACCTGCTAAAGCTTCATCTATAGCATTATCAACAATTTCCCATACTAAATGATGTAATCCTCTACTGCTTGTAGTTCCAATATACATACCAGGTCTTTTTCTTACAGCTTCTAATCCTTCCAATACTTGAATGGCTGAGGAATCATATTTTGCTAAATTTTCTTTTTCCATTAATTGTTACTCCTTTCAACATTACCATTACTTACTTTAAATATTGTTGCATTCTCCAATGATTTTTTAGAAATATTTTTTAAATCAGTGGTTGTTATAATACTTTGAATATCTTGATTTACATACTTTAATAAACGATTTTTCTTTTTTAAGTCAAGTTCACTAAAGATATCGTCTAATAATAAGACTGGTTTAGTTCCATTTTTTTCCTCAAATATTGGTATGGTTGACAACTTATAAGCTAAAACTGCACTTTTTTGTTGGCCTTGTGAAGAAAATAGCTTCATATCCACATCATTAAGTCGAAATTGAAAATCATCACGGTGCGGACCAAACAACGTCATACCAATATGAAGCTCTCTTTGATAATTTTTGTTCAAAATTTCCTTCATTGTCTTTTTCAAACAGTCATCTTCATAATTACTAAAGGAAATATTTGTTTTGTACAGAATTGATAAGTTTTCTTCACCAGTAATATTCTTAAAAATACTATTAATATTCTTGTTAATATTTTCTAGATATTCATTTCTAAGCTTATAAATAACAATTGCTTTATCTATTAATTGTTCAGTTAAAATATCAAGATATTTTTTATCAGCAATATTATTAGTAAAAAGAATTTTTAGATATTCATTACGTGTTCTTAATATTTTATTATATTGATTATAGGTATTTAAATATAAAGATGAAAGTTGACTAAGTTCCATATTTAGTAAATTTCTACGAATACTAGGAGAACCTTTTATTAACTCTAAATCATCAGGAGTAAAAAGCACAATATTTAAATTAGATATATAATCAGCTAGGCAGTAAACTCTCTTACTATTAATTTTTACTGCTTTTCCTGTCTCCATAATTTCTATTTCTAAGTTTTTTAATGATTTATTATTTTTAACAGTTCCTTTTATTTTAGATTTCTTCTTATCGATCCTTATTAAATTATTTTCATTAATATTCTTATAAGACTTTGTTAATGCTAAAACAACTATCGACTCTAATATATTTGTTTTTCCCGAAGCATTTTCCCCAATAAATATATTCATAGATGGTCCTAATTCTAAATTAACTTTACCATAATTACGAAAATTAACTAAATTTAACCGTTTAATTACCATTTTTAGTCAAAAAAGCCTTCATATTTTCACCTTCACCCATTTTCAGTATACCCATACACGCAAGAATATTATAACATATTTGGTTTAAATAAAATAGAAAAAATTGATTTTTTTGACTTATTCCGTAACTAAAATTCCATTATTTTTTACATAATTTAAATTTATACAAAAAAGACTAACATCATTAAATAATGTTAGCAAAAAAATTATTGATTTTTTCTGTTTCTAATAACTGATTCTAGACGACTAGCTCTAAGAATCTGGTTTTCCATTGATTTGTATGAAATTGGAATGTTTATTTTTTTACCATTATCAAATACTACTTCTGTATAGTCTTTCCTTTTTTTAACTGGATTTATAGTTTCTATCCTATTTAAGGCTAACCAAGAGCAATCATTTTCTTCTGGTGATACAGTAGGAAAAAAAATTACATTTCTACTATCATCCACCATTATAGGTAACTTATAGGATGTTTTTAATATTTGTTTAGCCCCTTCTCTTCTTCCGATGTATGAGCTGCCAAAATATTTACAACTATAATCAATTATCTTTAATGGTCTTTCCTCTACGTTATACTTGTAATCGGCCTCTACTACTACAGAAGTCATTTTTGTTTCTGGTATGATTGCCAAAGTGGCATCATTAATTTCATAATCTTTCATTTAAATTTCCCCCTAAAACATCAAAATGTTTACCATCAGTCTACTATATTATACTGTCGAATTTTATCGTTTTATGTCGATAAAAGTTAAAAAATGAAAAAAACTGGTAAAAATGCCAGTTTTTTAGCAAAATATGCAAATTTCTTATTTTAGTATGTTCTAATAGGCAAAACTAATTGAGTTAGAGTATCATCTTCACTACTTTTTAAAACAATTGGTTTTATTTCTCCTACAAATGATAATTCAACAGTATCTGTGGAAAAAGATTTTAAAGCATCCATCATATATCTAGCACTGAAAGAAATTTTAATATCTAAATCTCTATCTTTCTTAATAGACATCTTTTCTTCTACTCTACCAATTTCTGCACTTGATGATTTCATTATTAACATATCACCATTAGTTTCCATAGTAACTATATTTTTATCTTTATCACTTGTTAAAATACTTACACGATCAACTACATTATAAAAATCATTTATATTGAAATGTAATTTTACTTGATCTTCTTTAGGTAATAAATTAGAAGTATTTGGATAAGTACCATTTATTAATCTAGATTGAAATAATAAGTTTTGATTTTTAAATAGTATTTTATTATTGAAGATATGTACTTCTATTTTTTCATCACCCTCACCTAATATTCTTGTAAATTCTACAAGATTTCTACTAGGTATAACAATATTCATATTTTCCTCAGAACTTGTTGTTAAAGGTATAACTTTTCTTGCTAATCTGTATGAATCAGTTGCATTACATTCCAGTATATTACCAATAATATTAAAGTTTATACCATTTAATATGGCTTTATTTTCATCTATACTAGTTGCAAAAGCAGTTTGATTAACTATTTCCTTTAATACTGTTTTAGATAATTCAATATGGTTTTTACTTTCTACTAGTTCAATAGATGGATATTCTTTTTCACTGATACCATTTAAATTAAATTCACTGTTTTCAGTGTATATTAATATTTTTAAATCATCTACTACTTCTATATTTATAAATGGATCAGGTAATTTTCTTACTATATCTAGTATATATTTACCTTGAATAATAATACTTCCTTCTTCTTTTAAGATTATATTCTCATTGTCACATGGAATTGATGTTTCTATTGTAATATCATTATCACTAGCAGTAAGAGTTAATTTCTTTTTTGTAAGATGAAACTTGATACCTGCTAATACTGGTATTACGTTTTTTGTTGATATTGCTTTTGACACTTTATTAAGTGCTTCTAATAGTACTTCTTTTTTAATTGAAAATTTCATTTTATATTCCTTCTTTCTTTTCTTTTATTTATATATATTATTAATATTAATACTGTGGAAACTGTGGAAAACTTTTTGTTTCCTTTATATTATAACATATTAACAACTTTTGTGCCTGTGGAAAACTTGTGGAAAACTCAACTTTTTCCACAGGTAATTATTTTAAGTCATTTGATAACTTTTCAACAATACCTGCTAAGTCCTTATTATTTTTTATTTCTAGTTCAATTTTTTCCACAGAATACATAATAGTAGAATGGTCTTTACCACCAAATTCAATTCCTATTTTTGGATATGACTCATTTGTTAACTTTCTACACATATACATAGCTATTTGTCTAGGAAAGGCTATGTTACTACTCCTTTTTTTGGAACGAATGTCTTCCACTGATATTTGAAAAAACTCAGCTACCACCTTTTGAATTCTTACAATATCATTTTTTTCACTCATCCCTTTATTAATAAAGTCTTTTAGTGCCTCAATAGCTAAGCTTAGGTTTATTTTTGAGCCTCCCATTATTGTTGAGTAAGCCACTAATCTTGTTATTGAACCTTCTAGTTGTCTTACGTCACTTCCCATATTTGAGGCTATATATTCAATTACTTCCTCTGGTATTTCTGCCTCAAAGTTACCAGCTACTATTTTTTTTCTCAGAATTTCTTTCCTCAGTTCAAAGTCTGGTGGTCCTATGTTTACCGTTAATCCCCAGCAGAATCTTGTTCTAAGACGTTCGGCTAGTAGTTTTAAGTCATTTGGTGATCTGTCTGATGATACAATTATTTGCTTACTATCATTATATAGATTAGTAAAAGTATGGAAGAATTCTTGTTGTGTTTGATTTGCTCCTCCTAAAAATTGTATATCATCAATTATTAGTACATCTATATTTCTATATTTGTTTTTAAAGAACTCTTTGTAATTAAAGTTGGTACCGTCTTGGTCTTTCCTATTTATACTAACAAAATCATCTCTAAATTGATCACTTGTTACGTACAAGACTCGTTTATTGGAATTTTGTGCTATATAATTACCAATCGCATGCATTAAATGTGTTTTTCCGAGGCCACTATTACCATAAATAAATAGCGGATTATAAATTTTACCAGGATTTTCAGCTACTGACAAGGCCGCAGCTTGTGCAAACTTATTACTGTTACCAACAATAAAGTTATTAAAGGTATAATTTTGATTTAAGTTTGATTTTTGCTTAAATTCAGGTGCCTCAGTACTTTCTTTTTCTTCTTTTTCCTTTATAGATTCTTCTTTTTCTTTAAATTCATCTTCTAGAAAGAATTCTAGTTCAAATGTTGTACCGGTTATTTTATTTAGAGCATTTTTTATTAAATCTTGATAATTATCATGTAAATGTTTCTTATGTATAGACATTGGTACGATGATAATTGCTATATCGTCTTTTAAATCTTTAAGATTAACGTCTTGAAACCACGTAGAAAAGGCAAGTGAAGAAAGTTCTTCTTTAATTTCTTTTAATACGTTATTCCATATGATGTCTACATTCAACTTCATCACTCCCCTGTTCACATAAACCACCATTATGATACTCTAAAATGTGGAAAAAGGAAATAGAAAAAAGCAAAAAAAATTTATCCACAGGTTTTCCACAGAGTTTTCCACAAGTGAAATGTCGATATTTGCTAAATATTACGAGTTTTCCACAGTTTCCACAGATTTGTTTTGCACATGTGAATAATAGTTTTCCACACCCTGTGAAATCTGTGGATAACTATGCTTTTCTTCTTTTTTATTAGCGTTTTTTTTGAGCTTTAAATCACTAAAATGAGAAATTATTAACAAGTCACTTAAATTTCCTTGACAAATAAATTAGATTATTATTATAATAATGTAGATTTCATGTCTGGAGGTGGAAGTATGAAGAGAACGTATCAACCAAATAAACGTAGAAGAGCTAAGAAGCATGGATTTTTCGCTCGTAAAGTTTCAGCAGGTAAAATCTTAAATAGCAGAAGAAAAAAAGGTCGTAAAGAATTAGTAAAATAAATTCCACTGTTTTCACAGTGGTTTTTTACTCTTTAGGAAAGGGGCTATAATATGAATAAGGATTATATAATAAAGGAAAGTAAGATATTTGATGAAATAATAAAGAAATGTCCATCTAAGAAGAATAAAAGTTTTATTGTATTTTATCGTACAAAAAAAGAATCTTTTTCTAAGTATGGGATTGCTGCCCCTAAAAAACTTGGAAAAGCTGTTACTCGTAACAAGATGAAGAGAAGAACAAGAGCAATAGTATCGGATTTTCAAAAAAACTATAAAAATGCTTTTGATTGTATTATAATAATTAGGAGAGGTTCTTTAGATAAAAAATATGAGTCATTGAAAGAAGAATTATTCAGTCTATTATTAAACATTAATAGTAAATAGAAATAGAGAAGGGAAATTATATCATATGAAAGAAAAGAAAAATACTAAAACTAGGAAATTATTAATTCTAGTTATATCAATATTTTTATTAACAGGATGTACTACAACTCTTGTTGATAGTAAAAAACAGGCAGTTAAGAATCCAGAAACAGGACAATCTTTAACAAAAAATATTTTGTGTCAACCTGAGAATGCTAAAACTGTTAAAATTTATGAGAAAAATAAAGTTAATGTTAAAAAATTACCAAAATGTGATAACTTTAAAGTTACCTCAGGAGGTTATGAAGGATTATGGACATCGATTTTCGTAAAACCATTAGCTTTCATAATATTAAAATTAGGTAAGTTAGTTGGAAGTTTTGCTATCAGTATCATTATTATAACTATAATATTGAGATTTATATTATTTCCATTTACTAGGAAGATGGCTATTCAGTCAGAATTAATGAAAAAAGCTAGCCCTGAATTAGAAAGAATTAGAAAAAAATATGAAGGAAAAACTGATGAAGCATCAATGATGAAACAAAATCAAGAGATGTTAATGGTTTATAAAAAATATAACTTTAATCCATTAAGTAGTTGTTTAGTTTCATTTATTCAATTGCCATTATTCTTAGCTTTTTTTGAAGCAATCAATAGAGTGCCAGCTATTTTTGAAGATAAATTCATTGGTTTACAATTAGGAACAACTCCAGTAGTTGGATTTGGAACTTCAACATTCTATGTTTACCTTATATTAATAATTTTAATTGGAGCAACCACTATTTATACATTTAAGATGAGTGGAGCAGCTAGTCAAGATCCATCTATGAAAATGATGCCAATAATGATGAGTATTATGATTATCTTTACAGCCTTATTTATGCCTTCAGCTTTAGGAATATATTGGGTAACTCAAAATCTATTTATGATTATACAAAATACTCTTACAGTTAAAGGAGCAAAAAAATAGTATGGAAAAACATAGATTTGTAGGAAAAACTTACGAAGAAGCTGTTAATAAGGCTAAGATTGAATTACAAGAGTTAGAAGAAAACTTAATAATTAAGGTTATAGATGAGAAAAAAACATTACTTTCTAAGAAATGTGAAATAGAAGTAATTGAAAAAAGAGAAATTAAGAATTTCATTAAAGAAAAATTAATTGCTATTTTAAGAGAAATGGGATATCAAGCAGAAGTAGAAATTCAGGTTAAACAAGATATCCCTACATATAGAATTTATTCTAATAATGATTCTTTACTTATAGGAAAGAGTGGAAAAAATCTAGAAGCTCTTCAAATAGTATTTAGACAAATTGTTAATACAGAAACAGGAATTAATTATAGATTTTTTCTAGATGTATCTGATTATAAAGAGAAAAATGAACATCATTTAGAGTCTTTAGCAAAACGTTTAGCTAGAGAGGTAGCTACTACTAAAATAGAGGTAAAAATGGATTCTATGAATTCTTATGAGAGAAGAATTGTTCATAATGTATTAACAAATAATAAAAAAGTTTACACAGAGAGTGTAGGAGAAGAACCAAATAGATGTGTAGTTATTAAACCAAGAGAAGATTAGTTCTTCTTTTTCTTTACTTTAAATTTAGTTTTTACTATAATATAGTCAAATTGAGGGAAGTGATATAATGCAACGTAATATTAATAAAACAAGTTTAGACGAACTAAAAGTAAAAAATCAAAGTGATTTAAAATCAATTCATGATAATATTGAATCTTTATTAGCCGAACCTAAGGTAATTGAATATTTAAGATGTTGTAAATTATTGGAAGAAAAACAATCATTTGGTAATTTTTTAAATGATTTAGAATTGGGAGAAGATGGGACTTTATTTAGCAAATATGACGATAATAAACAAAAGGGATTAAGCAGTACTCATTATGGATTATCAGTAATTCTTAGAAATGCCTTTAAATTATTAACAGATAATGGTATAAATTCTATTTCTTACGATTCTATTTTAAAGTATATAGCTAATGCTGAAGAAAAGTTACATCAAATGAAATACATGGAAGGTGATAAAAAAGTTACTAATAGATATGAGGTAGCAGTTTATGAAAATCCTAGAAACTATTCTTTAGTAGATTTTGAACAAGTAATTCCAACTTTAACTCAAAAAAAATTGGAAATGAGTTATAATTTATCAGGAATTGTAGTTAATGAATCAGCTAGAAGATTTGAATGTATAGAAGGTTCAACTTTTGATGATAAGTCTAATTTATCTTCTAGAGAAAAAGAGGCTTTTTTAGGAGATGATGCCTTATTGTCATTGGGTATAAAAAAGAATATAAAGGAGAAAGTTTATAAAATATGATAAATTATAATGAAGATACGATAGCGGCAATAGCTACAAAGTTAGGAGTAGGGGCAATTTCTATTATTAGAGTAAGTGGAAAAGATGCTATACCTTTAGTAAATAAAATATTTAGCGGTAAAGATTTAGAGAAAGTAGATACACATACAATCAATTATGGCTATATAAAAAAAGACAATGAAAAGATAGATGAGGTTTTAGTAAGTGTCATGAAAGCTCCTAAAACATTTACTAGAGAAGATGTAGTAGAAATTAATTGTCATGGAGGAATAAATCCTACATTAGCAGTTTTTTCTTTGCTACAAGAAATAGGAGTAAGAGTAGCCGAGAAAGGTGAATTTACTAAAAGAGCTTTTTTAAATGGAAGAATAGATTTAACAGAGGCTGAAGCTATAATGGATTTGATTGAAAGTAAAAGTGATAATCAAAGAAAATTAGCAATGAACTCCTTAGAAGGGAAATTAAAGAACTATATTCATTCATTTAGAGAACCTCTAAAAAAATTGATAGCTAATATAGAGGTAAATATTGATTATCCAGAGTATTATGATATAGAAGAGGTAACCAAGAAAGATATAGAGAAAGAAGTAGAAAAGCTAATTCCAAAATTACAAAAGACAATAGAAGAAAGTAAAAGTCATCAAATAGTGAAAAGTGGTATAAAAACGGTTATTGTCGGAAGACCAAATGTAGGGAAAAGTAGTATTTTAAATACTTTAATTAATCAGGAAAAGGCCATAGTAACTGATATAGAAGGAACTACAAGAGATATAGTAGAAGGAACAGTTTTTATAAATGGAGTAGAATTATCATTAATAGATACTGCTGGTATTAGAAATACTGATAATGTTGTAGAAAAAATAGGAGTAGAGAAAAGTCTTGAACTATTGGAGGAAGCAGACTTAGTTTTAGCGGTATTTAATATAAATGAAGAATTAAGTAAAGAAGATAAAGAATTAATTGCTAAGCTTAATAAAGATAAGACAATAATTGTTTTAAATAAAAATGACTTAGCTAATAAAATAAATAAGTCTAATTTTGACTTTTCTCATGTTGTATCTACTAATACTAATTCTTTAGAGGGAATAGATTCTTTAAAGGATGAAATAACAAAGATGTTTTCTCTTGATATGTTAGAAGAAACTGATACATTTTTAGCTAACAATAGACAATTAACTTGTGCTAATAAAGCTCTTGAAACTTTGTTAAAAATAAGAGAAAATATAAAAAGTGATTTACCGTTAGAACTTATAGAAATTGATTTACAGGAAGTATTAAATGAACTAGGTACTATCACTGGTGAAGTTTATGATGAAGAATTACTTGATACTTTATTTGAAAATTTTTGTGTAGGGAAGTGATTTAGATGAATTATGAAATAATTGTAGTAGGAGGAGGTCATGCTGGTTGTGAAGCGGCTCTTGCTTGTGCTAGAAAAAATCATAAGACATTATTAATAAGTGGAAACTTAGATAATATTGCTGATATGCCATGTAATCCTTCTATAGGAGGACCTGCTAAAGGTATAGTAGTAAGAGAAATAGATGCTTTAGGTGGAGAGATGGCTAAAAATACTGATAAAAGTTCTCTTCAGATGAAAATATTAAATACTAAAAAGGGAAAAGCTGTTCAGGCCTTGAGAGCTCAAGCTGATAAAGTTTTATATAAAAAGGAAATGCAAAAGACTCTTAAGAATCAAGAAAATTTAGATTTAATGGGAGCCTTTGTTGAAGATTTAATAGTTAAAGATGGTAAGATTGGTGGAGTTGTTTTAGCTGATGGAACAGAAATTAATGCTAAAGCAGTAATACTAACTACTGGTACTTATTTAAGAAGTTCTATTTTAATAGGTAGTAAGAAAAAGTCTGAAGGACCTCATGGAGAAAAAGAAAGCAAATTTTTAAGTACTAAATTGAAAGAGTTAGGTTTTACTATTAAAAGATTAAAAACTGGTACTCCGCCAAGAATTGAAAGAAGTAGTATAGACTTTGGTAAAGTAACAATAGAAGAAGGTAGTAAAGAAAATTTAACTTTTTCTTATGATAATACTGATGCCTTAGCATATCACTATCAAATACCTTGTCATTTGGTTTATACCAATAGTAAGACTCATGAAATTATAAAAGAACATCTAAAGGAATCTAGTATGTATGGTGGTTATGTTGAAGGAGTAGGTCCAAGATATTGTCCATCAATAGAAGATAAAGTAGTAAGATTTAGTGATAAAGAACGTCATCAATTATTTTTAGAGCCAGAAAGTTTATCATATGATGATATATATTTACAAGGATTTTCTACAAGTATGCCTGAGTATGTTCAAGAAGAAATGGTTCATAGCCTAAAAGGATTAGAAAATGCTAAGATTTTAAGATATGCTTATGCAATAGAGTATGATGCTATTGACTCTAAACAAATTAAACGTAGTCTTGAAACAAAACTAATAGAAGGACTTTATACAGCCGGTCAAATCAATGGAACAAGTGGTTATGAAGAAGCTGCTGGTCAAGGCTTAATTGCAGGGATAAATGCTAGTTTAAAAATTGAAGGAAAAGACCCATTAATTCTTAATAGAAGTGAATCATATATAGGTGTATTAATTGATGATTTAGTAACTAAGGGAGTAAAAGATCCTTATAGACTTTTAACATCAAGAGCAGAGTATAGACTACTATTAAGAAATGATAATGCTGATTTAAGATTAAGAGATTATGGTTATCAAATAGGTTTAATTGATGAGGATACGTATAAGAAATTTAATGAAAAGAAAAATAATATTGAAAATATAATAAGTATCTTAAAGAGCGAGAAAATAACACCTACTAAAGAGATTAATACATTATTAGAGAAGTTAGGAACAACTCCTTTAAAAGATGGTATAACTCTATATGATTTATTGAAAAGACCAGAATTATCCTTTAATGATATAGAAAATTTTAAAGAATTTCCTTATTCAAAAGCTGAAAAAGAAGAAGTAGAGATACAAATTCAATATGAAGGATATATTAAAAAGCAAGAAAAAGATACTAAGAAATTGTTAGACTTAGAAAAAATAAAGATACCTGCTAATATTTCTTATGATGATATAAAAAATATTGCTAGTGAAGCCAGAGAAAAATTAAAAGCAGTAGAACCAGAAACACTTGCACAGGCAAGTAGAATAAGTGGAGTTAATCCAGCCGATATTGCTATAATAATGGTTTATTTGAAAAAAGGGGAAAGAAAAAATGACTGAAGCTGAATTTGTGGAACAGGTAAAACTATTGGGAATTAATCCAACAGAGGAACAACTATCAAAACTTGAAAAATTATATAAAATAATGATAGAAGAAAATAAAGTAATGAACTTAACAAGGATTGTTTTAAAAGATGATGTTTATTTAAAACACTTCTATGATAGTTTAACTATAACTAAAGCTTGTGATTTAACTGGTAATTTAACACTATGTGATGTTGGAACAGGAGCTGGTTTTCCTGGCTTAGTCTTAAAAATATTTTATCCAAATTTAGAGATAACTTTAGTAGATGCTTTACAAAAAAGAGTTAATTATCTTAATAAAGTAATCAAAGTCTTAGATTTAAGTGGTATAGAAGCTATTCATATAAGAGCGGAAGACTTAGCTAGAAAAGAAAATAAATATAATATTGTTACTGCTAGAGCAGTAGCTAATTTGTCTAAGTTATTGTCTTGGACTATGCCACTTGTAAAGAAAGATGGTTACTTTGTTGCAATGAAAGGTAATGTAGATGAAGAATTAGTAATGGCCCAACCAATTATTGAAAGAAAAAAATATAGTTTAGATAAAAAAATAGAGTTTAAGTTACCAAAAGAGGGAAGTACTAGAACTATTTTGAAGATAAAATGTAATTAATCGCTAGATTAATTACTCTTTTAATGTTATAATGATACCATAGGAAGATTAGAAAGAATAAAGTGAGGGATAGTAATGCAGAATAATGAAAATGAAGTTGTATATTTATACTTAGATGATATAATTCCAAATAGATTTCAACCAAGACAAGTATTTGATGAAAAAGCCTTAAAAGAATTGGCTGTTTCTATCAAAGAACATGGGGTAATTCAACCAATAATTGTTCGTAATATAGGAAATAAATATGAAATTATTGCAGGAGAACGTAGATATAAAGCAAGTGCTTTAGCAGGACTTACTAAAATACCAGCTATTGTTCGTAACTTAGATGATAAGGAAAGTAGTAAAGTAGCCCTTCTTGAAAATTTACAAAGAAAAAATTTAAATCCAATAGAAGAAGCTAGAACTTATCAAAAAATCTTAGAGTTAGACCAGATGACTCAAGAAGAATTAGCTAAAACTATGGGTAAGAGTCAGAGTGCTGTTGCTAATAAACTAAGATTATTATCTTTGTCTGATGATGTTCAAGATGCATTATTAAAAGAAAAAATATCAGAACGTCATGCTAGAGCTTTATTAGCGGTAGATGACCAAGAAAAACAAAAACAATTACTTAATAAAATAATAGCTAATAAAATGACAGTTAGGGAATTGGAAGAGGAGATTAATCCTAAACCTAAGGAGAAAATTGCTACAGCAGATATAGAAAAATTATTAAATAGAGAACCAGTATCAGTTAATGAAAATACTACTATTAATGTTCCAAACTTACCAAATCTAAACTTAGAAAATAATAATTCTGTTCCGGTAACACCTACTCCTAACCCTTCTATGAATACTCCAAAACCTAATAATAGTGATATAGATATTGATTATAGTACTCCTCCTAAATTTATAGATTATGGAGATGAGAAGATAGCTGATATACAAGACCCATTACTAAAGAGTACAGCTAGTTCAGAACTTAATTTAGATGAGCTTAGAAATAATGCTCAAGATATTAATGTTAAGGAAGAGAAACCATCTATGGATATGGATAGTCTATTAAAAGTAAATCCAACTGGTGATGTTCAACCCGAACAAAGTATGAATAGTAATTTTAAATTCTTTCAACCGGATTCAGATGATTCTAGCGTAAGTGGTGGACAAACTTCTCAGGCTTCTATGCCTTCTAACAATAATCAATCAGCTCTTGATGCTTTGTTATCATCTAGTGTTACACCAACTAATAATACACCGACTCCTGATAGTCTATTAAATGTAAATAGAGGAGAAAATCAAGCAGAAGAAAAGAATGAAGTACCTTATTTAGATACATATAACAATCCATTTGCTCATAATCCAATTTTCTCTGATGATGTAGAAAAAATAATGGGTAAGAAAATTGAAGAAGGACAAGAAATACCAAAACTTGATTTTAATGATTGTTTAAATGTAGTGCGTGATGCTGTTAAAAGAATAGAACAATCAGGCTTTAAAGTAGAAAGTGAAGAAATGAACTTTGAAAAGAATTATCAAATAGTTATTAAGATAGCCAAAAATGAAGAATAGTTAAAGTAGAGAAATCTACTTTTTTTCCTAAAAATTATTTTCATAATAAGCTATTTCTGATACAATTAAATAGAGTTATGAAAAGAAGCGAGTGATAAAAATGGGAAAAGTCATATCATTAGTAAATCAAAAGGGAGGAGTAGGAAAGACTACTACTAGTATCAATTTATCTGCTTCTCTTGCATATCTAGGAAAAAGGGTTTTATTAATTGATTTGGATCCACAAGGAAATACAACAACTGGAGTTGGAATAAATAAAGGAGATATAAATAATAGTATTTATGATGTATTAACAGGAAGATGTACTTGTGTGGAAGCTATGATAAAGACTAAATATAAACAATTATATGTTTTGCCAGCTACTATAAATTTAGCAGGGCTTGATATTGAACTATTAGAAAAGAGTCAACAAGAACCTGGATTTGCAAAAGGAGCTCAACTAAAACAACATTTGGAAGATATAAAAGATAATTTTGATTTTATCATTATAGATTGTCCTCCATCTTTAGGACTTATTACAACAAATGCTTTAACTGCTAGTGATTCAGTGATTATCCCAGTTCAATGTGAATTTTTTGCCCTAGAAGGAATTATGCAGTTACTAAATACTATAAGACTTGCACAAAAACAATTAAATCCTAATTTAGATATAGAAGGAGTCTTGCTAACTATGTTAGACTCTAGAACTAATCTAGGATTTGAGGTAGTAGAAGATATAAGAAAATTCTTTAAAGAAAAAGTTTATAATACTATTATTCCTAGATTAATAAGATTAACAGAAGCACCAAGTCATGGGGAACCGATAATAGTATATGACCCTAAGAGTAAGGGAAGCGAAGCTTATTTAAATTTAGCAAAGGAAGTGATTGATCGTAATGGAAACTAAAAGAAGAGCCTTAGGAAAAGGATTAGAAGAGTTATTCAATACAGAGCAAATAGATATAAATAAAGTGGAAGAAAAAATTATAGAATCTACCCCTAAAAATGAAATTATTGATTTAGATTTAGACCAATTGCGTAGTAATCCTTATCAACCAAGAAAAACATTTGATGAAGAAGCTTTACAAGAGTTATCTAATTCAATTAAAGAGCATGGTGTTTTTCAACCAATTATCGCTAAAAAAAGTATAAAAGGTTATGAAATAGTAGCAGGAGAGAGAAGAGTACTTGCTAGTAGAATGGCAGGACTTGATAAAATACCAGCTATTGTAAAAGATTTAACTGATGAACAAATGATGGAAATAGCATTACTTGAAAACCTTCAAAGAGAAGATTTAAATGCTATGGAAGAAGCTATGGCTTATAAGAGATTACAACAAGAGTTGAATTTAACTCAAGAAGAACTTGCTAAAAAAGTAGGAAAGAGTCGTAGTCATGTTACTAATATGATGGGATTATTAACTTTACCAGAAGAAGTAAAAGATATGATAATTACAAAAGAAATATCTATGGGACATGCTAGAATACTAAGTAAATTAGATGATAAAGAACAAATAAAGAAACTAGCTAATGATGTAGTAGTTAAAAAGCTTAGTGTTAGACAACTAGAAGATATGACTAATTCACCAGTGGATTTTCATAGAAAAAAAGAAATTAGAAGAAGAGAAGCCAGTGATTCAGAATATAGTTATATAGCAAGTACTTTGTGTGATAAATTAGGAACAAGAGTAAAAATCAAGAAAAACAAAATAGAAATTAAATTTGAAAATGCAGCAGATTTAACAAGAATACTTGAGATTATGCAATTAGATAAATAGTAATAAAAGGAAGTGATATAGTGAAAGAGTTTTTAGATTCAGAAATTTTCTTGTACATTTTAAAACCAATTATTTATATTGCTGTAGCATATATTATTTATAGAATATTAAATTTTATTTTACAACAAGCCTTAATTAAAAATAATGTGTCATCAAAGCATCGTCGAAAACTAGAAACATCAAAGAGTATTATTGTAAATTTTGTTAAGTATTTAATAATTATTATAACAATGTTATCTATTCTTTCATTATATCATGTAGATGTTAGTAGAATATTTGCAGGAATCGGTATTGCTACTGCTGTCCTTTCTTTAGCATTTCAAGATGTAGCAAAAGACTTTTTAGCAGGACTAGCTATTCTTTTAGAAGATCAATTTGAAATAGGAGATAATGTATCTATCAATGGATTTAGAGGAGACGTTATTTCTATGGGACTTAAAACTACTAGAATAAAAGACTATAAAGGAGCAGTTAAGATTATTTCTAATCATACTATAAATGAAGTAATTAATTATAGTTTGAATCCTTCTTTAGCAGTAGTAGATATATCAGTTAGTTATGAAAGTGATTTAAATGAAGTAGAAAAAGTTATAAATGCTACTATGGAAAAAATTAATAAGACCTATGATAATCTAAAAGGTAAGTGTGAGTTATGGGGAGTAGAAAAATTAGATGATTCAGCAGTAGTTTATAGAATTGTTTTAAAAACTAGGTCTAATAAAAACTTTGCTGTTGAAAGAAAAATGAAAAAAGACTTTAAATTAGCTTTAGATGAAGCAGGAATTAAGATACCATATCCACAAGTAGAGGTGCATAATGAATAATAATTATCAAGTAGGAACTCATTTAATTCTAAAAAAAGGACACCCCTGTGGAACTAATGAATGGGAAGTAGTACGTCTTGGAGTTGATATTAAACTTAAGTGTTGTAATTGTGGTAGAACAGTATTAATTCCAAGAATTGAATTAAATAAAAAGATTAAGAAAGTAAAAGAGGAGTTATATGAAGGACAAGAAAAAACTGAAACTTAAGAAATTTTATTTTCATCCTATTACAGTTTTTATTTTTTTGACTATATTAACAATAATAGCAAGTGCTATTTTATCAGCTTTGCAAATGCAAGGAACTTATAGTAAAGTTAATACTTCTAATTATGAATTGGAAAGTGTTTTAGTTGCAGTAAAAAATATGTTGACTTTTGATGGGATGAAATTTATTTTTAGTAATGCATTACGCAATTTTTTATCATTTGCTCCATTTGGTATGTTGGTGCTTACTTTAATTGGATTAGGTGTATCATCATCAACTGGTTTTCTTGATACATTTATTTCAAGAAAAATAAAGAAAATGGATAAGAGAATAGTTACGTTTATTATTATTTTTCTAGCAACTATTTCTTCTTTAATAAATGATATAGGTTATGTCTTATTAATACCTTTATCAGCAATAATATTTCAAGCGAATAACAGAAATCCTTTTGCTGGAATAGTAGCAGCTTTTTGTGGAGTTAGTTTTGGCTCAGCTATAAGTTTATTTGTAGGTTCAATGGAGGTTAATTTAATTCCTTATACAACATCAGCTGCTAGATTAATAGATAGAAGTACTCATGTTAGTTTAACATCTAACTTAATTATAATAATTGCTTTTTCAGTTTTACTTTCAATTATTGGAACTGTAATTGTAGAAAGTATAATAGTTAAGAGATTAGGTAAATATAAAGATAATCAAGAAAATGTTAAAACAGAAGAGTTAACGGTAGTAGATGAAGAAGAAATAGAACAAGAAAGAATTGCCAAAGAAAAGAAAGAAAAATCAGGACTTAAGTATGCCTTAATTACAGCAATAGTAGTTATAATAGCTTTTATCTATATGATAATACCTAATTTACCATCTAGTGGTATGTTACTAGATATGAGTGAAGATACTTATTTAGGACAATTATTTGGTACTAATTCATATTTTCAAGATGGCTTTACTTATATGATAAGTTTATTATTTATCCTTACAAGTATTGCTTATGGAATAGGTGCTAAGTCAATAAAGAATGATAAAGACTTAATATATGGTTGTGAAAAAATGTTTACATCAAGTGCAGAAATGGTTATGCTACTATTTGTAGCAAGTCAGTTTATTTCTATTTTTAGAGAGACTAACATTGGTACAATAATAGCTACTTGGGGTGCTAATATCTTAGGAAGTGTTTCCTTTAGTGCATTACCACTTATAATTGTTTCCTTAGTATTAATAGCCATAGCTAATATATTTGTTACAACACCATCTAGTAAATGGCAAATCTTTGCACCAGTTATGGTACCAGCTATGATGCAAGCTAATATTTCGCCACAATTTGCTCAGTTTATTCTAAGGGCAGGTGATTCAATGACTGCAGGTATTACTCCGTTATTAGCAGCTTTTGCCATATATATAGGGTACTTAAATATATATAATAAAGATAAGTCAAAACCAATAACTATTCATCAAGCATTAGCATATGTTATGCCATACTTTACAATAATTTCAATTTCTTGGATTTTATTAACAATAGGTTGGTATTTAATAGGCTTACCAATAGGTCCAGGAGTTTATCCAACATTATAGTTTTGACAATTTGTCTTAATTAGATTAAAATAAGAAAGAAAATTATATTATTTTCTTTTTATTTTGGAAGGAGTTTTATTATGAGTTTAAAAGCAGGTATTATAGGATTACCAAATGTAGGGAAGAGTACATTATTTAATGCTATTACTAATCAACATATTTTAGCAGAAAATTATCCATTTGCAACAATTGATCCTAATGTAGGAGTAGTTAATGTTAAAGATGTTCGTCTTGATAGACTAACAGAAATGTATGAACCTAAGAAGACTATCCCTACTAGTTATGAATTTACAGATATTGCAGGTCTTGTTAGAGGAGCTAGTAAAGGAGAAGGATTAGGAAATAAATTTTTATCACATATAAGAGAAACAGATGCTATAGTAGAAGTAGTTAGATGTTTTGATAATGGAAAAATAATTCATGTAGATGGTAATGTTGATCCAATAAGAGATTTAGAAACTATTAATCTAGAGCTTATCATCAGTGATTTAGAAATGGTTACTAATCGTTTAGGAAAAATTAGTAAAAGAGCTTTAATGAGTAAGGATAAACAAGAAAAGTTAGAATATGAATTATTAGAGAAGATAAAGACTACTCTTGAAGAAAATCAACCGGTAAGACATATAGACTTTAAAGATGATGAATTAAAAATACTAAAATCTTATAATTTCTTAACAATAAAACCAATTATATATGTAGCTAATATAGATGAAAGTATGATAGGTTTAGAAGATAATTCTTATGTAAAAGAAGTTAAAGAGTATGCAAAGAAAGAAAATGCTTCAGTAGTTGTTTTATGTGCTAAGATTGAAGAAGAACTAAGTGAATTAAGTGATACAGATAAAAAAGATATGTTAGAAGCTTTGGGAATGGAAAATAGTGGACTAGAGCAATTAATTTCTGCAACTTATGATTTATTAGGCTTAGCTACTTATTTTACAGTAGGTAAAGATGAGGTAAGAGCTTGGACTTTTAAAAAAGGTATGAATGCTAAGAAATGTGCAGGTATTATTCATACAGACTTTGAAAAGGGATTTATCAAAGCTGAAGTTATTAGTTATGATGATTTAATGGAATATGGTAGTGAGTTAAAAACTAGAGAAGCAGGAAAAGCTAGAATAGAAGGAAAAGATTATATCATGCAAGATGGTGATATTTGTCACTTTAGATTTAATGTGTGAGGTGCTAATTGAAATCACAAATTAAAATATTTGAAGCTAATAAAAAAGATGGAGTAATGAGTCGAAATAAAATATTTTATAATGATGAATTAACTCAAGATGAAATAAATGAAATATTTAAACAAACTAGAATAAAATTAGGAAAAAAATATGGATTTAATGGTTTAAAAATGATTCAAGCAGTTCAAAAGACAGAGTTGAACAAAGTAGAATATCCAGATGGTAAATATATAAATATTACAGAAAAAGAATTAACAAAGGATGACTATTGGTATTTAAATTTAGAAGCAGATATTCTGATGATTAGTAATAAATATAAAGGAATAGTTGTAGGTAATATGTGTGCTGATTGTCCAATAGTAATAGCAGAAGATAGGAAAAAGGGAGTAACTGCTTTAGCACATTGTGGTGCAGCATATATCAATAGAAAATTACCAAGCCAAATAATTGAATCGTTACAAAAAGAATATAAGAGTAATATAGATGACATATATGTCTATATTTCTAGTGGAGCAAAAAAGGAAAAATTTATATATGATACTTATCCACATTGGGCTACTAATAAAGAAGTGTGGAAAGATTGTATAGAAGAAACAAATAGTAAATATAGGATAGATATGTATAAAGCAATATTAAAGCAACTGGAAAATAAACAAATAAAAATCATAAAAATTAATAAGAATGACACAATAACAAATATAGACTATGCTTCACATTACTCTAGAATAAGAGGTAATGAAAAAAAGAGTGGTCAAAACTTTGTTGGATTTTATTATGTATAACTGATGGATTAATAAAAAAGAACAAATATTTAGTTGCAAAAGTAATTGGCATTTGTTATAATACAAACGAGTATTTAAAATACTCCTTACCTATTATTTAGGTCTTATGTCCAGAAGGAGGTGGAAATAATGAACAAGTATGAAATTATGTTTATTGTAAAACCAGATTTAGAGGAAGCTTCTATTAAAAATGAAGCTGAAAGTCTAAAAAAGGTTTTAACAAACTTAGAAGCTAAAATCGTTGAAGAAAAAGCTATGGGACAAAGAGAATTAGCATATGAAATAAAGAAATATAAAAATGGATATTATTTCTTATTCGTAGTAGAAGGTTCTCATGAAGCTATTAAAGAATTTGATCGTTTAGCTGGAATCAATGAAAACATTTTACGTCATTTAATTATTCGTAAAGAAGACTAGAAAAAGAGGTAACTATGAATAAAGTAATATTAATAGGTCGATTAACAAGAGACCCTGAGTTACGTTATACTGGTAGTAATACTCCAGTTGCAACTTTCAGTCTTGCTGTAAATCGTTCATTTACTAATCAAAATGGCGAAAGAGAAGCAGACTTTATTAACTGTGTAGTTTGGAGAAAACTAGCAGAAACAGTTAAAAATTATTTATCTCAAGGTAGTCAAGTGGCAGTAGAAGGTAGAATTCAAACTAGAAGCTATGATGATCAAAATGGTCAAAGAAGATATGTTACTGAAGTTGTTGTTGAAAATATAGACTTTGTTGGTACAAGAAGAGATAATTATCAATCAACTCAACAACCAAGCTTTAATAGTCAACCAGCTCCTGCTAGTTTCAATAATCAACCATCTACACCTGATGCTACTACTCCTTATGATTTTAGTGCTGCAGCAGCTCCTACAGGTACAAATGTATCTAGTGATCCTTATGCTGAATTTGGCTCTAATATCGAGATAAATGATGACGAATTACCATTTTAAAAAGGAGGTTAAGTTATGGCAGAATTTTATCGTAAGAAGAAAAAAGTATGCTTAATGTGTCAAGGAAAAACTTTTGATTATAAAGATGTTGATATTTTAAGAAAATACATTAACGAAAGAGGAAAAATATTACCTCGTCGTGTTACAGGTGCTTGTGCAAAACATCAACGTGTTATAGCTAATGAAATTAAAAGAGCACGTGCAATTGCATTATTACCATTTACAAAATAATATTTTAAAGTTGGGACTTTTGGTTTCAACTTTTTATGTTGAAAATGATATTAATCTTATGAAGATAGTTTGCTTTTTAATGTTAAAAATGATATATTATAACTGTAATTTATTAAGAAGAATTAACATCTTCTTTTTTTAAAATTGAATAGAGGTGGTTGTTTTGAAAATTGGTGAAAAGAAAAAAGAATTAAAGAAATTAATTCGTGGTGCCAAGACTATTTTTATAATGGCTCATAAGAATTTAGATTTAGATGCTTTAGGTAGTTCTATAGGATTATATTCAATTTTAGAGAAGCAAAGAAAGAATTGCTATTTAGTAATAAATGATAAAGAACATGAGTTAGGTGTTGAAAAAGTATTAAGGGAATTAGATGGTTGTCTACAAATAGTTACCGGAAAAGAAGTAGAAGATAACTTGTATTTACGTAATAAACGTAATCTTTTATTTATACTAGACACTAATAAGAAAGAATTAGTTCAAGATAATGCTATCATATCCCTATTTGATGAAGATAAAGTAGTGATTTTAGATCACCATGAATTGGGTGAAACATCAATTTCTTGTCCTAATAGAATAATTGATAATACTGCTTCTAGTACTTGTGAGATGATAACAAACTTAATAGAAGCTTATAATTCACCAATAGATCCATACTATGCAACTCTAATATTATCTGGAATAGTTTTAGATACTAATAATTTTACTCTTAAAACTAATAGTGAAACATATTATAGTGCTTATTACTTATCTTGTATGGGAGCTAGTACTACTAAAGTTCAATATCTATTAAAACAAGACTTAAAAGATTATATGGAACGTCAAAAATTAATTACTAATGTAGAGATAATTAATGATAAAATAGCAATTGCAAAGGGAAGTAGTTATTCTATTTATAGAAGAGAAGACTTAGCTAAGATAGCTGATACCTTACTTTTCTTTAATGATATAGAATTATCTTTTGTAATTGCTAAGACAGCTAATAATGTTACCTCTATCAGTGGACGTAGTATTGGTAAAAAAAGTATCGCTAATATATTGTCTAGAATTGGTGGAGGAGGAGATAAAATGGGAGGAGCTGCTCAGTTTGAAAATGTTCCAATCAGTAAAGTCTCTGAAAAATTAAATCAAGCTATTAAGGAGGAAGAATAATGAGAGTAATTTTTCGTCAAGATGTAAAAGGGGTAGGAAAGAAAGATGAAATTAAAGAAGTAAAAGATGGTTATGCTATTAATTTTCTAATTAAAAAGAATCTTGCTGTAGTAGCTAATAAAGAAAACTTAGACAACTTAAAGAAAGAACAAACACTAAGAAAAGAAAATCATGATAAAGCTAAGAAAGAAGCAATGGAAGAAAAAGCTAAATTAGAAAAATTAGTTTTAACCTTTAAAGTAAAAACTGGTGAAGGCGACCGTGTTTTTGGAAGTGTTAGTCAAAAACAAATAAAAGAAGAATTAAAGAATAATGGATACAATATAGATAAAAACCAAATTAAATTACAAGATTCACTATCATCTTTAGGTTTTCATAAGATAGAAATAGAATTATATAAAGAAGTTAGTGCTATAGTAAAAGTTCATTTAGTAAAGTAGAAGTAAAGGAGGAAGTTTATGGCCTTAAGAGAATTACCACATAATAAAGAAGCTGAAATGAGTGTATTAGGTTCTTGTTTTTTATCAACAGATGCAGCTACACTTGCTCTAGAAAATTTATCAGAATCTAGTTTTTTTGATACTAGAAATGCCAAAATCTTTAAGGCTTTTCAAAACTTACATGAAGAAAAAACTCCTTTAGATTTAACAACAGTTACAACAGAACTTACTAGAATGAATGCTTTAACAGATGCCGGTGGCGTTTCTTATTTAACAGAAATAATTGAGTTTGTGCCTACTGCCAGTAATATAGATTATTATATCAAAGAAGTAGATAAAACAGCTCTTTTACGAGGATTAATAGAAACAGCTACTAATATAGTAACATTAGGTTATAATCAAGAAGAAAATGTTAATGATGTTTTAGACCAAGCAGAAAAACAAATACTAAATATTGCTAAAAATAGAAAAAGTGGAGAGTTTCAAAGTATTCAAGATGTGTTGATAAAAACTCAAGAAGACTTAGAAAAGCTAGCTGAATCCAAAGGAGAAGTAACAGGTATTGCTACTGGTTGGTATGACTTTGATAAGTTAACAGCAGGTCTTCATGAAAATGAAATGATTATAATAGCTGCTCGTCCTGGTATGGGTAAAACAGCCTTTGCTCTTAATCTTGCTACTTATGTAACTACACACTCTGATAATACTGTAGCAGTATTCAACTTAGAAATGGGAGCTAGTCAGTTAGCTAATCGTATAATATCATCCCTTGGTCAAATAGAAGGTTATAAGATGCGAACAGGTAAACTATTAAATCAAGATTGGAAAAGATTTAATGAAGCGACTACTCAATTATCTAAAGCTAAACTTTATATAGATGATACACCAGGAATAACTATTGGTGAAATAAGAGCCAAGTGTAGAAGATTAGCAAGTTCTACTGATGGACTTAACCTAGTAATAATTGACTACTTACAGTTAATTTCTGGAGGGAAAAATTATGGAAGTAATAGACAACAAGAGGTAGCTGATATTTCTCGTAGCTTAAAAACTCTTGCTATGGAGTTACATATACCAATAATAGCTCTTGCTCAGTTATCTCGTAGTGTTGAAGGAAGAGAAGATAAAAGGCCAATGCTTTCAGATTTACGTGAGTCTGGTTCTATTGAGCAGGATGCCGACTTAGTAGGATTCCTATATAGAGACGATTACTATAATAAAGAAGCTAAGAAAGATGCAACAAGTATTAGTGAATTTATTATTGCTAAGCATAGAAATGGTCCTCAAGCTACTATCCAGTTGTTATTTAAAAAAGATACATCAACCTTTCTTAATATGACTAAAGGACCAGAAGAGGAGGAATAAAATGGGGAAAAAGATATTAGTTATAAGTTTTGCACTAGTTATAAGTTTCTTATTAGTTTTCTTTTGTCCTACATCTAAAGCAAAAGAGCCACAAGAAGTATATAGAGTTTATCTAAAAGGAAAATCACTAGGATTAATCGAAGATAAAGAAGATTTAGAGCAATACGTAGATAAAGAACAAGAAAAGATTAAAAAGAAATATAAAGTAGATAAGGTTTATGCTCCGGAAGACTTAAAAATAGAAAAGGAAATAACTTATCAAGAAAAGATTTCTACTACTAAACAAATATATGATAAATTAGCAGATTTAGAATCATTTACAATAAATGGTTATGCTATTAAGATTAAAGGGATAGATACAGTTAATGAACAAGGAGAAAAAGTAAAAGGAGTAGACCAGACAATTTATGTTTTAGATAAAGATGTTTTTACAAAGGCTATGGATAAAACTATTAGATCATTTGTTAATAATGATGATTATGAAAAATATCTAAACAATAAACAAAAAGAAATTAAAGATACAGGTACTATAATAGAAAATGTTTATATAGATAATAAAATATCAGTTAAGAATACTAAAGTACCTGTTGATAAGACAATTTATGAAAACGTTGATGATTTAAGTAAGTATTTATTATTTGGTACTTTAGATGAATATCAAAAGTATACTGTTCAAGATGGAGATACTATTACTGATATAGCTTTTAATAATAAACTATCTGATAAGGAATTTTTAATTGCAAACCCATCATTTAAAGATGAAAATAGTTTATTGTTTACTGGGCAACAAGTAACTATTAATATTATTAAGCCACAATTTAGATTAGTAGAAGTTGATCATACAGTTTTTGATCAAGAGATAAAATACGATACAGAAGTTAAGTATGATGAAAATAAGATGGCTGGAACGGAAGAAGTTACTCAAAAAGGAGAAAATGGTCTTCAAAGAGTTACTAGTAAGATACAAAAAGTTAATGGGCAAATAGAAAGCTCTGTAATTAATGAAAGTGCTACTGAAAGACTAAAAGAACCAGTTAAAGAAATAATAGTCAAAGGTAAAAAACAAAATTCTTATTCATCTGGCATAGATATAACAGGTACAACTAAAGTAGAGGGTTATTGGAAGTGGCCTACAGCAACACCATATACTATTAATAGTCCTTATGGTTATCGTTGGGGAGTATTACATGATGGAGTAGATATAGGTGGTGGATATGGTTCACCTATTTATGCAGCTAATAATGGAGTAGTAGTACAATCTAGTTCTAAATATGATAATGGTCAATTTGTAGTAATTAATCATAATAACGGTTATTATACAATGTATGCTCATTTATCAGCACGATATGTAAAAGTAGGACAAAATGTTTCTATTGGTCAACAAATTGGAGCAATGGGAAAAAGTGGTTTTGCAACAGGAACACATTTACACTTTGGACTTTTCAGGGGATTTCCTTACCGAAGAGGATCAACATCATTACAACCACTTAGTTTATTCTAATGAAAATAATAACACTAGCGAGTGGTTCCAAAGGAAATACTTCTTATATAGAAGTAGGAAATACTCGCTTTCTTATTGATATAGGAATTACTTATAGACATTTATTAGAAAGATTAGAAGAGATTGGTAAAAGTATTGATGATATAGATGCTCTACTTATTACGCATACTCACTCTGACCATATCAAAGGATTAAAAGTTTTTGTAAAGCATAATAATGTACCAGTTTATATAAGAGAAGAAATGTATAAAGAATTAAAAGAAATATTACCTAAAGAGAAGATAGAATTATATAGTGATAAAATGCATCTTAAGGATGTAACTATAGATTTAGTGCATACATCACATGATGCTCCTGGTTCGGTTGGATTTTTAATAAACAATAGCTTGGTTTATATTACTGATACGGGTTATATTAATGAAAAGTATTATGATTTATTATCTAATAGAGAGATATACTATATAGAAAGTAATCATGATGAACAGATGCTTTTGACAGGACCTTATCCCCATTACTTAAAACAAAGAATATTAAGTGATAAAGGACATCTATCTAATGGAGCGACGGCTAGTTATTTAGAAAAGTTTATTGGTTCTAATACTAAGTATATTATTTTAGCTCATATAAGTGAGACAAATAATACTAAAGAGTTGGCATTAGAGACTACTAAAGAAGCATTAGCAAATACAACTTATAGTCCTAAAATAGTAGTGGCATCACAAGAAGAGTTAGGAGAGGTAGTGGAAGTTTAATGATAAAGTTAATTGTTGTTGGAAAAGTAAAAGAAAAATACTTTACTGATGCTATTAAAGAATATGCAAAAAGATTAAGTAAATATACAAAACTAAATATTATAGAAGTAGCAGATTGTGGAATTGAGGAAATAGAGAAATCATTAAAGATAGAAAAAGAAGCGATAATGAAACATCTTACTCTTAAAGACTATATTATTTTACTAGATGTTAAGGGAAAAGAAATGACATCAATAGAGATGGCTAACTTATTAGCAGAAAGAGAAATGAATAATAGTAATATAACATTTATTATTGGTGGTAGTAATGGCTTTCATGAAGATATTTATTCACTAGCTAAAGAAAGATGGTCTTTTTCTAAGTTAACATTTCCTCATCAACTATTTAGGGTAATGTTTTTAGAACAACTATATCGGACATATAAAATAAGAAATAATGAAAAATATCATAAGTAGAGGTGAATATAATGATAGGTAATGATTGGGATGAACATTTAAAGAATGAGTATGAAAAACCATATTTTCAAGAATTATTAAAATTTGTTGATGCCGAATATCATCAAAAAGAAATATATCCAAAGAAGAATGAAATATTTAATGCTTTTAGAAATACATCTTATAAAGATACAAAAGTAGTAATCTTAGGGCAAGACCCTTATCATGGAGTTAATCAAGCACAAGGACTTTCTTTCTCAGTAAGAGATGGACTAAGGAAACCGCCAAGTTTAGTTAATATCTTTAAAGAGCTAGAAAGTGACTTAGGAATACCTTTTCCAGAAAAAAATAGTTTACTACCTTGGGCTAGCGAAGGAGTATTACTATTAAACAGTGTTTTAACTGTTGAGAAAGATAAAGCAGCATCACATAGTCATCGAGGTTGGGAAGAGTTTACGGATAAAGTTATTGAAGAGGTAAATAAAAAAGAAGAACCAGTTGTCTTCATTTTCTGGGGCAATTATGCGAGAGCAAAAAAAGTATTGGTAACTAATCCTAAACATTTAGTTCTAGAATCTGCTCATCCATCACCATTTTCTGCATATAATGGTTTCTTTGGTAGTAGACCATTTTCTAAGACTAATGAATTTTTAGTAGCTAATGGAATAAAACCAATAGATTGGAACATAGAAAAAGACCTTTAGGTCTACTTAGAGAGAATTGCAAAAGATTCTCTTTTTTCTATCTTATAAATATCTAACTCTTTAAAATGAGAAAATAAACTTACAATATTACTAGGAAATTTATGAATATAGTTATTAATTTCTACAGCATTATCATTATAATATTTTAGACTTCCTTTTAAGTCACATTCATTATCATCAAATCGTCCTATTAAATTATTAAGCCTTTTATTAGATTCATATTCTTCAGCATCAGCTTCTTTTAATAGCTTGTTACCAAGTGAACTTAACTCAATATAACATTGATGTTTACTTATCTCTTTTTTCTTAAACTCTTCTAATTCTTTTTCCATATCTTTATCAATAATTTTAGCAATCTTTAAAAGTATTTCTATTTTCTTTTCAAGGATTAATTCAATATTGTTATCAGCTTCTTCTACTTTTAGAAAGTAAAAATTAAACTTATTTTTATAATATAGGAAGTTTATTACCAATAACAAAATAACTAAAAATACTAATCCTATTATTAAATATATCATCTTATCACATCCTAAATGGATTATATCAAAGAAAAAAGAAGATTACAATTGTCTTCCTTAAGTTTCTTTATTATCCGTTAATAATTCGTCAAAGACAGGGTCCGTCATTGTAGGTTCAGTTCCTTTAATATAATACATCATCTTAGTTTTAGTATCATTTTCTGTAGCAGGTTTTCCAGTGATAGGATTTACTAAGACACCTACAACATTATCTTTAGGTTTGTACCAATTATCTTCTTTTCCTTGCATGTAGTCTTCAATCGATTTAATCCAGATGTTTTGAGCATACTTATATTCTTTTGGCTCTAAATCTCTATTATCATCATAACCACACCATACTAGAGCGACTACGTCTTTATTGTAACCGATATACCAGTTATCAGTATTAGTAGTACCACTTTTTAAAGCATAAGTATGAGTCATTTTTGATGCTAGATTAATAGCTGTAGGGTAGTTATAATCAATAAAAGCAGAATCATAAGTAGCAGTTAGTAAGTTGCTTAGAATAAAAGTTAGACTAGAGTTTAAAACTAATTCCTTTTTATTATCAGCTTCATATAAAATATTACCTTCTTGGTCTACTACTTTTTCAATGAAATGAGGCTTTATCTTATAACCTTCATTAGCAAAAGTAGCATAACCACCAGCCATTTCTAGCATTGATATTTCACTAGTACCAAGAGCAAGAGATGGGACTTTATCAAGTTTAGAAGTAATTCCTACTCTTCTAGCCATGTTAATTAATGTATCTTCACCTAAGAATAAGTGTGTTTTAACAGCATATATATTTTCTGAATAAGAAATAGCAGTAGCCATAGATATAGGTTTATTTCCATACTTTTCATTATAGTTTTTAGGAGAGTAAGTATCTTTATTGGAAAAAGTAAAAGTTGTTTGTTCACTAGTAAAGGTAGTAGATGCAGTAAAACCATTTTCTAAAGCTGCATAGTAGAGGAAAGGTTTCATAGTAGAACCTACTTGTCTTTTAGCAGATATAGCTCTATTATATTCAGATTTATTATAGTCTTTTCCTCCGACTAGTGCTTTTACTCCACCTGTATTAGGGTCCATTAAGACAGCGGCTGTTTCTAATTCGTTATCTTTTAATACCTCTTTTACGTTAGCTTCTAACTCTTTTTGACTCTTAAGATTAAGACTAGTATAGATTTTTAATCCCCCAGTTTCTAAAAAAGTACTAGGAATTTCTTTAAGAGACTTTAACTCATTCATAACTGCATCTTGATAATACATTACAGTAGATAACTCTTCTTTTTCTTTTTCTCCAACAAAAGTTAAATTTTCTTTAACAGCTTCATTATATTCATCAGTGGTTATTTTCTTTTCCTTTAATAAGTTTTTTAAGATTAATTCTTGTCTAGCTTTAGCCTTTTTATAATTAACTAATGGTGAATAATTACTAGGAGATTTAGGAATACCTGTTAAAATAGCTGCTTCGGCAAGGTCTAAGTCTTTAGCTTTCTTTCCAAAATAAAACTGACTAGCATTTTCTATTCCATACATACCATGACCATAATTAATTGTATTTAAATAGCCTTCTAATATATCTTTCTTTTTATAATGTGATTCTATCTCGATAGTGTACCACATCTCATCCCATTTTCTTTTCCAGGTCTTAGAAAAGTCTAGAAATAAGTTTTTAGCATACTGTTGGGTTATTGTACTAGCACCTTGACTTCTATTTCTAGATAAAATATTAACGTACATAGCCTTCATAATTCTTAAATAGTCAAAACCTTTATGACGATAGAAATTTTTATCTTCAGTAGCAATTGTTGTTTTAACCACTTTATCAGAAATGTTATCAAGACTTACCCATTTACTATCGCCACTACCTTGAAAGAAAAGTTCATTATTTTCATCAAAAAGCATAAACTTATTAGCACTTTTGATTTGTAGTTTCGGTGATAAATAAGCATATGAGTAAGCACAAACATTAAAAATAATAAATAATAAAATAAGAAGTATACTAAATTTAGTAAGTTTTTTTATAAATTTCATTTAAATCACCTACATTTAGCTTGTCCAATCTCTTTAAAAATAACAATAATCTTGTAAGAAATTTAATTCGTTGCTATAATATTACCTGAATGAAAGGGAAATAATATGGAAGAAGTTAAAGTAATTGCTAAGTTAAGAACTAATGATGATGTTTTAACCTATGAAGGAAAAGCTGATTTTGATAAGAAAAAACAAGTAATTCAGTATCAAGATGAACATGCATTATTGACAATATATTTAAAAGATAAAATATTACTAAGAGAGACAGATGACGCTATTCTTAGTTATAAATTTTTAGAGAATGTAGATAATTCCTTTGAGATATATCTTAAAGATACAAAGCAATGTGGAACAGTAGGAATGAAGACTAAACAAATAAAAGAGGGAGTTAATTCCTTTTTAGTGATATATAGAATTGATGGGAATGATTTTGACCATGAATATAGTATAGAGTGGGAGGTTTAATATGAGTTTATTAAAAACAATAGAAGAAGATTTAACAAAGAAGATGAATGAATCATCTATTCCAATCGAAAAAGTAACTTTATTAGAAAGTAAACGTAAAGATTTAGGAGATTATCAATTAAATGATGCGATGAGTCTTGCTAAAATATTACATAAGAGTCCAATGCTTATTGCTGAAGATATGAAGAAAGTTTTAGAAGAAAGTAATTATTTTTCTAAAGTAGAAATAGCAGCAGTTGGATTTCTTAATGTTACCTTAAAAGATGAGTTGTTAGTAGAATTTGTAAATAACTATTATAATAGCGACTCTAAAGATGTTGATAAGTTAGTTAATAAAAAAATATTTTTAGATTACGGTGGAGCTAATATTGCTAAGACTCTGCATGTTGGTCATTTAAGAAGTGCTAATATTGGGGAAGCTTTAAAAAGATTAACTAAAAGACTTGGACAAGAGGTTATCTGTGATGTTCATTTTGGTGATATTGGTAGACAGTCTGGAATGGTTATTTATGAGTTAAGAAATAGATATCCTAATCTTAATTATTTTAAAGAAGAAGAAAGTGATAACTGGGATGAGTTACCAATAACAGCTAAAGATTTAGAAGAAATATATCCAGTAGCTAGTACTAAAGCTAAAGAAGATGAAAACATCATGGAAGAGGTAAGACTTATTACTAAAGAGTTAGAAGAAGGTAAACCTAGTTATGTAGCTTTATGGGATAAGATTAAAAAATTATCAATAGAAGATATTAAAGAAGTTTATAAAAAGTTTAATACTGATTTTGATTTATGGGAAGGTGAAAGTGACTGTTATTCTTATATGATGCCTATGCTAGAAGAATTAAGAAAAGATGGTTACTTAAAGAAAAGTGAAGGAGCAGAAATAATTGAAATAAAAAAAGATACTGATAAAGCTCCTATGCCTGACCTTGTAGTAGTAAAGAGTAATGGAGCTACTTTATATGCTACTCGTGAGTTAGCAACTATGGTATCAAGAGTTAAACGTTTTAATCCTGATGAAATGTGGTATTTAACTGATTTAAGACAAGGACTTTATTTTGAACAAGTATTTAGAGCAGCTCATAAGACTAAAATAGTAAGTGATGATACTAAGTTAGAATTCTTTGGATTTGGAACAATGAATGGTCCAGATGGTAAACCATTTAAGACAAGAGATGGAGGTGCTTTATCCCTAAAAAGCCTTTTAAAAGAAGTAAAAGAAGAAGTAGCAAATCATTCTCATAACTTGGAAACTGAAGAAAATAAAGATGAAATAATTGAACAAATAGCAGTAGCAGCTATTAAATATGCTGATTTATTATCAAATAGAACAACTGATTATATCTTTGATCCTAAAAAATTTGTTGATGTTGAAGGAAAAACTGGTCCATATCTTTTATATACTACTATAAGAATGAAATCACTATTAAAGAAAGCTAGAGAAAATAACTTGGATTATAGTAAATATACAAAGATTAGTGACGATGTTGAAAAAGAATTAATAACACTATTATTATCTAAGAATAAAGTATTACATAAAGCATATGATACAAAAGAATTAAATGTAATATCAGATTATTTATATCAACTTACTAGTACCTATAGTAAATTCTATGAAAAATGTCATGTTTTAACTGAAAAAGATAAAAATATTCAAGAAAATTGGTTACTTTTAACGAAAAATGTATATGATACAAATGTAGAGTTATTGACTATTTTAGGAATTGAAATACCTGAAAAAATGTAAAGTATATAAAAAAGTATTGCAATTGCTAATAAAAAATGATATAAGTTTATATGATTTGAATATTAAGAAGAAATTCATTTTGAATAGACTTTAATACGGGAGGAAAAGAAATGAAGTTGTCAGAAATGAAAAAAGAAGAATTAGAATTATTGTCAAATAAAGACATCACATTTTATCTTTTAGAGGAGCAAGGAAAGCAAAATACTGCTGAGCTTTTTAAAAGCATTGTAACTTTGTTAGAACTTCCAAGTAGTACTTTTGAAGAGAAAATAGGAGATTATTATACATCACTTACTACAGATAAACGTTTTATCATGTTAGAAGATGGTTGTTGGGATTTAAGAAGTCGTCATACATCTGATAAAATAGCTAAAATAGAAGATGAAGAAGATGATGATGAAGAATCAGATGAAATAAAGGATGACATGATTACTGATGACATGGAAGAAGATAATTATGATTCAGGAGATGCTGATGACGATGATGATTATGTTGATCCTAATGAAGATTTAAAAGACTTGGTTGTCGTTGATGAAGAAGAACTAGAAAATGAATAGTTCTTTTTCTTTAAATTATTTGCAAGAGATGTTGTAGCTATGATATAATTAGCTCGACAGTCAGACAAAGAAAGGACTTGATTTAGATGATAGAAAGATTAGAAGCTACGCTTACTAAATATAATCAATTACAGACTGAGTTAATGAGTGAAGATGTTTTAAAAAATATTAATAAAACAAGGGAGATATCTAAAGAGATAGCAGATTTAGAAGAAGTAGTAACAGAATATAAGAAATATAAAAAAGTATTAGAATCTATTATAGATACTAAAGAAATGTTAAATGATGATGAACTAAAAGAAATAGCTAAAGAAGAATTAAAAAGTTTAGAAGAAGAAAAAGAAAGCATTGAAAAGAATCTAGAAATATTATTAATACCAAAGGATCCTAATGATTCTAAAAACGTTATTATGGAAATAAGAGGAGCAGCTGGTGGAGATGAAGCTAATATCTTTGCAGGTGATTTGTTTAGAATGTATTCAAGATATGCAGAAAGAATAGGTTTAAAGATAGAAATAATTAATGCTGTTGAAGGAACTGCTGGTGGATTTAGTCAAATAGAATTTATGATTAAAGGGCAAGGTGCATATTCTAAACTTAAGTATGAAAGTGGGTCACACAGAGTACAAAGAGTACCAGTCACAGAAAGTAATGGAAGAATTCAAACTTCTACAGCCACTGTTTTAGTAATGCCAGAAGCAGAGGATGTTAATATTACGATTGATCCAAAAGATTTAAGAATTGATATCTTTAGATCATCAGGTTGTGGTGGTCAAGGAGTAAATACTACAGATAGTGCTGTTAGAATTACCCATTTACCTACTAATACAGTAGTAACTTGTCAAAATGAGAGAAGTCAAATTCAAAATAAGGAACAAGCTATGAAAGTATTAAAAGCAAGACTTTATGATTTAGAACAACAGAAACATGACCAAGAACTTGGTAGTGAAAGAAGAAGTAAGATAGGTACAGGAGATAGAGCAGAAAAGATAAGAACTTACAACTATCCACAAAATAGAGTAACAGATCATCGTATTGGTTTTACTACTAATAGTTTAGATAGAGTAATGAATGGTCAATTAGATGAGATAATAGATGCTTTGACTATGGAAGATCAAAGAAGAAAATTAGCTGGTGAAGAAGCATAATGACAGTTGAAGAATTAATTGTATATGGTAAGGGTAAGACAAGTAGTGATCATGCTAAGATGCTACTTTCTTCGTATTTAGATGTTAATCCTTTAGAATTATTAACTATTTTAGATAAAGAGGTAGATAGTGATATAGAAAAGTTATATAAGTCATCACTAGAAGCTTTAAAAGAAAATAAACCTATTCAATATGTTATTGGTAATGTTAATTTCTATGGACTTAAGTTTATTGTTAATAAAAATGTGTTGATACCACGATTTGAGACAGAAGAGCTGGTAGAACAGGTAGTAGAATATGCTAGAGGTTTAAATAAAGATAAAATTAAAATATTAGATTTAGGTTGTGGTAGTGGAGCAATTGGTCTTACTCTTAAAAGTATCTTAAAAGATAGTGAAGTAACACTAGTAGATATATCAAAAGAGGCTTTAGAGGTAGCTAGATTAAATGCTAATAATCTTAATCTTGATGTTACATTTATCGAAAGTGATTGGTTTTCTAATGTAGGACTAGATAAGTATGATATTATTGTTTCTAATCCACCATATATAAGAACAAATGAAGAAATAGAAGAAATAGTAAGGAATAATGAGCCATCTTTAGCACTTTATGGAGGAATAGATGGTCTTGATTGTTATAGAAAAATATTAGTTAATATTAAACCATATTTAAATGATAAATTTTTAATAGCTTTCGAAATAGGAGAAAGTCAAAAAGAAGAAATTTATGATATTGTAAATAAATATCTATATGATGTAGAAATTACTTGTAAAAAAGATTTGTATGGTCGAAATAGAATGATATTTGTTAGAAATAAAAATGATTAAAAATGATAAAAAGTCACCATTAATATATTAGAAAAAGGGTGATTTTTTTAATGAAGAAATTTCTAATAATAATAAGTTTAATCATTATCTCTTTAGCTAGTTATACTAAAGGAAAGGAAATTGTTATACCTGATGAAGCTATTAGGTTTAGAGTAGTTGCTAAGTCTAATAGTAAAGAAGATCAAAAGATAAAGATGAAGGTTAAAGATAATTTACAAGTAGAGATAAGTGAATTATTAAAAAATAGTAAGTCTATTGATGAATCTAGGAAATTGTTAAAAGCTAATCAAAATAATTTTTCAACTAATGTTAGAAACACTTTATTAACAAATAAGAGTAATGATATTTATAACATTAATTATGGATTAAACTATTTTCCTAAGAAAGAATATAAAGGTATAACCTATAAAGAGGGATATTATGAATCTTTAGTGGTTACCATAGGAGATGGAAAAGGTGATAACTGGTGGTGTGTTTTATTTCCCCCATTTTGTCTTATAGAAAATGATAAAAAAACAGATGTAGAATATCGTCTATATATTAAAGATATGCTAGAAAAATACTTCTAACAGATAGATTATTTACATAAATTCTTAGTAGGTGGTGCTATGAATTTAGGACAATTAATAATAATCTCTATTAGTCTAAGTATGGATGCTTTTTCTCTAGCTATAATTTATGGAACATTAGGTCTTGATAAAAAAATGACTAATTTATTAAGTTTAATGGTAGGATCATTTCATTTTTTTATGCCTATACTTGGTAATCTAATTGGATTATTTCTTTTAGAATCATTCTTACCTAATCCTGATTTGTTAGTGGGTATAATTTTTACTATATTAGCTAGTGAGATGCTCTTGAGCTTAAAAGATTTAGATGCAAGAAAAATTAAAATAACTAGTTTTTATCAAGCCTTATTATTTGCGTTTAGTGTAAGTATAGATAGTTTTTCAGTAGGTATAGGATTAGGTGTGCATGAAGAAAATACGGTTTTATGTGGATTATTATTCTCTATATTTAGTTTTTTATTTACAAAAATAGGATTAGATTGTGGTAAGAGATTAACTATTAGATTTGGTAAGATTGCTAATATCTTTGGAAGTATAATTTTATTAATACTTGGAATAAAATATTTGCTTATTTCATTTTAGAAGTATATTTATAAAAATAATGTTAATAGTAATAAGGGAGGTAAAAATGAAAAATAAAAACAATAATAGTAAGCAGAAGGAAAAAAGTCAAAATAGAAATTGTCCATCTGCGAAAGAAGTAAACGAAAAAGAAATGTTTAGTAGACAAGAAGATTGTCCTAAAGATGAATTAGAAAATCAAGAAAATGAAAGATTTTAACGAAAATTTAAAATTTTTCGTTTCTTTTTTTTGACAAATTACTTGTTTTTCTTTATTATATTAGTAGAGATACAGTTTTTAGAGTGATTTATTTATTTTTAAGTCTAGTTGGAAACAAATTTTAAAATACTAATATAATATAGCGAAAGAGAGTAAGATATATGAAGTTATTAGAAATTAATGGTGGAAATAAGTTAACTGGTACCATTAGAGTTAGTGGTGCTAAAAATAGTGCTGTGGCTTTAATACCGGCAGCCATATTATCAGATGAAGAAGTAACTATTTGCAATGTACCAGATATTACTGATACAGAAGCATTATGTGAAATATTATCTTTTTTAGGAGCAAAGGTTAAAAGAGCTAGTGAGACTATTGTAATAGATTCGAAAGAGTTAGAAAATAAAGAAATACCAGCTTCTTTAGCAAAGAAACTTAGAGCTTCATATTATTTTATGGGAGCGTTACTAGGTAAATATAAGAAAGTTACTATGTCATTACCAGGTGGTTGTTCTATAGGAGCAAGACCAATTAATTTACATTTAAAAGGTTTTGAAGCTTTAGGAGCTAAAGTAACTAATAAAGATAACTGCTATATAGTAGAAGCTGAGGAGTTAATAGGTAATAATATTTATCTAGATTTTGCTAGTGTAGGAGCTACTATTAATATAATGTTGGCAGCTGTAAAAGCTAAAGGAAAAACAATTATTGATAATGCCGCTAAAGAACCAGAAATAGTAAATGTTGCTACCTTATTAAATAATATGGGTGCTAAAATAAGAGGAGCAGGTACTTCAAGTATTGAAATAGAAGGTGTTTCTTATCTTGGTAAGTGTTTTCATGAAGTAATTCCTGATAGAATAGAAGCTGGAACTTATGTTATTCTAGGAGCAGCTGTAGGAGAAAACTTGAAAGTTGATAATATTATTCCTGAACATATTGAATCTTTAACTAGTAAACTAGAAGAGATGGGTGTTTTCCTTGATATTGGAGCAGATTATATAATTGTTAGTAAACAAGATAATTATAAAGCAATTCATGTTAAGACACAGACATATCCTGGATTTCCAACTGATTTGCAACAACCACTTACACCATTACTTACTGCTTGTAAAGGACAAAGTAAAATAGAAGAAACTATTTATGAAAATAGATTTATGCACATACCATATCTAAATTCAATGGGAGCAGATATACGAGTAAAAAATCAAACATCTACTGTCATTGGTCCTACAAAACTAGTTGGTTGTGATGTGGTAGCAACTGATTTAAGAGCTGGAGCATCTTTAGTAATAGCTGGTTTGATGGCTGAGGGTACAACTAAGATAACTAATGTAGAGCATATCTTAAGAGGATATGAAAATATTGTAGAAAAATTAACAAATGTTGGTGCTAAAGTAGAAATTAGAGAAATATAATATTATGACTCTAATTTTTTTTAGGTGATAAAATGAAACATAAAAAACTTATTATCTTTTGTTTACTACTTTTAATAATTTACTTAATCTATATGTCATTTCATAATGATAAAATTAATTATTTAGCTATTGGAGACTCTTTATCTTTAGGAGTAAATGCTTATAATGAAGAGGGTTATGGCTATAGTGACTATTTAGCTAGTTATCTTAAAGAAAATAATAAACTTAATAATTATAGTAAAGACTTCGCTTTTGCAGGTTTTAGAATAGCAGATTTACAACACCAACTTGACATGAATCAGATAATAACAAAACAAGATAAGTCTTTATCTTTTAAAAAATGTTTAAGAGAAGCAGATTTAGTAACTATATCAATAGGCGGTAATGACTTGTTGACTGAGATAAATATGTCAACTAGCGATATATCTATAATAGATGAGAAAAAAGTATTAGATATATTTTCTAAAAAAATGCAAGAATTAGATAATTTACTTAAGAATATTAGAAAATATAATAATAGAAAAATAATTTTACTTGGTTATTATAATCCTTATGAGTATAAAGATATAGTTCCCGATAGAGTTTTTGCATATTTTGATGAAGAGATGAAGAAAGTGGCTACTAAGTATGATATAGAATTTGTGTCAATTTATCGAGTTTTCAAAAATAATAATGATTATTTACCAAATCCTACTAATATTCATCCTTCAAGTAAAGGGTATAAAGCAATATATCTAGAGATAGTGAAACATTTGAAAAAGTAAAAAAGTCTTGCCTTTCGTAAAAAAGTTTGATATATTATTAGCGGTTAGTCATTACTATGATATGAATTTATCATGGCGGAAGGAGAGATATACATGAAAAAGGGAATTCATCCAGAATATAAAACTTGTAAAGTTACTTGTGCATGTGGAGAAACATTTGAAGTTAAATCAAATAAAGACGAATTAACAGTTGAAGTTTGTTCAAAATGTCATCCATTCTATACAGGTAAGCAATCTCGTGCTTCACGTACAGGTCGTGTTGACAAGTTTAATAAAAAATATGGTTATACCCAAGATGCAGAAGCTTAATTGCTTCTTTTTTCTTGCACTCTAAATAAAAAAATGATATTCTCAATATGGTGAGTAGTGTGGATGATATGTTTGATTTTGACTTGTGGGAAGAATGTTTACTAGAAGAGAATAAACCTCAAGAAGCTGATAAAAAAAGATTAGAATTGTTTAATATGAGTCAAACTTATTTTCCAAATGATGTCGTATATTTTTATAATGGTTTTAGAGAGTTGAAAGCTAGTAATCAAATTGTTTGTGACATAAGTGGCTCTATAATAAGAAAAGGTACATTATACTGTTATTACAATCCATTGATTCAAAATAAAAGAACTGGTATTCGGTATAAATTAACAAGACCAATAAAAATAGAGACTAGTTATGAAGAATATTTACCAAGAGATATGTTTTCATTTGAAGAACTAGATGAAGCTTTAAGTAAAGATAATTTAGAATGCTTTTATCATGGAATAGATGTATCGCATTTAGCAGTAGTGATGGGTGGAAGACTTGGTTTGAAAAATGCTAAGACTAAAAATTATCCACAAAGCTGTGGAAAAGTTTTACTAAAAAAATAAACAATTAGCTGTGGATAAAATTTTTTTGTGGAATAATACACAATACCTGTGGAAAATAATAAATGGTTAAAAACTATTCACAAATGTTGTGGAAAACCTATTTAAGATAAAAATATCATTGTGGAAAAAATTAAAAGAACATATTTTATTAACAATTAATTGTGGAAAGAAGGAAATAAATATGAAATTAGGAATTACATCAGATCATAGAGGATTTAAATTAAAAACAAACTTATTTAAAAGACTAGAAGAGGAATATCAGATAATTGACTTTGGTACTTTTAGTGAAGAAAGTGTTGATTATCCTGATTATGCTTTTAAATTAAGTGAAGAAGTAGCTAATAAAAACCTAGATTATGGAATAGCTATTTGTGGAAGTGGAATTGGCATAAGTATTGCTTGTAATAAAGTTAAGGGAATAAGAGCGGCTAGAGTAGTATCATTAGAAGATGTTTTAGAAACTAGAACTGATAACGATGCTAATATAATATGTCTTAGTGAAAAGTTATCAACTGATGAAGCATATACTCTAGTTAAAAAATTTATTGAAACACCATTTTCAATTGAAGAAAGACATCATAGAAGAATTGAAAAAATAGCTAAATATGAGGATAGTCATGAGTGCTAAATATTTTATTTACATTTTAGTGGGAATCTTAGTTATTTGGTCTTTTGATTCTTTAAATATAAATTCATTATTTAAAAAAAATAGAGTACTACAAGCTAGAGTTTTATACTTTATGTTAGCACTTTCAATGACCTACTTAGTAACTAACTTTATTTGGGACTTTTTTACAGTATCAAAAATTTTTTAAAAAATTGTATAATTTTCGCCTTTTAGGTAAAACTTTAAATGAGGTGAAAATATGAAAAGATTAAAATTCAGGAAAGGTGCAATAGTAGGAATCTATGCTGCTATCTTTGTCTTTACTGGAGTAGGAGCTTATCTAGTAAGTCAAAATATGAAAAAAGATTTAAAACCTACTGAACAAGTTGAACATGTTAATAGTTCTATTCTAGATAAAGATGAAGATGTAGAAGTTATAAATGAAACTACTAAAATGATAAAACCTTTTAAAGATCAGTCTGTAACAACTACTAAATATTTCTATAACTACCAAGCTGATAATGCAACACAGGAGAAATCAATTTTGTATCATGAAGATACATATATTCAAAATTCAGGAATGGATTTTACTAAGAATGAAACTTTTGAAGTAGTAGCAGTTTTAGATGGAACAGTTATTAATATAAAAGATGATGAGTTGCTAGGTAAAATCGTAGAAGTACAACATGAAAATAATCTTGTAAGTAGTTATCAAAGTTTGGGAGAAGTATCTGTTAAGAAAAATGATACAGTAAAACAAGGACAAGTGATTGGTAAAAGTGGAACTAATAGCATTGATAAGGAATTAGGTAATCATTTGCATTTTGAACTTTATTTAAATAGTCAAGTAGTTAATCCCGAAGATTATTTTGATAAAGAAATAAAAGCAGAAACTACTAATGATAGTAATAAAAGTGAAACAGATGAATCTAAGAATAATACTACTGAAACAAAGAAGCCAGAATAATGTTAACTAGAGATGATTAAAAAACAATCATCTTTTTGTATGAAAAATAAAGTAATAAATGCAATTATAATGTATATATTTAAAATAGTAGGAAAAACTAATTTTGATGGGAAATTAATTTACAAGTAAAAGAAATTTTGTTAAAATATTAACAGTAAAAGGACGTGATAGGATGTTAGCAAAGGATATTGGAATAGATTTAGGAACAGCCAATGTATTAATATATATAAAAGGTGAAGGAATTGTTTTAAATGAACCTAGTGTGGTAGCTATTGATACAGATAATAAGAAAGTTGTAGCAGTAGGACGTGAAGCTAGTGAAATGTTAGGAAGAACTCCTGGAAAGGTTAAAGCTATTAAACCAATGAAAGATGGAGTTATTGCTGATTTTGAGATAACAGAGATTATGCTTGATTATTTTATTAGAAAGATTCATGCTCGCAATTTCTTTTCAAGACCTAGAATCTTAATATGTTGTCCATCTAATATTACTCCAGTTGAGAAAAATGCTATTAAAGAAGCAGCTGAAAGAACCGGAGCAAGAAGAGTGTTTTTAGAAGAAGAGCCTAAAGTAGCTGCTATTGGAGCAGGAATGGATATTTCTAAACCTAGTGGTAATATGGTAATAGATATTGGTGGTGGTACTACTGATATAGCTGTTCTTTCTTTAAAGGATATAGTTACTAGTGCTTCAATTAGAGTGGCTGGTAATGTATTTGATCAAGATATTATAAAGTTTATTAAAGAAAAATATAAATTATTAATAGGTGATAAAACAGCAGAAGAGATTAAAATAGAGTTTGCTAACGTTTATAATCCTGATAAGAAGAAAAAGATGGAAGTAAGAGGAAGAGACTTAATTACAGGATTACCTAGTACAATAGAAATCTATGAGAATGAAACAGAAGAAGCTTTATCTGAATCACTTCAAAAGATAATTAAGGCGGCTACTAATGTTTTAGAACAAACTCCTCCAGAATTATCAGCTGATATTGTAGAAAAAGGAGTAGTCTTAACAGGTGGTGGAAGTATGTTAACAGGTTTAGTTCCATTATTAAAAGATAAATTAAAGATACCTGTTTTTATTGCTGATACACCATTAACTTGTGTAGCAGAAGGAACAGGAGTATTACTTGATGATGTAAGGAGTCTAGAAGAGAACTAGACTTTTTTCTTTTCTTAAAATAATTGTACAATAGAATATAAACTGATATAATTGAATAAGAAAAGAGGAAGTAAAATGAATCAAGAAATATTAAGTGCTTTAAAGATAGTAGCAGTAACCTTTCTTTGTTCAGCACTGATAATGCCTGGAATGAAAAAAATTGCTTTTCATATAGGTGCTTTAGATGTTCCAAGAAGCGATGAAGGTAATAGACATATTCATAAAAGAGTGATGCCAAAACTTGGAGGAGTAGGAATATTTTTAGCTTTCTTAGTTGGTTATATGATGTTTGGAATAGAAAGTATTCAAATGAATTCAATTCTGATAGGTAGTTTTATAATTATTTTAACTGGTATTATTGATGATATTAAGTCTATTAGAGCGAGTAGAAAACTATTAGGACAATTAATTGCTGCTTGTATTATAGTCTTTTATGGAGGAATACTTTTAAATAACATTACAGCTTTTGGTTATACAATTGACTTTGGTATTTGGTCTTATCCACTGACTATTTTCTTTATAGTAGCTTGTACTAATATTATTAATTTAATAGATGGCTTGGATGGTTTATGTGGTGGTATATGTAGTATTTTCTTTTTAACAATTGGTATAATTGGTTTCTTTCAAGGTAGAAGTGGTAGTCTTGTTATGATTTTAACATTCATTATGTTAGGTGCTACTTTAGGATTCTTACTTCATAATTTTCATCCAGCTAAGATATTTTGTGGTGACTGTGCCATGTTCTTAGGATTTATAATAGCAGTAATAACACTTTTAGAATTTAAGGGACCTGCTTTGACTAGTTTATTTGTTCCAATAATGATTTTAGGTATACCTATTCTTGATACATTATTTGCTATTATTAGAAGATTACTTAAACATCAACCTCCATTTGCTCCTGATAAGGATCATATTCATCATCAGTTATTAGGAATGAATTTTTCTCACAGAACAACAGTATTAATTATCTATGGAATTGATTTCTTATTTGCAACAGCTTCAATTTTCTATATACTTAAAGATCCTGTTTTAGGTAAAGTATTTTATATCTTAATATTTATAGTAGTAGTATGGTTTGTTTTAAGAACTAGTATTATCTCTCCTAAAAACAAGGAAGTGACTGATAGTATTATTGATAAAGTGGAAGGTACTATTAAGAAAGAAAAGAGAAAAAAACAAAAAAAGGTTAAATAACCAGTGGTTAAACAACTACTGGTTTTTTGCTGTAAAGATGTCCACTTTTATGGAAAAATATGGTAAAATTAAGAAGTCGGAGGTATGCATGATGATAAATTTTATTATATGTGATGATGAGGAAATATTTAGAAATTCTATTAAGGAGAAAATAGATCATTGTATGATGAAAAGTACAGTTGAATATAAAACTCATTTTTTTAGTTGCTATGATGAGAAGTTTTTCAATTTTGCTAGAAATCCAAATGGTTTTAATGTTTATTTTTTGGATATTCAAATGCCAGAAGGTGATGGTACTGATGTAGCAAGATACATTAGATATAAGCTGGGTGATTGGAACTCACTTATAATTTTTGTAACTAACTTTAGTAGGTATAGAAATAAAATATTAACTAGTCGTTTAGATGTTTTGGATTATATTAAAAAATCTAAGAAAGGCTATGAACAATTGGAAGAAGTAATGGTTATAATACTTTCTAAGTATAGGAGTAAAGATAGTTGTTTAACGTTTGAAAAGGATCATTCTGTTTTTAAGATTAAATATAAAGATATTATTTTTATAGAAAGAGAGTTAAATAGTAAGTGTTGTATTTTATATACATCTACTGGGGAATATAGAATAACTAAATCTCTATCAGAAATTGAAGAGATGTTAGATAATAGATTTTTAAGAACTCATCGTAGTGCTATTATTAATGTAGATAAAATAATCGAATATAATGTTAAAACAAATACAGTTATTTTTTCTACTGGTGAATCAACTTATTTGGTAGCAAGAAGTAAGAGAAAGGAGTTGAAGGAACGTGTCCTTAGCTATAATTAAATGTTTTAATACATTAGTAATTAACATATTCTTAATTTTGAGTGTTCAAAGACTATTGAAGGAAAAAATATCTTTATTTAGTTTTAAAACTGTTTTTTGGTTATTATTTAGTCTGATACCATGTACACTTTTTTATAACTCCGGGTATAGTTTTATTTTTACAGTTTTATCTGTTGTTTTTCTTTCAATAGCAGTAGAAAGATTATTTTGTATTGAATTGTATGAAAGCGCAATATTAACATTATCATTTATGATTTTATCTATCATTCCTGATTTATTGTTTTCTCTTTTTGTTGTTAATTTTTATAATTATGAAACTATTAGAAATACACCTTGTATTTTTATTTCAACTAATTTTATTATTTCAATTAGTACTTATTTTTTGTATAATTATATATCTATAGGTAAAAAAATTCTTAATAATATAGAAAATTTCAGAAAGTTTAAACAATTAAATATAATAATATATGTAGTTATGGCTTTTATTTCAATAGGTGCTGTTTATTATTTGGCTAGGGATACATATAAGCCTACTGTTTCATATTTTATTACAAATATAGTGATATCAACGTTTGTTGGATTAATATATATTTATATGTGCCAACTATTTAAATCTAATCAACTTGAAGCTAAAAATAACATTTTGTATGAGTGTATGAGAAATATAGAGAGTTATCAAGAAGAACAGGACTTAAAAATTCATGAATATAAGAATCAACTTTCTAAAATAATTGCTATAACTGATGATAAGGAAGTAATAAATAAAATTGAGGAAATACTTAATGTAGATTTATCTGAAGATATATATTTGTTGGGAAAAATTAGAAATATACCAAAAAGTGAACTTAAAAGTCTAATTTATTATAAACTTTTAGTGGCAAAAAAAGATGGGATCAAATTATTAATAAACGTATCTCCTGAATTGAGCGATGAGAACTATAACTTTAGTCGTTCTCAAGAAAAGATAATTAGTAATATTGTTGGTATTTTTTTTGACAATGCAATAGAAGGTGCAAAGAGTTCAAAGGAAAAAGAATTATCACTTGAAATATATGATTCTAATTTAGGTATGACTTTTTCTATCTCTAATACATTTTCTGGTAAAATTAGTTTAGACAAATTGGGTAGTAAGGGTTATACTACAAAAGGAAAAAATCATGGTAATGGTTTACACTTTGTTAAAAAAATGTTAAGCAAAAAGAATGGTGTTTTTACAAGAACTATTATTAATAATAATCACTTTATGCAAAAAATAATCATAGAAAAAGAATGAACTTAGTCCATTCCTTTTAATGCTTTAGGTTCATCTAATAACCACCATACACATCCAAAGCTAGCAGATGCAGTGGCAAGCATTCCTAAAGCTACTAGTAATCTTGCAACTCTTTTTTTCATACTTGACTCCTGTTCTATTTTAAATGTTAATAAATAACATTTAAACCATTAAATAATTTCTATATGGCATACCATATATCCTATAAGTAATAGGTAAAATTAGAATTGTTTCTATTATCATACCTGATAATAAATATATAGAAATATCATTATTATTAAATATTATTATAATTATTGAATAGATAATGGCTATTACGCATGTTGCTATTTTTCTTAAGACTCTTTTCCCTTTATTAGTTAAAGGTCTTTTTACTGTATCAGCTGGAGCATATAGTATAAAACAAATAAACGTAGTTATACATATTGCTACTTTAACAGATAAAGATATAGCAATATTTGACATTAGTAATGGAATACCTATCAATATTAATATAGATGAAAATAAGCAAGTTGAAGACTTATTAGCATGAATTCCAAAGGCAGGGTATCTAATTATATTAAAGAATATTAATGTCAAAAAAAATTCTTTAAATATTCCTAATAAGAATGCCAGTGGAAAAATTATTAAAAACTTTCCAAAAGTTAGATAAATCCCTTCTAATCCATATCTTAGTTCTTCTTCTTGTATTTCTATATTGTTACTCTTAACAAAAGAAATACAATTATTTAAAAATCTTTCTTTCATTTTATACCTCTCTTGTTGCTTTAATAATACTATAAAAAAGAATTGTTAACTTAAAATGACTTTTTTATAAGGTAACATTATATAGATAAAACGCTACTTGTCATGATAAATGATAAAATTTACTGTTTAGGGTATTTTAAAAACCGTTTACGGAAAAAGTGTAAATATCTAAAGGAATTATGTTAAAATACAATTACATCGTTTTAAGAAGTTCATAAACCAGGACGTACTTAGTGGATGTAATAATTTATGGAGGTGAGCCAAATGATAGGCAAAGTAAAATGGTTTAATAATGACAAAGGATATGGATTCATTGAATACAAAGAAAATGAAGATATCTTCGTTCATTATTCAACTATTAACATCATCGGTTACAAGACTTTATCGGAGGGTCAATATGTAGAGTTTACTTTACTAGAAACAAGTAAAGGATATCAAGCCGTTGATGTAACGCCTATAAAAGAACCAGCTACTGTAAAATAGCTAGTTCTTTTTCATTCTTTCCCATAAATTTTCCATAATTTTTGACAAGAAATTATCTTCTTTTTTTTAAAGTATTATGCTATACTACAGGTATAAGGAGAGTGATAATATGGAAATAATTATCCGTGGTGACAAAATTGAAGTTACTAAAGCAATGAAAGACTATATTAAGGAGAAGCTAAAAAGACTAGATAAATATCTAGAAAATAGTGATGCTATTAGAGCAAATGTAGTAGTGAGAGTATCTTCACATCGTCAAACAGTGGAGATAACTATTCCACTTCACAATTTTATTATTCGTTCTGAAGAAACACAGGAAGATTTTTATGCAGCTGTAGATAAAGCAATAGATGTGATGGAACGTCAAATTAGAAAGAATAAAACAAGATTAAAATCTAGGGAAGATAAGACAAAAATAGATTTTAAAATGATTGATTTAACTGATATTGAATATGAAGAAAAAGAAGATAAAATAATCAAAAGAAAGAAAGTAGAAGTAAAACCAATGGATGAAGAGGAAGCAATTCTTCAGATGGAACTTTTAGGACATCAGTTTTATCTATTTAAGAATATAGATACATCAAAAGATGCGGTCGTTTATAAAAGAAAAAATGGCGGCTATGGTTTAATTGAATCTGAATAGATAAGGGCAGTTAATAATTAACTGCTTTTTCTAAGCCTTGAAAAATATGGCCTTTTATGATAATTTAGATAAAAGAAAAGAGGAGAAAGTATGAAATTATATAATACTAGAACAAGACAAGTTGAAGAATTAAAACCTAAGAATGGTAACCTTATAAAAATGTATACTTGTGGACCTACAGTTTATCATTTTGCTCATATTGGTAATTTAAGAACTTATATATCAGAAGATATTTTAGAGAAAGGATTAAAGTATCTAGGATATGATGTTCAAAGAGTAATGAATATTACTGATGTTGGTCACTTAGTAGGTGATGGTGATACTGGTGAAGATAAAATGCTTGTAGCTGCTAAAAGAGAACATAAGTCTTCGATGGAAATAGCTAAGTATTATACAGATTGTTTCTTTACAGATTGTAAAAAACTAGGTATTAGAAAACCAGATGTAGTAACTCCTGCTACTGATCATATACCTATGTATATAAAAATGATAGAAAAATTACTAGAAGATGGCTATGCTTATATTGCTAATGGTAATGTCTATTATGATACTTCAAAGTTTTCTAAATATTATGAATTATCAAGTAGAAATAAAGATGATTTATTAGTAGCAGTTAGAAATGATATAGAAGAAGATAATTCTAAACGTAATCCTTTTGACTTTGGACTATGGTTTACTAATTCTAAGTTTAATAATCAAGAGCTTAAATGGGATTCACCTTGGGGAGTAGGATATCCTGGTTGGCATATAGAGTGTTCTGGTATTTCAATTGAGAAACTAGGAGATTATTTAGATATTCATTGTGGAGCAGAAGATGCTGTTTTTCCTCATCATACTAATGAAATTGCTCAGAGTGAAGCTTACCTTGGTCATAATTGGTGTGACTTTTGGGTACATATGGGATTTTTGAATGATAAAGGCGGAAAGATGAGTAAATCAAGAGGGGAATTTCTTACAGTATCCTTATTAGAAGAGAAAGGCTATAATCCGTTAAGTTATCGTTATTTATGTTTAAATTCTTATTATCATAATCAGTTGACTTTTAGTTATGAAATACTAGATGGAGCAGAAAATGCATATCTAAAGTTAAAGAGAAAAATAGCTAGTATTAAAGATGATGGTGAATTAAATAATGATAAAATAACTAGTTATATTAATAAATTTAAAGAAGCAATTAGTAATGATTTAAATTCTTCTAATATGATAACTTTATTATATGATGTTTTAAAAGATGAAGAACTATCAGGTAAGAGTAAATTGTATCTGGTAGAAGATTTTGATAAAGTGTTATCATTGGACTTAATGAGTAGTGAAGAAGAAAATAGTCAAGATGATTCTTGGATAATTGCTAAAATAGAAGAAAGAAGAAAAGCTAAGGAAGAAAAAGACTATAAAAAGGCTGATGCAATACGTGATGAGTTGTTAGAACAAGGAATAATTTTAAAAGATGGTCGTGATGATACAACTTTTGAAAGAAAGTAGGTTTTGAATGGAAGTATATCAAATAATTAGTTTAGTAGTTTTAATTATTATAATTATTTATTCAGCAGTATTATCAGTAATATACTATGTAAGAAGTTATAAGAGTAAAAAGATAGATGCTAGTAATAAAAGTGGTAAAGAAATAGTTGCATCTATCTTAGCTAAGTATAATTTAAAAGATATAAAGATAGAAAAAATAGATGGCAGTGATAGATATTTCTATACTGAAGATACTGTTTACTTATCTAAAGATATCTATGAAGGTAAAAGTATTTATGATGTAGCAGTTAGTGGTTATCTTGTCTCATCTTTTATTAAGAATAATGAGTCTAAATATTTAATTAGAGTTTTATCGAATTTATATTCATTTTTAGATTTTACTATATTATTTAGTTATGCTATTGTCATTCTAGGACTAAGTTTTGAAATAAGTAATCTTGTTTGGATAGGTGTTTATCTTCTTATTTTTGCTTTCATAAGTAACTTATGCTTATATATTAAAGAAAGAAAATTAATAAATGATACTGTTAATATATTAAGACATGAAGAGATTATTACTACTACTTTAAAAGAAAAAACTACTAAGATGTTATTTTCTATAGTAAGTTTATCAGTAGCTTCCCTAGTTTTTAAAGTGACTTCTTTCTTTCAAAAAGCAATATATATAATAATAAATGATGAGGAGTAGAATTATGAATTTAAAAGAAATTAATCCTTTAGTTTTAGCTTATCTAGGTGATAGTGTTTATGAAACTTATATAAGACTTTTTCTAGTTAAGAAAAAGATACCTAATATTGGTAGTCTACAAAAAGAATCTCTTTCTTATGTAACTGCTAAAAGTCAAGCGTCTATACTTACTAAGTTGGTTGATGATAACTTTTTTAATGAAGAAGAACTTACTATAATACGAAGAGCTAGAAATACAAAGGGACACAAACCACCTAAAGGTTGTGACTTAGCAACTTATCATTTTGCTACGGCTTTTGAAGCTGTAATTGGTTATTTATATTTAAAAGGCGATAATGAAAAAATTAAGAATCTAATGGAAAAGATAGAAATGGAGTAGTTATGATAGTATATGGTTATAATGTGGCAGAAGCTATATTAAAAAAAGAAAAAAACTGCAAAAAAATCCGAAAAATCGTAATTCAGGATAGTATGATGGGTAAATTTGCTAAATTGCTGCCTGAAAACGTTAAATCTAGGACCTTTTATGCCTCAAAAAGCGAAATTGACTTTTTGTCAAAAGGATTACATCAAGGTATAATGATAGACATGGACTACTCATACTGTTCATTGAATGAACTTTTGAAGAAGAATCCAGAAAATATTATTATTCTTGATCATTTAGAAGATCCACATAATCTAGGAGCGATTATTAGAACAGCAGCTGCTTCTTCCTTTGATGGTGTTATTATTCCTAAGGATAGAGAGGTTGGTGTTACTAGTACAGTAGTAAAAGCTAGTGTAGGTACTATTTTTGATATGGATGTTGTCCAAGTTACAAATATTAAAAATACAATCGAAGAATTAAAAAAAGAAGGCTTTTGGATAGTAGGTACTAGTATGAATGGGAGTGACTATCGTCAGATAGATTATAGTGGAAAAATAGCTCTTGTTATTGGTAATGAAGGGAAAGGAATGAGCAAGTTAGTAACAGATTCATGTGATTTTCTAGCTAGTATTCCTATTGCTTCAAATGTAGAAAGCTTAAATGCTTCTGTAGCAGCAGGTATTATGATGTATGAGGTAGTTCGAAATAGAAAGTAGGTACTATGAAATACTATAATGATTACGAACTTCTTTATCTTATTAATGAAAATGATGAAATAGCTAAAGATATATTAAAGAGAAAATATGCTCCTTTAATTTATGAAAAGTCTAAGGAATATTATCAAAGAAATCATTATGATATTCCTTCTTTTTCGTTTGATGAATTAATAAATTTAGGAAATAGTGTGTTGTTAAGAGCCACTAAAACTTATAATGAAAAAGAAAATGCTTTATTTTATACTTATTTTATTACTTGTCTAACAAGAGAGTTTTCTCTTTATAAAAGAGGATTACTTGCTAAGAAAAATCAAATACTTTATAGTTTTCCACATGATGTTAATTCCTATGAGATTAATGACTATGTTAAAGAAGAAGTTAAGTGGGATAATGACCCAAGTAAAGTTTGTGAAGAGAATGAACTGTTCGAGTTTATTAAACAATATATGTATAAACTTGAAGGATATGATAGAAAAGTATTTGAGTTAAGATATAATGGATTTAAGTATAGAGAAATTGCAGAACTTTTAGAGTTATCTACTACTACGGTTGGTAAAATAGTAGAAAAACTCAAAAAAAGTTTACAACAAGAATTGAAAAAAGAATGGTAATAGAGTAAAATTAAGATAGGGTGAGTGTATATGATGAGAGTATTGTTAAAAGATTATATGAATTCCTATCATGATGTTAAAGATTATCAGCAGACATTTTATGCGATGGATCAAACTCTTAAATATATACATGAAAATAATTATCAGGTATATTCCTTTAATCCTGAAACGATTACTCTTTTTAAAGATGATGATAATAAGACTGCTTCAGTAGTTTATCAAAATGTTACTGGATTGGGTGATAAGCCTTTAGATGAAGTTCATCAGAATATGTTTAATCTAGCACTATTAGAAGTAGCTATTTATACTTCAACCTATCCTTATTTGAAACAAGACTTTTTAAGAGAAAATTTTAAAGAGATATCTATGTTGTTACCTAATGAAGATATTGCTTATTATAGAAGAAACTTATTAGAAAAAAATTATTTTTATTATAGTGATTATTGTAATGCTAGAAATAAGAATGAGATAGAAAAAATAAATAAGAGTCTAGAGTCTGATGGTGGAAAAGATAGAAAGATGGTTAAGTCCACTCCTTATGGTGCTATGTATCAGAATTTAGGAGAAGATAATAATAAAGCTGCCTTTGTAACTAGATTTATTCTTCCATTTATTATTATTTCTCTTAGTTTATTAATACCTCTATTATCAATTATATTAGCAAATAAATAAAGTTCCTATTATGGAGCTTTATTTGTTTTAATTGATGGATTATTTGGTAACAAAAAAACCTTACCATTGGTAAGGAATTTTGCTTTACTATTTATTAACAGCATCTTTTAAAGCAGTTCCAGCTTTAAATCCAACGCTCTTGCTAGCTGCGATTTGGATTGTAGCACCTGTTTGAGGGTTACGTCCTTCACGAGCTGCACGTTCAGAGATTTTGAATACACCAAAACCAGCTACAGATACTTTATTTCCATTTACAAGTTCATCTTTGAATAAATCAAATGTTGCAGTGAAAACTTTTTCAACATCAGATTTACTTAAACCTGTAGTACTTGCGATAGCTTCTATCATTTCAGACTTTTTCATTGTTTCACCTCCTGTACTGTCTAATTCATTATAGCATATATTTTTTAGAAAAGTATATGATTAATGGGTAAAATTTACACTTTTCTTTATTATTTAAAAGAAAATAGATTATATATAGAAAATATGTTTGATTATAAAAGATAAATATGTTATAGTATGAATGTATTAATTCTTATTATGAGTAAAATCAGAGGAGTTTTAACAAATTAATAAAATTCTTTTATTTTTTCAAAAAAGTGTTATACTAACAACGAAATGAGGTGTTACTATGGATAAAATAATAGTAAAGGGTGCAAGAGAGAATAATTTAAAAAATGTAAATATTGAACTTCCTAAAAATAAATTGATTGTTATGACTGGACTTTCTGGTAGTGGAAAAAGTTCATTAGCTTTTGATACAATTTATGCAGAAGGACAAAGAAGGTATGTAGAGAGTTTATCAGCGTATGCTAGACAGTTTTTAGGTGGTAGTGAGAAACCTGATGTTGATTCTATTGAGGGGTTATCACCGGCTATTAGTATTGATCAGAAGACAACTAATAAAAATCCACGAAGTACGGTTGGTACAGTAACAGAAATATATGACTATTTAAGATTATTGTTTGCTAGAGTAGGTACACCATACTGTCCGACACATCATATGCCAATAAAAAGTCAAAGTGTAGAAGAAATTGCTAATAAAATATTAGAATATCCAGTTGGTACTAAAATAGTTTTATTAGCACCAGCTGTTTATGGTGAGAAAGGTACTCATAAAGAATTACTTGCAGATTTAATGAGTGAAGGTTATATTAGAGTTCGTATTAATGGTGAGATGTATGATTTGTCTGATAAAATAGAACTAGACAAAAATAAAAAAGATAATATAGAAGTAGTAGTAGATAGATTAGTTTTAAAAGAAGATATACGAAGTCGTTTAAGTGAAGGGCTAGAAAATGCTTTAAAACTAGGACATGGGAAAGTAGTTGTACAATTTAACTTAGCAAAGGAATTAGTTTTCTCTGAAGATTTTGCTTGTCCTTATTGTGATTTTTCCTTACCAGAACTAGAACCTAGAATCTTTAGTTTTAATGCTCCATATGGTGCTTGTGAAGAGTGTAAAGGACTAGGAGTAAAATTACAAATGGATCCTGACTTAGTAATACCAAATAAAGATTTAAGCTTAGAAGAGGGAGCTATTGTAACATTAGGTGATGACACTGAGGGAATTTATTATAAGAAGTTAGAGTGTCTTTGTAAGCATTATAAGATAAGTACTAAAAAGGCTTTTAAGAAATTAACTGATAGAGAAAAAGAATTAATTTTATATGGTAGTGATGAACCTATTTTATTTGATTATAGGTCAAAAAGTGGTAATCATTTTCATCAAGTAGATTATTATGAAGGTATAATCAATAACTTAGAGAGAAGGTATATGGAAACATCTAGTACTTGGATTAGAGAATGGCTAGAAAAATTTATGATTGAACATACTTGTGAGACTTGTAAAGGTTCTAGACTAAAAGATAATGTTTTATCAGTATTAGTTGGTGGAAAGAATATTTATGAATTAACTTGTATGAGTATAAAAGATTTAATACCTTTCTTTACAGAAATCAAACTTAGTGAAGAACAATTAAAAATTGCAGATTTGTTATTAAAAGAAATATTATCCAGATTAACCTTCCTAAAAAATGTTGGTCTTGAGTATTTAACACTAGCACGAAGTGCTGCTACTTTATCTGGTGGTGAAGCTCAAAGAATTAGACTAGCTACCCAGATAGGTTCTAGATTAACAGGAGTATTATATGTACTAGATGAGCCAAGTATTGGTTTACATCAAAGAGATAATGATCGTTTAATTAAATCTTTACTTGATATGCGTGATTTGGGTAATACCTTAATCGTAGTAGAACATGATACTGATACGATGCTTGCTGCTGATTATTTGGTTGATGTTGGACCAAAAGCAGGAGATGAAGGTGGAAGAATAGTAGCAGCTGGAACTCCACAAGAAGTTATGCAAAATGATAAAAGTATAACTGGTAGATACTTAAGTGGAAAAGAGTGTATTGAAGTACCAAAAAATAGAAGAAAAGGTACTGGTAAATATATAACAATTAAAGGAGCAAGAGAAAATAACTTAAAGAATATTACTGCTAAGATACCTCTTGGTACATTTACTTGTATTACAGGAGTAAGTGGTAGTGGGAAGAGTACTTTAATTAATGAAATATTAGTTAAAAGTGCGATGAATTATGTTTATCATAGTAAGAATAAGCCAGGACAACATGATAAAATATTAGGACTTGAGAATATAGATAAAATAGTAGATATATCTCAAACACCAATTGGACGTACTCCTAGAAGTAATCCTGCTACTTATACAGGTGTATTTGATGATATTAGAGATTTGTTTACTACTACTAAAGAAGCAAAGATGCTTGGTTATGAAAAAAATAGATTTTCCTTTAATGTAAAAGGTGGAAGATGTGAAGCTTGTCGTGGTGATGGTGTAAAGAAAATTGAGATGCACTTTTTACCAGATGTTTACGTTCCTTGTGAAGTTTGTCATGGAACTCGTTATAATCAAGAGACTTTAAAAATAAAATATAAGGAGAAGAATATTGCTGATGTTTTAGATATGCGAGTACATGAAGCGTTAAAATTCTTTGAAAATCATAGTAAAATAAAAAATAAGCTTCAAGTTTTAGAAGATGTTGGATTAGGTTATGTAAAACTAGGACAAAGTGCTCCTACATTATCAGGAGGGGAAGCAGAAAGAGTCAAACTTGCTAAGGAATTACAGAAAAAAGCGACTGGAAAAACTCTGTTTGTTTTAGATGAACCAACTACTGGTCTTCATACTGATGATATAAAGAGGTTGCTTGCAATTTTACAAAAAATAGTAGATAATAATGATACAGTAATAGTAATAGAACACAACTTAGATGTTATAAAATGTGCTGATTATATTATTGATTTAGGAAAAGAAGGTGGAGATTTAGGTGGTGAGATAATTGCTACTGGTACACCTGAAGATATTAGTAAAGAGAAAAACTCTTATACGGGACAATTCCTAAAAAAGATTTTATAGGAGGATAAAGATGAAAATTGTTATCTTATCAAAAGGAAAAGAAAGACTAAATAGATCTATAGAGTGGTTATTATATTTTATATCTTACTCTTTAGTCTTCATTATAGTAGGTAGTTTTTTTAAATCATTTTATATAGATAGTGCTCATCCATTACTATATAGTATACTAGCTACTTTTATTCTCTATATCTTAAATAAAACTGTTAAACCGGTATTGGTTAGTTTAACTATTCCTATAACGGGTGTTACTTTAGGATTATTTTATCCTTTCATAAACTTATTTGTTTTGAAATTAGTAGATTGGATACTTGGTAGTCACTTTGACTTGAAAGATTTCTGGGTAGCTCTAGTTATTTCTATTCTTATTTCTGTTATGAATTTTGTAATGGAAGACATAGTTATAAAGCCACTTATTAGGAGATTTAGACATGAGTAGAGTAGCATTAGATTTAGGTTTTATTAAGATTTATTATTATACAATTTTCATCTTATTAGCTATTGTTTCTGCTACATATTTAATAATTAAAGAAGCTAGAAAACAAAATATAGATAAAGATTTTTTAATAAATACTATTTATTATGTAATAATATTTGGTATATTAGGAGCAAGACTATATTATGTAATATTTGAGTGGGATTATTACGTTAAAAATCCTTTAGAAATATTTGCTATTTGGCATGGTGGACTTGCTATTCATGGTGGTATAATAGTAGGACTAATTTTTATTCTATATTATTGTCATAAAAATAAAGTTTCTAATCTGAAGTTTTTAGATATGGTAGTAGTAGGGTTAATTTTAGCACAAGCGATTGGTAGATGGGGCAATTTCTTTAATCAGGAAGCTTATGGTGCTATAACTACTAAGCAAGAACTTATTAATATGCATATACCGCAATTTATTATAAACGGTATGTATATAGATGGAAACTATTATCAACCTACCTTTTTATATGAATCCATTTTAGACTTATTAGGATTTGTAATATTATTTTTAACCCGTCTTTATCCATATCTTAAAATTGGCTTTTTAACTGGCTTATATTTGATTTGGTATGGAGTAACTAGGTTTTTTGTTGAAGGGATGAGATCAGATAGTTTGATGTTAGGTCCTTTGAAAATGGCTCAAATAGTTTCTATTATGATGATAATTTGTGGTATATATTTCTGTTTTATAAGAAATATAAAATCTAAAAAATTTGAAAACTTATATCAAGAAGGAGGAATTAGACATGAAGTATGAAGTTGGTATAATAGGATGTGGAGTAGCAGGTATGACTGCTGCTATATATTTGAAAAGAAGTGGTATATCTTGTGCTATATTTGAATCATCAATGCCTGGTGGACAAATAGTAGCAAATGATAAGATAGAAAATTATCCTGGGTTTTCCAAGATATCTGGTAGTGATTTAGCTATCTCTATCTTAAATCAAGTTAAAGAATTAGAAATACCAGTTATTTTTGAAAAAGTTGAGAAAATAGATAATAAGGGAGTAGAGAAAGAGATAATTACTGATAAAAATACGTATTCTACTTTAAGAGTTATAATAGCAACAGGCAGAAAATCAAAGAAGCTTAATGTATTATTTGAAGATAAGTATTTTAATCATGGACTTAGCTTTTGTGCTGTTTGTGACGGAAATTTATATAAAGATAAAGACGTAGTGGTAGTAGGTGGCGGAGATAGTGCCTTAGAGTCTGCTATTTATCTTAGTCCTATAGTAAAAAGTATAACTATTCTTCATAGACGTGATAAGCTTAGAGCTAAAAAGAGTCTTGTAAATAAAGCAGAAAAATTAGAAAATGTTTCTTTTAAACTTGGTGAAGTATTATCTTTTATTGGAGAAGATAACTTAGAAGGGGTTAAATTAAAAAGTGAAGAAGTAATTAATTGTGAGGCTGTTTTTATCTGTATTGGTCAAACTCCTAATACTGAATTTTTAAATAATATGAATATTTTATCAAAAGACTCTTACATAGAAGTAGATGATAATTTTGAAACTAAACAGAAAGGTATCTATGCAGTAGGAGATTGTGTTTTTAAACCACACTATCAAATTGTTATTGCTATGAGTGAGGCAGCTCGTTGTGCCCTAAGAGTAAGGGAGGATATTCATGAATAAAAAAGTTGTAGTGCTTGGTGGTGGAAAAGGAATATCTTATCTTTTAGCAGGACTAAAAGATTTTCCTCTTGATATTACGGCAGTTATTTCCGTAGCAGATAATGGACAAAGTACAGGAAAGCTTCGTGAAGAGTTTCATATTCCAGCTGTTGGTGACATTAGAAAAGTAATTACTAGTTTATCAGAAAGTGATGAAAATATAAAAGAGATGTTAGCATATCGTTTTCATACAACCAGTGATTTAGATGGTCATGCTCTTGGTAATTTAATACTAACTTCATTACTAGATATTACTGGTAGTTTAAAATCTGCTATTGAAGAGTTATCCATCTTATTAGATGTTAAGAGTAAAATTCTTCCTTTAACAGAAGATGAAAATATAACTTTAATGGGTGAAGCGATAGATGGAGATATAATTGAAGGAGAAGAGATGATTACTAAGTCTCCTAAGAAAATAAAAAAACTATTTTATAAAGAGGAACCTCATATTCTAAATGAAGTGATTGAAGCTATTAATGAAGCAGATCTTATTCTTTTAAGCATGGGTAGTTTATATACTTCATTATTCCCTAACCTATTAGCTAAAAAAGTAATAAAAGCTCTTGATAAGACAAAAGCACCTATTATGTATGTTTGTAATATAGTAACACAACCAGGTGAGACTGATAATTTTACTGTTAGTGATCATGTTAATTTAATAAATCAATACTTAGGTACGCATAAATTAGATGTAGTTATTGCTTCAAATTCTCCTATATCTCAAGAAATGGCAGAGAAATATGCAAGTGAAGAAAGAAAAGACCCAGTTAAAATTGATTATGCTGTTTTAAAATCATTAGATGTAGAATTTATTGAAGCAGACTTGTTAACTATAGCTGATAATACTTTAAAACATCATAGTCAAAAATTAAGTTCACTAATATTTTCTTACTTAATGAGGTGATGGTATGTCCTTTACAACTAAGATAAAAGAAGAGATAGTCTCTAAAAATTTGTCAGAGACAGAAAAATATTCTATATTAGCAGGCTTTGTTAGAAATAATGCTACCTGGTATGAAGATAAACTACAACTTATTAATGAGAATAGTGATATAATTAACTATTTTAAAAATATATTAGATATGTTTAAAGGAATTAAGTATGAAGAATATACTAAGGATAGCAACAATTTTACTAAAAATGATTTACATGTTTTAGAAATAGTAGAAGGTAGTTCTTTTCTGCTTGATTTAGTATCTTATCAAAAAGAAGTACCACCTGATTATTTCTTTGATGGAAAACTAGAAACAAAAGCTTACCTAAAAGGAGTATTTTTAAATGGTGGTAGTGTTAATGATCCGAAAACTTCAAGATATCATATGGAAATATTAATTGACTATCCAGAAGAGGCAGTTTTTGTGCAGAAAGTATTAAATTCTTATAATTTAAATATTAAGATGCTTAATAGAGATCGTAGTTATATGCTTTATCTAAAAGAAGCGGAAAAAATAAGTGATTTTTTAAAAATTGTTGATGCAACAAATTCTGTTTTATATTATGAGAATGTTAGAATTTATCGTGATAAGAAAAATCAAACTAATAGGCTTAATAATTGTGAACAAGCGAACACGGATAGAATAATAGCTAGTGCTTTGGAACAACTTAATCAAATAGAAATACTTAAAACAAATAATGCCTTAGACTTATTAGATGATAAAACAAAAGAAGCTCTTTATTATCGTGAAAAATATAAAGAAGCTTCTTTAAAAGAGTTGAGTGAAATTATAAAAAAAGAAACTGGTCGCTCTATTTCTAAGTCTGGATTAAATCATCGATTTAGAAAAATTAAGGAACTAGCTTCTAAATTTATGGAGTAGTAGTTAATATTTTATCAACAAGACCGTAATCTTTAGCATCATTAGCTGTTAAATAGTTGTCTCTATCAGTATCGTTTTCTATTTGCTTAATAGATTTTCCTGTGTTTTTAGCAAGAATTTCATTAAGCTTTTTCTTTGTCTTTAAGATATGTTCGGCAGCAATTTTTATTTCTGTAGCTTGTCCACTAGCTCCACCAAGTGGTTGATGAATCATAACCTCACTATTAGGTAAGGCATACCTTTTGCCTTCTTTACCACTAGATAATAAGAAAGCTGCCATACTTGCTGCCATTCCAAGACAAATAGTAGAAACATCACTTTTAATAAAATTCATTGTATCATAAATAGCAAAGCCAGAAGTAACATTACCACCAGGAGAATTAATGTAAATAGAAATATCTTCATGACTTAGTGAATCAAGATATAAAAGTTCTGCTACTACAGTATTTGCTAAGATATCATCTATTTCACCAGATAAAAGAATTATTCTATTTTTTAATAGTCTTGAAAATATATCGTAGCTTCTTTCTCCCCCAATTTCTTTATCAACTATCATAGGAATTAAGCTCATTTTATCACCTTTATCTTTCTAAAATTACTATATCCGTAAAGATAGTTAAATATACTTAAAATAGTTCATCATATTTTGCACAATTTACATCTTGAAATATAAATGTTATAATTATGAAAGAATAAGAGGGTGAACTTATGATAGAAGAAATAAAAGTAAAAGTTAATGGAAAAGAAGAGAAGGTTCCTATTGGAACAACTTTATTACAACTTAGTAAAAATTATAGTAATAAATATCGTTTTCCTATTATCATCGCTAGAGTTAATAATACATATAGGGAACTTAGTTATAGTATTCATGATACTTGTGAAATAGAATTTTTTGATTTAAATTCAAGAGTAGGAAATAGAACACATATTGCAGGACTTACTTTTCTTCTATTGGTAGCGGTTAAAGAACTTTATGGAGAAAAAGCAGATATAATTGTTCAACACTCACTAGATAAAGGAATTTATATAGAAACAACTTTTCCAGTTAGTGATACTTTAGTTAAGTCTATAGCTAAAAAGATGTTATATTTAGTGGAACAAAATCTTGATATAACTAAAGTCAGTGTTGAAAGAATAAGTGCAATTAAGTATTTTGAAGCTATTAAAGATAATGCTAAAGCTAATATTATGAAGTATAATACTAATACTTATATTACCTTGTATAGATTAGGTAGTTATTATAATTATTTTTATCATTATATGCCAACATCAACGGGACTATTAAGAGACTTCAAGTTAACTTATTTAAATGATAATGGCTTTATTTTACAATTCCCAACAGTTTATTCTAAGAATACTATTACAGAATATAAACATCATCCTAATATGTTTAAAGTATTTAAAGAGTGTCATGATTGGGCTAAACTTATGCATGTTTCAAATCTTTCTGAATTAAATAGTATTGTTTCAAAAGGACAAGTGGAAGATTTAATAAGAATAGATGAAACTTTACAAAGTAATAGACTATTGGAAGTGGCAAAAACTATAGTAGCAAATAAAAAAGATAAGAAAATTGTTCTTTTAGCAGGTCCATCATCAAGTGGTAAAACAACAACTACAAGGAAGCTATGTATGTTCTTAAGAAGTTTTGGTTTAAATCCTAAGATGATAAGTATGGATGATTATTTTGTAGAGCGTGATGAAACACCACTTAATGAAAAGGGAGAAAAAGACTACGAATGCTTTGAAGCAGTTGATCATAAATTACTTACTGAGCAAGTTTCTTCCTTGCTACAGGGAGAGACAGTAAAAACACCTATTTATAGTTTTATTGAAGGTAGTAAAGAATTTGTGAGAGAAATGAAACTAGAGAAAAATGATATTTTATTAATAGAAGGTATTCATGCACTTAATCCTAAAGTTTTAGATAAAATACCAGCTAAGAATAAATATAAAATATATTTATCAGCTTTAACAGAACTTAATATAGATTCTCATAATCGTTTTTCGACAACAGATAATCGCCTTTTAAGAAGAATTATTAGAGATAGTAGAACTAGAGGATATGATGTTGTTGACACGATAGCTATTTGGCCTAATGTTAGAAGTGGGGAAGAAAAATATATCTTTCCTTATCAAGACGAAGCTGATTCGACTATCAATACAGCTTTAATCTATGAACTTGGTGTATTAAAAACTTATGTAGAACCACTACTTTATTCAGTAGATGAAGACTCCATTTACTATGATGAAGCGAAAAGATTATTAAATTTATTTAGATTAATATTACCAATACCAAGTGAAGCGATACCAGATGATTCTATTTTAAGAGAATTTATTGGTGGTAGTTGTTTTCATGACTAAAATAAAAATCAAGGAATAGTTAAGTCTAAACCTTGATTTTGTTTTGTATATAAATTATTACCATAATACTTCGATATCTTTATCAATATCATGCCATACGAAGTTTTGTACTTCTTCCATGTCTTCACCATATTCTCTTATATAGTTATTGTGTTTAACAAGTTTATCTTTGCACCATTCATAAAGAGGAGTAGCCCTGTTACCTAGTTTAGGTAAATATTTTAAAGCATCCATTACTAGATGATATCTGTCAATCTTGTTTTGAACTCTCATATCAAATGGAGTAGTAATAGTACCTTCTTCAATATAACCATGGACATGTATATTATCATTTTCACGTTTATAAGTTAATTGATGAATTAAAGAAGGGTATCCATGGAAAGCAAAAATGATAGGTTTGTTTTTAGTGAATAACATATCATAATCTTGATCAGTTAATCCATGAGGATGTTCTAAATTTGATTGTAATTTCATTAAATCAACAACATTTACACAACGAATTTTTATTTCTGGGAAAAATTTATGAAGAATAGAAATTGCTGCTAGAGTTTCTAGAGTTGGTGTATCTCCACAACAAGCCATTACTATATCAGGTTCATATCCTAAGTCATTACTAGCCCAGTTAAATATACCAATACCCTTACTACAATGGTTAATAGCTTCATCCATACTTAACCACTGCATACTAGGATGTTTAGATGCAACAATTACATTTATATAATTCTTACTCTTGATACAATGATTGCAAGTAGAAAGTAGACAGTTAGCATCAGGTGGAAGATATATTCTTGCTATATCAGCTTTTTTTGTAACAATATGATTTAAGAATCCTGGGTCTTGATGGGTATAACCATTATGGTCTTGTTGCCAAATATGAGATGTTAGTAAGTAATTAAGAGAAGAAATATTTCTTCGCCAATCAAGTTGTTTACAAACTTTTAACCATTTAGCATGTTGACTGGTCATAGAATCAACAATTCTTACAAAAGCTTCATAAGTATCAAATATACCATGTCTTCCGGTTAAAATATACCCTTCAAGCATTCCTTCACAAACATGTTCAGAAAGAAAAGAATCTATAACTTGTCCTTGTTTACTTAAGTATTCATCATTATCTAATATTTTTCCATTGAACTGACGATTAGTAACATCAAAGACAGCATTTAATCTATTTGACAAAGCCTCATCTGGTCCAAATATTCGGAAATTTTTGTTTTGTTTAATAACATCTTCTAAATAATTACCTAAAATCTTTGTGTCTTGGACTTTAATATCGCCATGGTTTTTAACCTCAACTTTATAATTGCGAAAATCAGGTAGGTAAAGTTCCTTTAGTAAAAGACCACCGTTAGCATAAGGATTAGCTCCCATTCTTCTGTTACCTTTTGGTGCTAGCTCTCTTAACTCTTCTTTTATAGAACCATCTTCATTAAAGATTTGTTCAGGATGATAACTTTTTAACCAGTTTTCTAGTATATCAACGTGTTCCATATGATCTTGGTCTATTGGTACTGGTACTTGGTGTGCTCTAAAAGTTCCTTCGATTTGGGCTCCTTGGAACATTTTTGGACCAGTCCATCCTTTTGGAGTTTTTAAAATAATCATTGGCCATTTAGGAGTAGTAGTTGATTTATCACTCTTAATTTGTTTTATCTTTTTAACAACTTCATCTAAAGCCTCTGCCATTTTCTCATGAAGAGTCATAGGGTCTTTTCCTTCTAGATAAATTGGATCATAACCATATCCATCAAAAAGATTAAGTAATTCCTTTTTAGGTATTCTATCAAGAATAGTTGGATTTGCTATTTTATAACCATTCAAATTTAAAATAGGTAAAACAACTCCATCAGTTTTCTTATTAATAAGTTTATTGCAGTGCCATGAAGTAGCAAGAGGACCCGTTTCAGCCTCCCCATCTCCTACTACTACAGCTGCTATTAAATCAGGATTATCAAGAACAGCACCATAGGCATGAGCAAGACTGTATCCTAATTCACCACCTTCATTTATCGAACCTGGCGTTTCTGGAGCTACATGTGATGAAATTCCTCCAGGGAAACTAAATTGCTTAAATAATTTTTTTAATCCTTCTTCGTTTTCTGATATATTTGGATATACTTCACTATAAGTACCCTCCAAATAGACATTGGAAACGATAGCATTACCGCCATGTCCTGGACCTGAGATATAAATCATATTAAGATCATATTTCTTTATAACTCTATTTAAATGGGTATAAATAAAATTTTGGGTAGGAACAGTACCCCAGTGACCAACTACTTTCTTTTTTAAATCTTTTTTTTCGAGTGGTCTTTTTAATAGGGGATTATCTTTTAAATAAAGTTGTCCTACTGATAAATAATTAGCTGCATTAAAATATCTATTAATTCTTTCTTTTTCCTTTTCTGTAAGTGCCATACATATCCTCCTTATTCTAATTAAATTATAAGATATAAATACTTATTTTTCAACAAATAATAGGAAAAGAAATTAAAGTATGGTATACTTTCAGTATAGATAAAAAGATAAGTTGGTGAAAAAAGTGAAGATATTTATTTTAGATGATTATAAAGTTAATTCTTATAAATTACCCCAAAAAGTAGAAGATTCATATTTGATAAATTATCATTCTGATGATGAAGAAAAAAGTATTAGTGTTCAATCAGTTAATGGTATTTGGAATATTCAAAGTAATGATAGTATTACAATTGTTGATAATGGCAAAACAGTAGACTCATGTCAATTAACAAACTATAAAATAGTGAAGCTTTTCTTTACAGATACTGATCAAAATGTTGTTTTAGTATCAGTACCATCATCGGTTAACTTAAAAAAAGACTATCTATTAACAAACATAAATGAATTAAAAATAGGTTCTCTTTCTACTAATAATATAGTTTTTCCGATATTAGATGAAGAACATGTCATAATAACTAAAGAAAATGGTATGTGGAAATTATTAGTAAAAAGTAGTAATATACCAATTTATGTTAATAAGAGAAAAATAGTCAGTTGTAATTTAACATTCGGTGATGAAATATTTATTTTAGGATTAAAGATTATCTGGTTAAATAATTCTGTTCGTATTAATACTATTAAAGATTTAATTACTATAAATGGTCTTGCTGAAACAGACCTACCTAAAGAAGATAATAGTATGTACACTAAAATTACTGCTAAAGAAAAAAAGAGTAGTCTATATAAAGAAAATGAATACTTTTTTCATACTCCAAATTTAAAACCAGTTATTGAAAAAGTTGTTATTGAAATTGAAAATCCACCACTCAAAGAAAGAGATATGCAATTACCACTATTTTTAAGTATAGGAGCATCTGCTGTTTTCTCAATCTCGTCATTAGCTACTTGTATCTTTTCTTATGTTAGTATTGTCCAAGGTAAGAGTACTTGGAATGATGAAGCGATGAACTTTGTAATAGGTTTTTCTTTATTAATAGGTAGTTTATTATTTCCAATACTAACTCATTATTATGAGAAAAGTATGAATAAAAAAAGAGAAGCAAAAAGACAAAAAAAATATAGTCAGTATTTACAAGAAAAAAAAGATTTAATAGATACTACTATTAATCATCAGAAAAATATTTTAAAAGAATTATACTTAAATGCTAGTGAATGTCAAAGATTGTTTGAAACTAGAAATGCTAGTTTGTGGAGTAGAGAAATAAGTGATAAAGATTTTTTAACCATAAGACTTGGTATTGGTAGGAGAAAAGCTGATATTGTTATAGATGCTCCTAAAAAACAATTTTCTATAGATGATGATAATTTGAAAGATAAAGCTAGTGAACTAATGGATTCTGACTTATCTATGACAGATGTTCCAATAACAGTTTCTTTGATAAATTATCCAATCTTTCCTATTATTCTAAATACTACTAAGAAAAAGAGCTATATTGAAGCGATACTTTTACAATTAATGACTTACTATAGTAGTATTGATTTGAAACTAGTTTTTCTTGTAAGTGAAAAAAATAATGATATATGGAATCAATTTAAGTTTTTAGCTCACTCTCTTGATGATCAAGGAAAAATTAGAATGTTTGCTTATACTGATGAAGAGGCAAAGACAGTATCTTATCATTTAGAATCTAAATATCAAGAAAGATTTAATTTTGTTAAAGATACTCCTAGTAATTCTGAAATTGATAAAATAGAAAATAAAAAAGACCTTTATCAAATGTTTTCTAGTTATTATTTAATTATAACTGATAATATTATTAAGTATCGAAACTTGGAAATAATAGAAAAATTATTTAAGTCTAATTCTAATTATGGTTTTTCTATTTTGATTTTTGAAAATGCAATAAGAAATTTACCTAGTAAATGTAATTATTTTAGCAATATTTCTGATACGGAGGCAGGATTATTTAGCAAAGATGTAAGTAGTAATAGTTTATCTGTTTTCTCACCAGAATTCTTTTTGGGAAATAGTCTTTTGCCTTACATAAATGCAGTATCAAATATTCCTATTGATTTGTCAGATGGTACTTCCAATTTACCTCAAACTTTAGAGTTCTTAGAAATGTATAAAGTTGGTAAAATAGAACAATTAAATATTACTACTAAGTGGCAAGAAAATGATCCGACTATTTCTTTAATTGCACCTGTAGGAGTTCATCCTAATGGTAATTTGTTTGAACTTAACTTACATGAAAAAGAGCATGGTCCACATGGATTAATAGCAGGATCTACTGGAAGTGGTAAAAGTGAATTTATTATTACCTATATCCTATCAATGTGTATAAATTATAGCCCATTAGAAGTTCAATTTGTTTTGATTGATTATAAAGGTGGTGGACTTGCTGGTGCTTTTGAAAATAGAGAAAAGAAAAGTAGAGTACCACATATAATTGGAACTATAACAAATCTTGATACATCAGAAATGAATAGAACTTTAGTATCAATTAGAAGTGAACTTAAAAGAAGACAAAGAGTATTTAATGAAGCAAGAGATATGTTAGGGGAAAGTACGATAGATATTTATAAGTATCAGAAATATTATCGTGAAGGACAGGTAAAAGAACCTATAGCTCATTTATTTATTGTATCTGATGAGTTTGCTGAACTTAAAAGTCAACAACCAGACTTTATGGATGAACTAGTATCAACTGCTCGTATTGGACGTTCACTTGGAGTTCATTTAATACTTGCAACTCAAAAACCTAGTGGAGTAGTAGATGATCAGATTTGGTCAAATGCTAGATTTAAAGTATGTTTAAAAGTTCAGTCAGAAGCAGATAGTCAAGAAATGTTAAGAAGACCAGAAGCAGCTACTTTAAAAGAAATAGGAAGATTCTACTTACAAGTTGGATATGATGAAATATTTGAAATTGGTCAATCAGCTTGGAGTGGTGCTAAATATATTCCGTCTGATATTGTTGAGAAAAAAATAGATGACTCTATAAATTTTATTAGTAATAATGGAACAATTATTAAGAGTGTTAATAATACAGTAAAGAAAGATGAACAAAAAGATTATGGTGAACAATTAACTAATATAGTTAAATACTTAATAAATATTGCTCAAAAAGAAAATATTCAAACTAATCAATTATGGTTACCTTCTATTCCTAATGAAATATATTTAGGCAATATTGTTAATAAATACAACTTTAAACCATCTAGTTATAATTATCAAGCTGTAATAGGAGAATATGATGATCCGGAAAATCAATTACAAGGTATTTTAACATTAGATGTTGCTGATAGTGGAAATATCTTGATATATGGTACGACTGGTAGTGGTAAAGAAAATCAATTATCTACAATTCTTTATTCATTATGTATCTACCATTCACCGGAAGAGATAAACATTTACATAATGGACTTTGGTGCTGAAGTATTAAAAGTATTTAGTAGAATGCCTCAAGTTGGTGATTATGCTTCTAGCTATGATAATGAAAAAATAGAAAATTTATTACAAATGCTTGAGCGGGAACTAAATAAAAGAAGAAGTATTTTATCAAACTATGGTGGTAGTTTTACCACTTATAATAGTAGAAATGCAAATAAACTACCATTAATATTTGTTATTCTTAATGGTTATGAATCCTTCTTTGAAAGTTTTAATAATCTAGAAGATGGATTTAATAGGTTATTTAGAGAGGGTAGTAAATATGGAATAATTTTTGCTGTTACAGCTTCTGCTACTAATGCTTTAGCTACTAGAGTATCACAAAACTTTATGACAATTTATGCTTTAAGATTTAATGATGATTTTGAATTTAGATATGTTTTAAATGCTCCATTAAATCTTGTACCTAAAAAAGTCTTTGGTAGAGGATTAACTAATTTTAGAGAAAAAGTAGTAGAGTATCAAACAGCTTATATAAATTTATTTGATATGATTAATGATACTGTTAAAGAAACAGCTGCTAAATTAGCATCCTATTATACTATTAAAGCTAAGCAAATTCCTACTATTCCTAGCAAAGTAAATTCTGAAACTATGGCTAAATATATAGATAACCTAACTAATTTACCAATAGGAGTTAATTTTGATGATGCTAGTATTTCTACTTTTAACTTTAAAGAGAATAAAATCACACCAATAATAGGAAATGATTTATTAATAAATACAGGTTTTTTAACGGAGTTATATAAAGAACTTGTTAGTCTACCAAAAACAATAGTATTAATGCTTGATTTGTTATATACAGTCTCAGTTCCTAGTGAAATTACATCAACTACAGATGCTACTGAATTTGTTACTACTATAAAACAAATATTAAATAAAGAGGAGCAACCTGAAGAAGATAGGGTAATAATAATAGCTGGTATATCTAAACTATTTAATGACTCTAATATAAATGATAGTATAAAAAAAGATTTATCAGATATTTTAAATAATGTAGATAAATTTACTACTACTAGTTTTATTATAATAGAAGAATATCAAAAGTATCGTAATTTAATGGTTGAAGACTGGTATCAAAATAGAGTTTCTTTATCTAAAGGAATATGGATAGGTGAAGGATTTGAAAATCAAATAGCTTTCCAAGTTGATTCTATAAGTAATGTAAATATTCAAGAGTATTCAACAGATGCAGGCTACATAGTTTCTAATGGTAAATTTGAAATTATAAAAACAATAGAAGGTGATGAATAATGAAGAATAAAGTTCTAGTAGATTTAATAGTTCCTGAGATAGATGAAGAATACTCAGTTTATTTACCAATAAATAAGAAAATAGGCAATATAATAATTTTACTTAATAAGGCAATATATGAATTAACTAATGGAGATTTTGAACTGTCTTCTACCAATTCTTTATATAATAAAGACACTTGTGAACGGTATAGTTTTGATACATTATTATTCAATACTAACATTAGAAATGGAACTAGATTAATACTAATATCATAAATATTACAATTAGTTATAGTTTATTAGTGTTAAAAAGTGTCAAATTATTTGATTTATATTGAGAAAAGATTTTTATTGTGACATACTTAAGATAGTAGAAGGTAACTTTTACTAGCAGGTGAGAGAGGTATAGAGATGGAAGATGTTTCAGGTATCAATAGGGAAGAAATGTTAACTCTTAGCAAAAGTTTTTTGAGATATCATGATGATATTAAAGACATATTTTTAGAATATAAAAAAACTATAGATGATACTGTTAGATATTATCAAGGTGATGTGGCTGAGGCATATAGAAGTAAGTTTAAAAACTTTGACGCAAATCTTGCTGTAGTATTAAAAAGTTTCCTTGATTACAGTGAAACTCTTATGGAAGTAGTAAAGAAATATGATGACTTTTACTTTGACTCATCTATGAATAATTATTGATAAGGAGGTGAAATAATGGCTTTAACTATGAAAAAAGCTGATGTTGGTGTATCTACATCAGGAATTAATGATTTGGAAAAACAAGTATTAAAAGAGGTATTAGAAGCTACTCAAGTATGTTCAGTTAGTAGTAAAGAATATAAAACATTAGTTGCATCTATTAGACAATATTGGAGTGGTGAAGATTGTAATAACTACATAGCTGATTTAAACCAAGCTGTTAAAGATCTTAATGATGCAGTAGGTTATATTAATACTTCTATTAAGAATGGATTAGAAAAATATAAAAGCGAATTTTCTTCTTTCCAAAAAAGTAATTATAAAAAAGGTACCACAAAAATTAAATAAGTAAGGAGGGTGATAATATGGCAATTAATGTAAGGGGAATTGATGTTTCAGGAATTAATAATATGAAAAATGCAATTGAAACTTATAGAAAGACATTAATCAAAAAAGTAAACGATGTTTCGCATATTGATGAAGGTGTGTTAAATCGTGCTATTAAAGGTACTGCTGCTAGAACTGAGTATAATGCTATGGTACAAAGAACTAATAATAATGCTAAAAAGTTAATTAATAAATTAACAGAGTTTGAGACAGCTCTAAATGGTATGAAAAACAAATATACTTCTTCTGATAAAGTTTCAGGTAAGACAAGTTTTAGTACAATTGCTAAGTAATTATTATGTATGAAAATTATAACTTAAAGAAAAATTATACTATTTTAAACGAAAAATTATGCTTTATTAGTGAATCAATTAGAAAGAGTTTAGAAGAAATTGATAGTATAAAGAAGAAGCTAGATAATGGTTATAAAATAGATGGTAATACAAAAAGAGGTTTATTGAAGCTAGAAAATGATTTATCTGTTCTTAATAAACGTATAAATAAAGTGTTATTACTTGAAGTTGATAAACAGATTAAATTGATGAATGGATAGGAAGATAATTATGAGCTTGATTCAGATTGATATAGATAAAATGATGGAAGATAGTAAAGTATTGTTTATTTTAGCTAATAGATATAATCAGTATATTAATCAAATTAAAAAAATAACTACTAAAGATGATTTTTGGAAAGGTATTGATGCTGAAAATTTTAAAAAAGACCTTATTTCTAGTTGTAAAGTTTATGATGAAGTAGGCACTATTTTAAAAGAATATGCTATATTTTTAGATAACAATGCGAAAGAAATAGATAAAATAGTATCAAAAAACTGGATAGAATGAGAAAGAGTATTAGAATAGACACTGATTATTTACAAAAAAACATATTACCTTCTTTTATATCAATTGATACATATCTTACTAAGTCTTTAGAAGCTAGCAAAGAGTTTATTATTCCTAATAATTTTATATATAAGAAAGATTTAAATGAAATTAAGTTATTATTAGAAAAATATAATGACACTATTAAAGATTATGAAAATTTAATTAGTAAGAATATTAATGAATTTAATGATTATCATATTAAAGCTTTAGAGGAAATTAAAAATATAACCGATATTACTATCAAAAATGAATAAATGCTTATTTATTAGGCATTTTTTTCTTATTATTTATTAATCTCTTTAAAAAATGATTAGCAACATAAAAAAATATGTTTGACAAACTTGTAAAGGAATGTTATATTATAATTGCTGATTAAATTTAATTTTGTTGAGAGACAAAATTTTATTTATAAGTTAAAATGATACACCCGGATATGTGTAAAGAAAGGAGATAAGTTTTATATGCCTACAGTTCAACAATTGGTACGTAAAGGAAGAGGAAATAAAGTTCGTAAGAGTAAGGCTCCAGTATTAGGTGTTGGTGTTAATACAATTCGTAGAAAATCAACTAGTAATCCATCACCACAAAAACGTGGGGTATGTACTCGTGTAGGAACTAAGACACCTAAGAAGCCAAACTCAGCTTTAAGAAAGTATGCTCGTGTTCGTTTATCAAATGGAAAAGAAGTAGATACTTATATTCCAGGAATTGGACATAACTTACAAGAGCACAGTGTTGTATTAGTACGTGGCGGACGTGTTAAGGACTTAATCGGAGTTCGTTATCATATCGTTCGTGGTACATTAGATACTGCTGGAGTAAAAGATAGAAAACAAGGCCGTAGCAAGTATGGTGCTAAACGTCCTAAGTAGAATTAATAATTAGTATTGGAAGGAGGAAATCTATATGCGTAAAAGACGTGCTGTAAAAAGAGATGTTTTACCAGATCCTATATATAAATCTAAGACAGTAGCTAAATTAACAAACACTATTATGTTAGATGGTAAAAAAGGAACTGCACAAACTATTCTTTATGAAGCATTTGACATGGTTAAAGAAAAAACTGGTCGTGATCCACTTGAAGTTTTTAATGAAGCAATGGATAACATTAGACCAGCTTTAGAAGTTAAATCACGTCGTGTTGGAGGAGCTAACTATCAAGTACCGCAAGAAGTAACACCTCGTCGTGCTGAAGCTTTAGCACTTCGTTGGTTAGTTAAATATTCTCGTCTTCGTGGTGGACGTGGAATGGCTGATAACTTAGCTAGTGAAATTATAGATGCTGCAAATGGAACAGGAGCAGCTGTTAAGAAAAAAGAAGATACTCACAGAATGGCAGAAGCAAACAAAGCTTATGCACATTATCGTTGGTAGAAAGGATAATATATGGCAAGAGATACGTCTTTAGAAAAGACAAGAAATTT
>CAKPPW010000004.1 GCA_934177995.1 uncultured Bacilli bacterium
AATAATGCCCTACCAACCACAGATAATACCGGTAAAACTAGAAAAAATAGTGGAGAGTATTTTGACTTTTCTGTTAAATCATCTATCATTGGAAATACCGATATCAACTATGAAATAGCAGCTAAAGAAGAAACAGGAAATACTTTTAGTGGTAATAATATTAAGTATTATTTAACCACTGTAGATAGTACTGGTAAAGAAACAGAAGTGATGGCACCAAGAACCTATTATGAAGAATCATCAGGAAATGTTTATACAGGACGTCCTGCCGATATGATGAGTTTGTATACTGGAAATTTAAATCAACAAGGAGAAACTACTATTAATTATCGATTAAGAATCTGGGTAGATGAAAATTATAATCCTCAAAATGATAATGGTGGATTAACTTATAAAGTAAAAGTAAATGTTTATGGACAGACTTCAGATACAGTAGCAAAAGCCGAAGATAATTATTGTAAAGATAATGGATTTACTACCTTATCAGATTGTATGTTAGTATTAAATAACCATGAAACATCAGTAGAGTCTGCTAAGACTGCTATAAAGTCAAAAGGAACACCTGATTTTAGTAAGATAGCACCAAATGATATCGAAGAAGATGGATTATATATGACCGAAGATGATGATGGAGAAAGTTATTATTATAGAGGGGCAGTAAAGAATAATTATGTATCCTTTGCCGGATTCATCTGGAGAATTATACGTCGAAATGGAGATGGAAGTGTCAGAATGATTTATTCTGGTAAAAGCACTTCGGATACTGGAGATTCAGTTATGATTAGTAGCTCTCAATTTAATAGTAAATATTGGGATCCAACTTATGTTGGATATAAATATAATGAAAGTTTTTCATTACATGAAGATAACGGTACTACAAGATATACATGGTTTACCAATACTCAGAAATATAATTATGGAACAGGATATACCTTTGATGAGTCAACTAGAAAATTTACTTTAACAGGTGATATCAAACAATTAACCTGGACTGATAATCATGATGAGATAGTAAGTAATAAACTATATAGTTGTTTAAATACTAGTTGTAATGTAGTTTATAAAGTAACAGGATATAGTAATGCTACTACAATGATAGTACAACCAATAAGTTATAGTTCTAATAGTTTAGTAGATGCTCAGACCAATACAACAGACTCACCAATAAAAACAAAATTAGATAGTTGGTATCAAAATAATCTTACAAACTATACTTCATATTTAGCAGATACAACTTTCTGTAATGATAGGAGTATGGTATCAGGTTCAGGATATTTAACAACACCTAGTACTGTTTATTCGGCTTATAGACGTATACAAGATAATAAGGCTCCAAGCTTAAAATGTAGTCAGGAAAATGATAGATTTAAAGTGTCAAGTGAGAGTGCTAAACTTAATTATCCGGTAGGATTAATTCTAGCCGATGAAGTAGCCTTGGCAGGCGGAAAGTCAGGTTCTGCCAATAGTAATTATTATCTATATAATGGAAAGTACTTCTGGACGCTTTCTCCGTCTAACTTCGGTTCTTACTACTCGGCTGCTCGCGTTTGGGCTGTGGTGTCTTCAGGGAGCTTGAATCTGGGGTCTGGCGTGGCTGATTCTAATGGGGTCCGTCCAGTTATAAATTTAAAGCAAAGTATAACTATCTCTAAAGGTGATGGATCGTCACTTAACCCCTTTAATGTTACCAATGAATAAAAAGATGAAAATTTACGAAAACTCGTACTTGTAAATTTTCTAAATATGTTATATATTATTAATGGAAGTTGTTTACAGCTTCTAGTCATCGCAGCGTCTCTTTACCACCTTGTTTTACATCGCCCATAGTTTAACAAGTTGAGGCAACTAAAAGTGATGACTTTTTTAATAAAATTAAAAGGAAGAGATTAATCTTCTACTTTAGAAATGTAAAAGTAGAAACTAGAACCTTTTCCTTTTTTTGTATCTACACCATATTTGTAATCATGAAGAATAAAAATACTTTTGACAATGGATAGTCCAAGACCGGTGCCATATAAATTTCTTTTGTGTTTTTTCTCAGACTTATAATACTTATCAAAGATATTATCTAAGTCTTTAGCATCTATTCCTTTACCACTATCAATAACTTCAATCTTATAAAGATTATTAACTTTACTGATATTAATAATTACTGTCATATCATCACCGGTATAGTTAATGGCATTGATAATTAAATTATATAAGACTTGTTCAATCTTCTTTTGATCGGCTTTTATCATTAGTTTCCTAATATTAGTATGTTTAAAAATGATATTGTAACCATACTTTTCTTCATAAATAGTAAATCTCTTTAAAATATTCTTTATAAGAATTATTAAATCAAATTCACTTAAGGTTAGATTATCCATTGATTGTTGTAGTTTAGATAGCGTTAATATATCATTGACAAGTAGGGCTAGTCTATCAGTCTCTTCAATGATGATATTTAAATTACTATCTCTTTTTTCTTTGTCATTATAAGTTAGATCTCTAACCATCTCAGCATATGCTTTTATCATAGTAAGAGGTGTTTTTAAATCATGGGAGACATTGGCTAGTAAGTCTTTTTCTAATTCTTCAGTCTTTCCTAACTCGATCATCATTTCATTTAAAGAGTTATTTAAGTCTTCTATCTCTAGAATATCACTATCACTAGTAAACTCTTTCTTTATCTTACCTTTAGCGATTATATTAGCTTTCCGAGAGATATCTACTATTGGTTTTGATAATCTTTTCGAAATAAAATAACCGATAAGTAGGGATAGAGATAGTATTAAAATACTGATGATTATTAACTGTTCTTTTAAAATCTTAGCGGTAGAGTCAAGTGGTTCAAGTGAAGTTGATAAAAAAGCATAGAGATTATCATCTAACTTAATAGCTTCTAAAATAGTCTTATTAGCAAACTGAGGGTTTTGTAAATTATAAGTTTCTTCCTTACTACCACTATTAATAAAACTTTCCTTTAATACTCCTTTACTAAATAGACAGTTAGAAGTAGTACTTGATCGATATAAAGTAGAATTGCTAGAAGTTATTTCAATACAAAGATTTTCTTGATAAGATATTTCATCTAAAGTATTATAGATATTTTCACTCTTGTAACCGGTTAACAACTTATTAGCAATATGTTTTATATCTTTAGTCTTAGTATATTCATAATACTTATTAATAAAGATTACTTGGAATAACCAAAGAAAAGAAATAATTATTAAAGAAAATATTATTAGATATTGCCATATCTTTCTTTTTAAACTATTTTTCATCATTAAAACGGTATCCTATCCCTCTAACAGTCTCTATTAAGTCCCGATACTTTCCTAGATGATTTCTAAGCATTTTGATATGGGTATCTACTGTTCTATCATCACCATAAAAGTTATAACCCCAAATATACTTTAATAGACTTTCTCTTTTAATAGCAATCTTTTTATTTTTAATAAAATATTCTAGTATTTCAAATTCTTTAGGAGTTAGATTAACTTCTTCATCATCAATAGTAATACTGTGTTCTAGAAAGTTTATAAATAAATCTTTATAACGATAATTATCTATCTTGGTAGACACTCTATTTAGTATAGCTTTACATCTTGCTACTAATTCTTTGGGAGAGAAAGGCTTGCAAAGATAGTCATCTATTCCTTTATCAAAACCAGTTAGCTTATCTATTTCTTCCCCTCTGGCTGACAAAATAATAGTAGGGATTTTCTTACTAGCATCTAACTTCTCAAGAAGGGTAAAGCCATCCATCTCTGGCATCATTATATCTAGTACCATTAAGTCATATTTATCTTTTTCAAGCATGTCTAAAGCTTCATAGCCATCTTCTGCTTGATAAGTCTGATAACCCTCATTATTTAGATAGGTTACTATTACATCTCTTATATATTCTTCATCATCTACAACTAATATTTTAATCAATTAAACCACCTCATGTATAGTATACTTTATTTCTGTGAAAATGTGGTGAAATTTGCTAAGTATTTCTTTACTTGATAGTAATTATAAGTAGTTACAAAGATAACGTGAATACTAGTAGAAATGATATAACCATATAAACCAATTTTTAATAAGGAGAAAAGGAAAAGAGTAATAGTTCTAATAATGGTACCTAGAATAGTAGCTTTTAAATTGTCTTTACTTCTACCCATGGCATCAAGTGAGAAGGCAAGAGGAGCTTGGATATACTGAAATAGACAAATAGGTGCTAGTACTTGCAAGTAAACGCTACCTTGATTGGTATGATACATTATCTGTAAGAAGAACTTTGGCATAATGATAAATAACATAGTAGCAGGTATTCCTATTAATAAAGAGAAAAATATTGCTTGTTTAATCTTTTTCTTAGTATAGTCTAGTTTCTTATCACTAATCGCTTTGGCAATGACAGGTAGAAGGGCTTGGGAGATAGCAAGGGTAAAGAAAGAGGGTAGAAGGACTAGTGGCATTACATAACCTTGGAGTATTCCATACTGATTGATAATAAAGCTAGAAGTGTAGCCACTATACTTTAGGGTAGTAGTTAGAATAATCGGCTCTAGGAAATAGCCAATACTGCCAATTAATCTAGAAAGAGTAGTAGGTATACTGATATCTAGGGCGTCTTTAATATAAGATTTTCTAATATGAAAGTCTTTTTTTTTATAAGTAATGTTTTTAGGAAGAAAGAAGAATAAAACAAGAATAGATACTAATTCACTAATAACATTAGATAGTATTACCACAGTAACTGTTATTTCTAAACCCTTTGGAAGAAATAAAGGGATTAAGGTAAACATTAGGAAAAGTCTAACTACATCTTCTAAACAGTTAGAAAAGACATGGGGAAACATCTGTTGTTTACCAAAGAAATAACTTCTTACAATAGATGATGTTGATGTCAAAGGTATTACTACTGCCATAGCAAGGATCGGTAAGTATGATCTTTCTTCTTGTAATAGTTTGTTAGCAAGGAATGGGGCAAAAATAATTAAGAAGATAATCAAGAAAAAATTAATAGCCATAGAGGTAACCATTAAAGATGACATTAAATTTCTATTATTTTTCTTATCTTCTGCTACCATCTTAGATAAAGCGATAGGTAGACCAAACTGACCTAGTCCAATAAATAAAGAAAAAGTTGGTAACACTAGCATATATAGACCAATACCTTCACTACCCATTAATCTACTCATGACTATTTTTATAATCATACCTAGTATTTTAGTTAGAAAACCACCTATCATTAAGATAATAGTAGACTTAATAAACGTTTCTTTTTTCATGGAGCCTCCTTGTAAATAAGATGTAAAAAATATTTAAAACTAATAAATTACTTTTCTTCTTTCTAAGATTTATGATATAGTTAGTATAGAAGTGTAAGAGGTGAATGATAGTGCAAGAGATAATTGATTTTTTAGCTAAGAAGGAAGTACTTATACTGTTTATTATTTTATTAGCAGCTATTTTACTATATATAATTCTATGGGTTATATCTTTCATAAAGAAGAAAGATGAGCAAAAAAAGTTAAAAACAAACACTCAAGAATTGACAAAATTAGCAGAAAAAGTAAAGCTTTTAGAAAAAGAACAGCAAGAAGCAGCTTTACCACCGGTCTTTAGAATTGAACAAGAAAAGGTAAGAGAAGAGATTAAGCCTTTAGTAATGGAAGAAAAGAAAGAACCACCTAAAGTAGTAGTTAAAGAGACCTTTACATCTCCGGTTGCTATAGAGCCTGTTGTAGCAGAAGTTGTTATGCCTAAGAAAGAAGAAAACGTTATTACTAAAGAAATTAAATTAAATGATAATTCTGTTTCTGAAGTTGAAATACTAGATGCTAATCCTTTAGAAATTACTTATAAGAATGAAGTATATACTAAAGAAGAAGCTAAAGAAGAGTTAAAGAGGCTTGAAAGACAATTAATTGAACAAGATAAGAAAGAAGAAAAGCCTATCTTTGAACCAATTGAGGTTAAACCATTTAAAGAGGTAACTAATGATGAAGTTATTCCTGTATTAGATGAAATGCTTGATACTAAAGAAGAGGAGGTTAAACAAGAGAATATCAGTTTAACTAATTTTGAAGAAGATCAAGAGCAAAATGCTATTATCAGTTTAGATGAGTTATTAAAAAGAGGTAACACTATTACTCAAGATGAGATAATAAAACATGAAGATGATGGGGATGAGCCTATTACTTTACAAGAGTTAGAAGCTAAATGGAAAAAAGATAAAGAAGTAATAGCACTTAAAAATGATGATGAAGATATAGAGGTATTAGAAACTAAGAAAGAGGAAGTACCATTTAGTTATGAGGATATTAAAGTAGAAGCTCCTAAGGTAAAAATACCAACTATGGATGAGTTGTTCTCTAAATCTAAAACACCTTATAAGCCAACCCCAGTTATTAGTCCTATCTTTGGAATAGAAGAAGATAAAATATCTAGTGATAATTCTCTTAAACTAGAAAATACGGCAAACTATGATAAACTTGATGCTGAAATTAGAAAGACTAATGAGTTCTTATCAAAACTTAAAGAGTTACAAAAAAAGTTAGATAATTAGGATGTTCTTCTTGAAGAAGACATCTTTTTAGTTTATAATTTTTAAAGGGAGGTCTTATCATGAAGAATTTAACTATCTTGCCAGCTGATCAGTATATTGTTATTAATAAAACAGTTCTTCATAGTGAAGACCGTAGACTTTTAACAATGCTTTATCAACCAATTATTGGTTATACTGCCGTTAGTTTATATTTTGCCTTAGTAGATGATCTTGATTCCTTAAATCAGATGAGTGAAGACTTAAATCATCATCATTTGATGGCTACTATGCAGTTAAAACTTGAAGATATTATGATTGCTAGAGAAAAGCTAGAAGCGGTTGGTCTTATTAAGACTTATGTTAAAACAGGAGATGTTAATCATTATGTTTACCTTTTGTTTTCTCCTATATCGGCTAGTGAGTTTTTTCATCACCCCATACTAAATATTGTTTTGTATAATAATATAGGTAAAAGAGAATATGCTAAAAGACAAGAAATATTTCAAGTGCCAAAGATTAGTCTTAAAGACTATGAAGATGTTAGTTCTTCTTTTGATGAGGTGTTTGAAAGTAGTAATTTAAAACCATTTGAGGTTTTGGATATTATTGGAGAGAAGAAAGAAGCTAAGATTACATCTAAAAGAGTCATTGATTTTAATCTGTTAATAAGTTCTATTCCAGGATCAATTGTATCTAGTAGATGTTTTACAGAAGATGTAAAAGAGTTAATTAATTCACTAGCCTTAGTTTATAACTTTGATACTACTAATATGGCAGGACTAGTACAGTCATCTATTAATGAAAAGGGACTGGTTGATAGAACTTTACTTAGAAAGAGTTGTAGAAACTACTATCAGTTTGATCATGCTGGTAGTCTTCCGACATTAATCTATCAAAGACAACCAGAGTTTTTAAAGAAACCAGAAGGAGATAATTCTAAATGGGCTAAGATGGCTTATACCTTTGAAAATACTTCTCCTTATGACTATTTAAAGAGTAAACAAAAAGGAGCAGAACCTACTAAGCGTGATTTAAAACTTATTGAAGACTTGATGATAGAACAGAAACTATCATCAGGAGTAGTTAATGTTTTAATATCATATGCTTTAAAACTTAATAATCAAAAACTAAATAGAAGCTATTTAGAAACTATAGCTGGTCAGTGGAAAAGACTTAATATTGAAACAGTTGAAGAAGCGATGCGTCTTACTGAAAAAGAATATAAGAAGATGAAGAAGATAGCTATTTCTACTAATACTAATAAGAATAGTAAAGTGGCTAGTAAACAAAAAGAAATACTTCCTGATTGGTTTAATGAGGATTTAAAAACTAATTCAATGGATAGTAAGGAAAAAGAAGAGATGGATACATTGTTATCATCATTTTAGAAAGAAGGATTGAAAATGCAAGAGGATTTATCATTTTATTACAGTGCTATGAAAGGTGGCAAAACAACTAGAATCTTTCAAAAAATTCATGATTTGGAAGAGAATGGGCAAACAGTATTATTAATTAAACCTAAGGTTGATACTAAGGGTGATGATTATATTATTAATAGAAAAGGTGAGGCTAAAAAAGTTAATATACTGCTTGGTAAAGACGATAGAATATTAACAACTGATAATATAGAAAGTATATTATTTTGCAATCATATAATTGTCGATGAAGTACAGTTTTTAACTGAAAAACAAATAGAAGAGTTATGGATGATTAATAAGAAGGCAAATATTAAAGTTTCTTGTTATGGACTAAGAACTAACTTTAAGGGTGAATTATTTGCAGGAAGTGCTAGACTAATGGCTCTTGCTGATAATGTTGTAGAGCTTGAGACTAACTCTTTATGTCTTTGTGGCGAAAAAGCTAAGTTTAATGCTAGAAAAATAGATGGAGAATTTACCTTTAATGGAGAAGAAATTGAAATAGATGGGGCTAATAAAAAGATAGAATATGTTCCTTTATGTGGAGCCTGTTATTACAAAAAGGTTTATACTAAAAAGAAAAAAGTAAAAGAGGGGATTGATGAATAATGAAATTAAGAGGTGGTAATTTGAAAGAAGTAGAAGTAGAATATAAGTTGCTATCAGAATACCATTTTTTTGGTGATGAAAGACGACAAAATATTGTTAAAAAACTTGAAAAGTTATATTTAGAGCTTCAAGAAAAGAGTAAAAAAATAGATGTGAAACCTTTTCCACAAAATGATGGAAAGGTAGAAATACTTCCTGGTATGATTAGGCACAAATGCTCTAATTCTTTAGAATCGTTGAAAGGAATATCTCAGTATGGAATTCTAGCTAGTGAATGGTTTGGAAAAATAGAGAGCGAAAAAGAAGGCGTTTTTTGTACTTTTGTTAGTAGAATACATCAAGAAGATGGTTTGGATGATTTAAAAAAACAAAGTATTGCTAAACAATTAAATCTTATAGATTTGAAATTCGAAAACGGAAAAGTTCTATTATTCTTTGATAGTACAAATCCTATTTTTAAACAATTATTGCATTTAGACTATTTTGAATATGAAAAAGTTAAGCAGCAAAGTCCTGAGAAAATTACAGAAATGTATTCAGAAGAAGAGATAGAATTATTTGATCAAGTAATTGAGCCCTTTTCTCCTTATGGCAAAGTTTTTCATGTAGAAGGTATGTTACCACAGTGTGATTGGTCTGCAATTCCGGGAGGAATTCCTTCAAGTTTAGTAAATGGGATTTGTACCAAAAGCGAGAATTATGATAGTGAATATATAGAGTCGGTTGCAAATTTGTTTCCAAATGCTACTATCTTCAATGGAAGTTTAGAAATATTGCATCTTCCTAAACGAAAAGATAATACTCAGGAATTAATAAGAGAAACATTACAAGAAAAAGATGCAGTGTTATTAGATGATATGAAACAAACTAATGAAGAAAAAGAAACTATTAGTTTAAGAAGAAGATAATAGGTAAATTAGAAACTATTCTATATGCTTTTTGTGATTTTAAATAAATAAAAAGTTGTCACATTTTAGTCAAATTGTGCTAAAATGTAGTTATGTCCTCGTAGCTCAGTAGGATAGAGCGATTGCCTCCTAAGCAATAGGTCGTTGGTTCGATTCCAATCGGGGACACCATGTTAATAGAAACTAGAAATTTCTAGTTTAGTAATAAATTATTATTGTAAAAGGTGAAAATAGTGAAATCAGAAAATACAATAAAGGATAATGTTAATGAAACCTTACTAAATACAATTGGTATGTCTTATGATGAATATGAACAGCTTGACTTTGATGAACAACAGAAGATAATGGCTGGATATCACAAGAAACATCCGAACAAAAGTAAAACTACTACTGTTATGATTGGTGGTGGTGATTCTTCTTTGTTTATCAGAGTCAATAAAGGAAATAAAATCTTAACAACAAATGGTTGTTATATAGCTGGGGAAACGTTGGAAGAAAATAAAGAAAGATGGGAAAATTCGATTAAAAGAATAAATAAAAAAATTTATAGAAAAAAATAAGTTTCTTTATATAAAAATTTTAGGTAATTATCATATAGTAAATGAATTGAGAGTGTTAAAAGACGCTGCAGATGTTGATATCAATATTTAATGTTATGCAAGTGTTTCAAAGAGCTATACAATATAATAATTTTAGAGTAATGAATGTTAAAGTTTGAAAAACAAAAAATGGTACAATCTAATCAAGAAGACAAAGAACCATAAGAAAAGTCAAATTAATGAAATGGCAAAGAGGTTGCATAATGTCGAATGAGTAAATGTTTCATTTGACATTATGGGATGAATGTGCTAGATTAACAACTAACTAAAAGAGGAGGATTTATTATGGTGTTTTTAGTTATATGGTTGGAAATGGTTATTGCAAGTTTTGGTATGGAAATGGCAAGTGAATTGAAGTTGTTCAAAGATGTAGCAGATGCCGGATATAAAATTGATACAAAAAGATTAGCAGAATTACAAGAACAATTATATCCTGATGTAACAAATGCAATACTTTTATCAATGCTGATACCAATATTTAATGTGATGAAAGTATTTGAGAGAATGATGCAATATAATAATGCTAGACCAATAATACTATCTCAATTAAATGTACTTGATGCCTTAGAGGAAATGTCCGAAGTTGAAAAAATGGAATATTTAAAAAATCCGACAGGACTAAATGCTTTAATTGTACCATTAAAATTAGAAAAAAGATTGGAAAAAGCTACATCAATAAAAATAAATGATGACAATGAACATGGTGAAATTTATTATGAAAAAGGCAAATCGTTAGATGATATTACTATTTTAAAAGTTAGCGGTTCGGTATCTAGATTGACAGCTGAAGAACAAAAGAAAAAAATTATTGAAGCTCAAAGAAATGCCTCTCAAGAAGAAATAAAAAAATATAGTGATGCAGAAACATTTACTGATAGTAATTCAAATATAGATTCAAGTGATAGTAAGAAATATAAAAAAGATGAAAAAACTATTTCCCTAACTCCACAAGAATCAAGCGTTAGTGAGCAAAAACAAACGTTAGAAAACTTAAAAAAGAAAATATTAGAAGAACAAGAGACGGTACAATCAGCTAAAACAGATAAGGGACCAACATTATCAAAAACTAAAAGAAGAAAGTAGCTTAAATGATTTTGTCTTAACTCGAATCAAGGAAAGATTAAAATAATCTAATAAAATTAATTATCATACATATAATAATAATGTGATTGATATGAAAAAAATAGATTATAAACAGTTAATTATTTCAATAGCTATTCCTCTAGTACTAGGTGGTGGGGTAGGCTTTCTTATTAAAGATGCAACTAAAAACTATAACGGTTTTATTCCTGGTTATATTTTTCCGATAGTTTGGACTATTCTCTATATCTTAATGGGAGTGTCTAGCTACTTAGTAAGAGATGATAAAAAATTACTTAAAACTTATTCCCTTAACTTAGTAATTAATTTCCTTTGGCCAATTATCTTCTTTTTATTAAAACTTAAATTATTAGCACTTATAGACTTGACTATTTTGATATTTGTGGTTATATATATGATCAGAGAGTTCTATAAGAAAAACAAATTATCAGGTTACTTACTTGTACCATATTTGTTGTGGCTATTTGTAGCTTTTATTCTAAACTTAGTAGAGCTGTTTTAAACTTATCAGGGGAGTAAAAGAAGATGAATTATTTAAAATTTAATCAAGAATTAGATGAATATTTAGATAGTCATAAATATTCATTTTATCTTTATACATTAAAATCTAATATAGAATTTTTAAAAGAAGCAAAGAAAAGGCTTGATCCTTTTAAAATTATAGGTAGTAATAAACTATGTTTAGAATGTAATCAATTTGTTGATGGAATGGAAACTCTTGATTTGGTAAGTGAGTTTTTAACAGTATTGATAAACGTTATACTTATTACTTTGAAAGAAGTTTAAATGATGGAAGTTTTGGCTTTTGTGATTCTATTAATGACACTAAAGATTTTAGTAATAATGCCTATATCAGTAATAATAGAAATTTTTATAATGTTGCTTTTAATGGTACTATAACTGATGGGAAAACTCTTATTCATGAATTTTTTCACTATTTGAATTTAGATGCTTATTTAGCTTCTCCTGTTTTTTCTGAACTTATTTCCATTTATATGGAAAACAAATACTTAGATTTTATTTATGAAAAAGGTTATTCCAAAAACGATATTGCTGTCAGTAGATTATTTAGATATCTTTCTTATAACTACTCTTGTAACAAATTATATAATGATAGCATTTTATTAAATATTAAAGATAAGATAGGTTATATAGATGAAGACAGTTATCAATTTATTATTGATTATAGAGAAAAACTTGATTTTCCCAATATGACTAAAGATGAATACTTATTTATTTTGCATACTTTAGTAAATGATATTAATGGTTTTGATAAGAATAATCCTGGAAAAAATATAAGATTTAGACCGGACTTTACGTATAGATACTTTATTGGAACGGCATATAGTAGTTATTTATTAAAAGAAGAAGATAGCTTAGAAGATGTCTTATTATTAAATGATTCTTTAATCAATGATAAGAAATTACCTATATTTAAATGTGTTGAGTTGTTAGGAATTGATGAGGTTAATTTTGAACAAGTAATTAAAGCTACTAATGAGTACTATAAGCCATCAATTATTAGCTATAAATTGACAAATAAAAAGAAGATTTAAAATTGACTAAGAAATATCATTTTGTTATAATAAGTCGTGCTTAAGGGGGATAATATATGTTTGATAAAAATGAGTATTTACAACAACTTGAAAATATAATGATAGATAAAATTATATGGACACTAGCTAATAATGATAAGACAAAGGCTTTGGAACTTTATTTTATGGTTACGAGAGATCCTGATATAATTTTAGATTTAGCAGAAATTAAAAATAGAGATATCGGTTCCCTTACAGCTGCTGTAGTACAGTATGGTGATCAAAGTTCCTATTATGCTAAAACTAATTTAAAATTACCATTTATTATCAATTCAAAGATAAGTGGTAGAATGTTTGATAAGGATTATGACTATAAAAAGTTTTTATCTTCCTTATTATACTTAATAGAAATTGATGACAATAAATATTATAATATTGCTATAGATGTTTTATATAACTATATTGCTAGTGTTTATTCGACTGTTCATTTTCGTAAATTAAGTCTTTTAGAAAGTAAAGAGAAATTAGTAGAAGCATTGACTCAGTTAGAAGAAGTGGTTAATAATGAAGATTATAAAATAACTAAACAAGATGTAGATTTATTAAATGAGTTGTATGATAATACTAGAATTATTAAAGACCTTCCAATAGTAAAAAAGGTCATAGATACATCTACTAATGTAGATTATTCTTTACTTGCTAAATTTTTAGGACTTAATCCTTTAGAGTATCAATCTGTAAATGATTACTTTAATGGAGAAAAAATAATTGAGGATATAAAAAATAAGAAATACTCAATTGATGAACTTAATGTAATAAAGTTATTAGCTTTAAATATGAGTGTTGCACCAAACGATATTGGTATTTTTACGCATATGAATTTAAAAATTAATCCTAGAAGACCAAACTTTTATAATGTTTTGAAATTTGTAGAACTTTATGATCAATATACTGATGGTGAAAAGACTGTTAATTTTAATAAAATAGGAAAATATTTAAGACTTTCTAATAACTGTATAGATGATAATAGTTACTATCATGACGATGCTGCTGTCTTTAGAAAAATATATAAAGAATATAGAAAACAAAACTTTTCATTTAAAATAGAAGAATTTTGTAGTTATATAAATAGTATTAAAGAAGATGCTCATTTAGAAGAGGTAATAGCAAGATATAAGGTATTAGAAAATAGTACAGATTTTGATATTTATTCATTTTTCTATTTAATAGGAAGCAACAGTCATTCTCTTGATTTAGATAGATTTGCTCCATATATTCCTTATCTTTTGAAAACTAAAAGTGGTGAGAAGTTTTTTGCTCCAATATTGTTAAAAGAAAAAGAGGCTATTAAACAGTTAGAAGATATGTATACTAGTGATACTTTAAATAGATTGTTACCACTTGCTTATAATTTAGCAGATGTATCTGATTATACAATTGGTAGCTATGCTAAAAGGTATGTTAAACCAGAAGATTATCAGAAATTCAGGGCAGTTTGTGATTGGTTAAGAAGCAAAAATGAAGATATTTTTAAAAATTCAATAGATAGTGAATTTAATGAAGCTAAAGATAGAGAACGGGCAAAAAAAGAAGCAACTAGTTACTTTGTAAATTTACCTCTAAAGGAACTTAATGGTGCTACTACAATTAATAGTTATTATAAAAAAGTAGAAATACCTTTTACTACAAAGAAAGGTAAAACGCATACGTTAGGGTTAGCAATTATTACTGATTTATATCATTCTGTGTATTTAAAAAGACTAGATGATATTTGTTTAGTAGAAGCAAAAAAACTTATATGGCTAATGAAAGAGGAACAAGAGTTAGGTAAATATATAGATACTAGAGGCTATACTTATAAACAAGCTTTTGATATTATTTCTATGGCTAGTAAAAAAATAGATGATGAAAAGGCTTTTTCGTTGTTAACTATAAAACTAGAGGAAGAAGTAAAAAATAAAGAGCGAAAAGAAAAATTAGCTAAAGCTAGAAAATTCATTGATATACTTAAAAATGGTAGTTTTGATAGTATGACTAGCTTTTATGACTATGCGGCAAAAGAGTATAATATATCTAGAAATGAACAAGCTTTATTATTAAATGTTGCTATGGAAGATGAAGAATTAAGCGAAGCAATTAAAAAGAAAAAAATGGAAATTAAAGAGAAAAGGGCTCTTAAAAATAAAGAACAGACTAGAAAAAAATTAGAGTATGATATTGGTAAATATGGTGAAGAAGCAGTTAAAGCTATGAGAACATTTGTTAAAAGTGATGATTTTACAATAAAGAAATTCTGTAAGACTGCTGGTATTAGTGAAAAAGACTTTAAGTTTTATAGAAGAATTTGTGCCGAGATAGACGAAGATTTAGCAATTGAAGTTAATGATAAATGTATGGAAACTAGTAGAAAGTTTATTATATTTATAATTAAGTCAGCTAGAGAAGTGGCTTTAGAAATGAAAAGTTGTCATAAAGAAAAGGTGCCATATGATTTATATAATCATTATGAAAAGTATGGGGTTTCACCTTATTTAATAGCAGATATGTCATCAAGATTTGATAGAGTAAATGAAAGTAAATTAATAAATGATTATATGACTATTCATAATGCTATTTTTTCAAGTATTAGTGCTTCTAGACTAGAAAATCTGAAAAGACAAACTTCAATTTATAGTGCTAATTTCTATTTAGAAAATAGGAGTGTTTCTTATAATAAAAAAGATATGGAACAAGCTACTCTTGATTTAAGCAATAAGGGTATACCACTTTATAATGGAACTTTATATCAAGCTTTAATTAAGGTAAAAAATAATTCTAAAAATAATAAAAAGCCTTATGTGAAGACTAAACTAAATAATTAGTAGTAATTATTTAGAAAATATAGTATTATTAGAGCAAGGAGGTATATGGTGGCAAGTATATGGTTGATTATATTTATAGTTTTAGTTGTTATTGAACTGCTCACTATTAATTTAGTAACTATTTGGTTTGCTATAGCGGCAGTATTTGCTTTAATAGTTGATGTTATTACTAGAAATACTATGCTAGAAATGTTAGTGTTTACAGTAAGTTCTCTTCTTCTTTTATTACTGACTAAACCGTTAATAAAGAGAATAAAGGTTAAAAAGATAGAATCTACCAATCTTGATATGGTTATTAATAAAGTAGGAATAGTAACAGAAGATATCTTAAATGATAAAATAGGAGAAGTGAAGGTTCTTGGAAAAAAGTGGAGTGCATATAGTGATAGTGAAATAAAAAAGCAGGAAAAAGTTAAAATATTATCTATTGATGGGGTTAAACTCAAAGTAGAGAAAATGGGAGAGTGATAAAATGTTATTTATAATTTTAATAATTATTCTAGTAATAATAATACTAGGAATCAAAGTAATACCACAATCAGAAGCAAAGGTAGTAGAACGTCTTGGTAGTTATAATGCTACTTTAGGAACTGGACCACATTATGTAATTCCTTTTATTGATAGAGTTGCTAATACAGTCACTTTAAAAGAAATAGTGAAAGACTTTGCACCACAACCAGTTATTACGAAAGATAATGTTACTATGCAAATAGATACAGTTGTTTATTTTCAAATAACTGATCCAAAACTATATACTTATGGAGTAGAAAATCCAATAAACGCTATTGAAAATTTAACTGCTACAACCCTTAGAAATATTATCGGTGAGTTAGAGCTTGATCAAACATTGACATCAAGAGATATAATTAATTCTAAAATGCGATCAATTCTAGATGAAGCAACTGATCCTTGGGGTATAAAAGTTAATAGAGTAGAAGTTAAAAATATTTTACCGCCTAGAGATATTCAAGAAGCAATGGAAAAACAAATGCGTGCTGAACGTGAAAGACGTGAGAAGATTCTTCAAGCAGAAGGTGAGAAGAAAGCAGCTGTCTTAATTGCTGAAGGAGAAAAAGAAAGTACTATTCTAAGAGCAGATGCAAAGAAAGAAGCAGAAATTAGAGAAGCTGAAGGAAAAGCTGAAGCTATTATGAAAGTAAAAGAAGCAGAAGCTGAAGGTATTAAACTAATTAAAGCAGCTAAAGCCGATGAAGCAGTATTAAAACTAAGAAGTTATGAAGCCATGGTTAAAGTAGCTAATGGTACAGCAACTAAAATAATTGTTCCAAGTGATTTACAAAATTTAGTAACTACTGGTTCTATTTTAAAAGAAACAATTAAAGAAGAAAAAGATAATAAATAAGATAGCCATTACCTGACTATCTTTTAATGTGTCTATAATCATTTAGAAAAATTAATAATCTTGATATGGTTAGTAGTTTAAAAGCTAACCTATAAAGCAGACTAAAAAAAGTTCACTTTTTTAAATTTCTACTTTTAAAAGGAGATTTGGCATTTTCCAGTATGTTTGATAAGAAGATTTACTAAATTACTTCTTCAATTTGCTAAATTGATAGGGTAAAACAGGTCTAATTTACAATTTTCCCTTTTTGCTTTCTAATTTTTATTGTGATAGATTAGGAGCGAAGGGAGGTGAATACTACTTTGTTAGACGAAAAAATATCTTCAAGACTTTCTAGATTAAGAGATAATCTTATTAAAAATGATAAAGTAATCCCTGGTACTACTGATACTATGTTTAAGATTGTTATGACCTCTTGTAAGTCTTATCTTACTTTTCTAATTAGTGAGTTTATTAATATTAACGAATCTGATTTAGTAAAAAAAATTATTATTCAGAATAATGAATTACCACTTAGTAATGCTAAAGAAAGAAAAAAGATATCAGACTTTATCGCTAAAGTTAATAAGTCTTTGATAAATTTTGAAATGAATAGTGAATACTTTGATGGATTACTAATTAGAAATCAAGCTTATCTTGGTAAAATTGAAGGTGAAAGTTTAAATGCTAGTGAAGATTATAGTAATATGCAACGATTTCTACAAGTAAACTTTAATGACTTTATCCATTTTAAAAGTGATAGTCCTATACTTGAATTTGTCTATACTGATATAGTTAATGGAGAAATTGAAACGGAAAATCTTAAAAAATACCATATCAGTCTTCCCAAGTTAGAAAAGAAATACTATAATGGTGATAAGTTAAGTAAACTTGAAAAAGCCTTACTTATTTTAAAACTTGATAAGATAAAAGACTTAGAAGAAATTAGCAGAGGAGATGAAGACTTAATGGAAGCGGTTGAAAGAATCAAAGATGCTACTTTTGATATCAATACTATCGGGTTATATGATGCTGAACTTGATAGAAAGTGGAAAGAAGAAGCTAAAATAGCATATTATAATAAGATAGCTAAGGAAGATGGTCGGGAAGAAGGTCGTAATGAAGGTCTCAGAGAAGGACGTGAAGAGGGTCAATTTTCTATTATATCTACTATGCTTAAAAACGGTATAACTCCTAAAAAAGTTATAGAAATGACCGGAATATCCTTAGAAAAAATCAAAAAGATGGGTTTGTTGTAATCCATCTTTTACTTTAATTAAAAAAACTAGTACGGGAAAAGCTTAATTCCTTTAGATCATCTTCAAGTTCAAATATTTAATAGTATAATAATTAAAAGGAGATGAAGATTTAATGGAAGCAGTTGAAAGAATTAAGGATGCCACTTTTGATATCAATACTATCGGATTATACGATGCTGAACTTGATAGAAAATGGCGAGAAGAAGCTAAAATAGCATATTATAATAAGATAGCCAGAAAAGATGGTCGTGAGGAAGGTCGTGAAGAGGAGCAATCTTCTATTATCACTAATATGCTTAATAACGGTATAACACCAATAAAAATCACAGAAATGACTGGCATACCGTTAGAAAAAGTAAAAAGGTGGGTTTGAATCCACCTTTTACTGTTTGTCACTTATTTGTTTTTTTATAATCTCTAACATCTCTTGTTTTAGCTTATCATCAGCACCTTGCCAGATAAGTTCTAAAAAGACACCCATACCAGGTAATGTTTCCTCATCGTTTTCAGCAATTGATTCATCTATTGCTCTTTTAAGTTCATCAAAATCATCACCTTTAAAATTGTTAATAATATGATTTCTTATGCTTAAATCCATTTTTTATCATCTCCTAGACATATTTTTACCAAAATAATGAATATTATACTAAAAAGGCTTTTGCTTTTTTAGAAATTAAGATATACTTAAATTGTAAGGAGGAGATAAAGATGCCAGTATGGTTAATTGTAGTTATTGTTATCATTCTGATTATTATTCTATGGTTTATTGGTACATATAATTCGTTAGTAGGACTAAGAAATAGAGTAAAAGATCAATGGAGTCAAATCGATGTTCAATTAAAAAGAAGAACTGATCTTATTCCTAACTTAGTAGAAATTGTAAAAGGCTATGCTAAACATGAAAAAAGTACTTTTGAAGATGTTGTAAAAGCAAGAAATGCCGTAGCAAATGCTTCTACCAAGGAAGAAGAGATGAAAGCAAACGGAGAATTATCTGGAGTATTAAACAGATTGTTTGCTTTAGCTGAAGCTTATCCAGAACTAAAGGCTAATGAAAACTTTTTAAGTTTACAAAATGACCTAAAAGATACTGAAGATAAGATTAGCATGATGAGACAATTTTACAATGATACAGTACTTTCCTATAATAATAAAGTACAAACTATACCAAGCAATATAGTTGCAAATATTTGTCATTTTAAAGAAGATACTTTCTTTAAAGTGGATGAAAAAGATAGAGAAGTACCGAAAATATCATTTGAGTAGACTTGCTAACTTATGCAAGTCTTTTTAGGAGGAGAACAGATGAAAAAACGATATTTATTGATTATTATCGCTTGTTTCTTTTTACTTAATCCGCAACAAGTGAGAGCGGTTGAAACAACTAAAAAGTTTTATAGTAATATTGACATAGAAACAGATGGTAGTGTTAAAGTCAAGGAGTTGTTTGAACTTAGTGGAAATTATAATGGATTAAGAAGAATTATAAATTATCGAAATAGTAATGCTAAAGAGTTTAGCGGTAGTGTTAGTGATTTAGAAGGTAGTAGTATTTATAATGGAAGCGGTATTACTGATTTACAAGTATCAAGCGTTAGCAATAGTAACTTAACATTTAATAGTTTAAATGAGGTAGTAAATTACTTTACTTTAGTTAATTATGCTAATAAAGGAGAAAGTGGAGTTTATACAAGGGAAGATACCAATAATGGCGTAAGTCTACTTGTTTACAATCCATCATCTAAAAATGAAGCTTTTTATCTTTCTTATACTATTCCTAATGTCATTGTAGTACATAATGATATAGCAGAATATGCTTTTAATATCTTTGGTAGTGAGTATGAAGAAAACATTAAAGACTTTAGGGTACAAGTTAATCTTCCGGGAGAAGATAGTGACTTTAGAGTCTGGCTACATGGACCCCTAAATGGTTATATAGATAGAACTGATAATAAAACAACAGTGGCTACTTCGGACTTTATTGGTGCTCATAATCCCGTTAGTATTAGAATTTTATTTAATAAAGATTTGGTACCTAATGCAACTAAGTTTAGTGGAATGACTGCTAAAGAAGATATTATTAAATATCAAACCAAACTTGCCGATGAAGCTAATGCTACTAGAGATAAAATAGCAAGAGAAAACAACACTGTTAAAATTATAACTGTAATTTGGTATGTAGTTACTTTACTACTTTCTATACTGACGATTAAGAAAGTAAAGGACTCTAAGAAAACAGATTTTGCTATGGAGTATTATCGTGACTTTCCAGGAGACTATGGACCAGAAGTATTAGAGTATCTTTTATCTAAAAATGTAACGGAAAAGAGTTTATCGGCTACTATTTTAAATCTTATTTATAAAAAAGCTCTAAAAGTAGAACCTACTGATATGGATAAGAAAAATTATCGACTTATTTTTCAAAAAGATAGCAATGTAGTACTAACTAAAGCTGAAGAAGTAGCTAAAAAGATGTTTATTGATAGAATAGGAAATGGGGAAAGTGTTGAACTTTCTAAGATTAAATCATATTGTTCTAAAGAATATAATGCTAGAAATATTATGAATCTTTATAATGATTTTGTTAAAGAAGGAGTAAATCTCGGTAAAGCTGAAGGATACTATGATAAGATGCCTAAAGTACAAGCTATTGCTATTATAGTATCTTTATTAGGATTTTTAATAATGCTTTTAGGAATACAATTAGAAGTTGATTTCTTACCAGCTACAATAGCAGGAATAATTAGCTTAATTAATATGATAATTTTAGCTTTTCAAAAAACCTATACTAAAAAAGGAGCCAAGGAATATAAGATGTGGATGGCTCATAAGAAATTCTTAGAAGACTTTTCAAGGTTTGATGAAAAAGAATTATTAGAAGTACCTTTCTGGGATAAATATTTAGTATATGCTACTGTACTAGGTTGTGCTGATAAACTATCTAAACAGATGAAAATAAAAATGGCTACTATGAGTGAAAATGATACTAATCCATATTCATACTATATGTATGATAATGACTTTAGTTATATAGGCTATGCAGTAAGTAATAGTATTTCAAATTCAGTAAATCAAGCTATATCTTCGTCAAGAAGTTCAATAGCAGCTTCAAGCTCATCTTCAGGCGATGGATTCTCTGGTGGATCAGTCGGTGGAGGAGGAAGCTTCGGTGGAGGCGGAGGGGGAGGAAGATTCTAATCTTCCTTACTTTTTTGAAAAAAACGTACATATTGTACAAAAAACACTAGTGAAATATGTGCATTTTGTACGAAATTTATATTAATTTGATATTCTAATAGAAGATTTTACTCTTACTATAAAACCTTTTAGAAAAGAAAATAAACAAGCTAAGACAATAGTTTGGTCAAGAATTAGAAATATATTAAATATAGCATAGAATCTATTAAAGATTAAAAATGATGATATTTTATTCATTACTAACATATAAGGATAGTCATAGTATTTACTAAGTAGTAAGGAAGGTAGTAGGGCTATTAGAAAATATTCTAAGATAATAATTAATAATGAGAAGAGAAATCCTAATAGATAAGCTTTTCTCATTTTTTTAGTTTTATCAGTAGCAAAGATACTGAATAAAAGAAAAGGTAGGTAGGTATAACTACTAAATAGTAAGGCTCCTTTAATAATACTAGTAGAATTAAAACTACTAGATAAATAAGCTATATCAAGGGAGTGAGTAGCACCTGATATTTGAATTACAAATAAAATAATAAAGATTATTAAAGAGATGAAGGCAAGATGGGCTATTTGATCTAGTTCTCTTTTAGAAATTAATAAGGAAGTTAAGATAAGTAAAATAATTAAATAGAAAATATTACATTCTCTTAAGAAGTTTCTATTAATAAAGATAGCTGTATCTTTTAAAAGAATAATAGTAAAGATAATAATAACTGGTATTAATAAATAACTAGGATTAATCTTTTTATAGATAATATTTTTAGTAATAGTAAATAAAAGTACATCAATAATAATTCCTAGTAAACAAGCAATTAAAGTATCATTACCACTTATCCTTATTATATTATGTCCATATAAGAGAAAGAAAAAGTGGGTAAAGAAGAAAGCTAAACTAAAGATATATAACTGATTATTTTTATTCTTGATCATAATTATCTTCTCCTATCTTTATTTTAATATTAATTTTTTTATTAGGATTAATTAAAGTTGTCTTGATATTGTTATCTTTCTGATATGTTAAAAATTCATTAATCTCTTTTTTGAATAACTTTTTAATAGAATTTATTAACTTCTTACTATTATTAATATCACTAGAAGATATATCCATTGCTATAGTAACAGTATCTTTTATTAACATAGACTTAACATCATTAAATTCCACTTCATAAGACTTATTATCAATAGTTATTTCTTGATGAAAAGATGTTAACTTATTATTTAAAAGATAATTAATCTTTGCCTGTTTAGCATCTATTAAAATATTTTTTTTATAAACTTCTAATCCAGTAGTTGTCAGAGTCTTATCTAAAGAAATAATAGGAAGAGTACTTTCTCTTTTTTTATTAACAATATCCTTTAGATAATCTTCAAAAGTACTAAGATAGATATTAGCATCATCTATTCTTTTTTTATTTATTTCTTTAATTATTTTACTGCTACTATCATACTTTTTAAATAAACTTTTAATATCACTATTAGTACCTACTATTAAATAATTCATTTGTGTGAATTGTTTTTGAAAATAATTAATTATCTCTTCATCCAATAACTTACTTTGAAATACTACTAACTTTAAATGACCATAGTAAGCCTTCTTATTATTAATCTTTTTAGCTTTAAGAAAGATACTTCCTAGACTATTACCTTCAAAAGTAGAAACTTGATAAATTGATTTAGTAGCATTATCAGTCTTTTCCTCCTTAATAGTATTAACAGTTAGAAAGTATTTATCATTAACTTTTTCAAGACCTATCATGTCTACAATAACTAAGTCATTTACCTCAACATAAGGAGTATAACCAGTAAGTAGTAATAGTACTAAGATAGGTATAATCATCTTTTTCATTTAGTTACCTCTTTTCTTATTTTTAGTTAGGAGGGGATTTCTTTTTAGTCTTTTATTACTTCTAAGTTTGATAATGGCGTCTCCCAATTCTTCTTTAACAAGGGGTGAGAAAGGAGCAAAGTAAGGGTAATCTAAGGCTTTAGTAGTAACAAGTGAAGAAAGTAAGAATAAGAAACCTATATAGATACCAAAGATACCAAAGAACATAGCTAGAAACATCATTAAGAAACGAAGCCAACGAAGAGAGGCAATCATCTCTTGAGATGAGAAAGCAAGTCCAGAAATAGCTGATATTGAAATAACTATAATCATAATAGGGGAGATAATACCAGCTGATACGGCAGCATCTCCTAATATTAATCCTCCAAGAATAGAAACAGCACTACCAGTAGATGATTGTTTTCTAATATCACTTTCTCTTAATATTTCAAAGGAAATACTCATAAATAAAGCTTCTGTTAAAGCTGAGAAAGGAACACTTTCTCTTTGAGCCATAAAGTTAAGTAAAAATGGTAGGGGAAGTGCTTCTTGATTATGAGTAGTAAGAGCAATATATAAAGCAGGAGTAAAAATAGAGACGATAAAAGCAAGTAATCTAATAATTCTAATGAAACTAACATTAATTGCTTTTTGGTAATAATCATCTGGAGTATGTAAAAAATCAACAAAGAAAGAAGGAGTAATTAAAACATAAGGAGAATTATCAACTACAATACAAACTTTTCCTTCAAGAAGAGCTTGACTAACTCTATCAGGTCGCTCACTCATTAAAACAGTAGGGAAAAGAAAGTTCTTATCATCTTCTAAATAGCTTTTTAACATACCACTATCAATAACACCATCTATCTTAACATTAGAAAGAATATCTTTTACCTTTTTAACGGTATTTAAAGAAGCGATATCCTTCATATAAATAATACCCGTCTTACATCTTGATTCCTTACCAATAAATAAAGACTCGACATAACAGTTTTCAGTCCTTAATCTTCTTCTAATAAGACCAATATTAGTATTAAAGTTTTCATTAAAAGAATCCTTACTACCCCTAATAGTAATTTCACTACTAGCTTCATTAATTCCTCTATCAAGTGTTGCCTTTGCTTCAATAGCTAAAGCTTCATCCTGATAAATAATAAGAGCAAAGCCTTTATAGATATAGTCTAACATCTCCATTTCCTTAGTTAAAACCTTAACCGTATTATCAGGTAGATTATTATAAAGAAAGGTAATAATATCATCACCGCTATAAGATAAATTAGTAATCTTAGTTAGAATATAATGATTGATAAAATCACTACTACATAGCACTTCATTATGAATTAGATTAATCTTTTTATTATTAAGATAAAACTCATGAGTTACTAAATCAGTATTAGTTTTTAATTTATTATATAGTTTTTCATACATTTAGTTATTCACCTCTAAAAGTAGTATGACCAAGAAAAATAAAATTATTAGAAAAGTCCCATAATTTCCCATAATTTCTAGATATTTTTACCAAACTTATTAGCTATACTTAACTCATGAAAGGAAGTGATAGATGAATAAACAGAAAAAAATCTGATACTTTAATTTATCTTAATAAATATAGAAAAAGAAGGTGATAAATAGAGAAACAAATATGATATACTAGTGGTGGTGATTTGAAAAATGTATAAAATATGTTTTGTAGAAGATGAAGTTGATTTACAGACGGTTGTTAAATTATATCTAGAAAAAGCAGGCTATGAAGTTATTTGCTTTGAAAAAGGAAATGATGCTATTAATTATATAGGAAATAAAGTAGATGCTTGGATACTAGATATTATGTTAGGAGATGATGTCAATGGTTATGATGTAATCAAAGCAATTCGAGAAAAATATCCTGATGTTCCGGTTTTATTCACATCGGCAAGAGATCAGGATTTGGACCGAATTTTAGGCCTAGAGTTAGGGAGCGATGATTACATAACGAAGCCTTATTCCAGTAAAGAATTAGTTTTACGAGTTAATAACTTAATAAAACGAGCTTACAAACAAACGGAAAGTCATATATTAGAAATAGCCTCTTATCAAGTTGATTTAGACCGGAGAGTTGTAAGTAAGAAAGATAAAGAAATAAAATTAACAACTCTTGAATTTGATTTATTAGTTTTACTCTCAAAAAATATTAATAAAAGTTTTTCAAGAGAAGAAATACTAGAGTCAGTATGGGGAGATGACTACTTTGGAAGCGATAGAGCAGTCGATGACCTAGTTAGAAGGTTAAGAAAAAAATGTAAGGATTTAAATATATTAACTGTTTATGGTTACGGATATAGGTTAAGCTTATGAAAATATCAGGTAAACTAAGTCATCAGTTATTCTTATTAATCCTCGTGGTATTTGCAATTACCTTCTTAATGTTGGGAATAATTTTACCCCAAGTTGTAGTACCCATAACTGAGAAGAATATTTATAATTATTTAAAAGAACCGTTAGAATTTATCCAGTCTGATATCGATAAAAACTTAGGTGATAGTGAAATTGCCTATATCTATAAGTTTGGGGAAACCTCAGCTTATAGTGAAAATTTACATGACTTGATGAAATTCAAAAATGTAAGTGATATTTTATCTTATATAAAAGATGATTATGGTAGATTTGTCTATCGCAATCAAGTATATTATTATTACACACTCCATAATGATAACGTTACTAAGATTGCTATTACAAACGATAGTTATATATTAAAGACAAAGACAGATATACTAAACTCAATCCTACCAGTAGTATTAATAACCTTTTTAATAATTGCCTTTTTGCTAATATTGTGGGGTAGTATCATTGTTAAAAAAATAGAAAAGTTAAAACAAAAGATTGATCATATAGATGATGATACTTACGACCACTCCCTATCATTTGCAGTAGAAGATGAAATTAAATCTTTAGAAATGGCAATAGAAGATATGCGAATTTCTCTAAAAGATCAAGAGGAATATCGTAATCAAATGTATCAAAATATATCACATGACTTTAAGACACCTCTCACCGTTATAAAGTCATATATAGAAGCCTATCATGATGATATGGAAGATGCTTCAACTGTTTTAACTGTTATTAGTGAACAAACAGAAAAACTAGAATTAAAAGTACATTCACTTCTATATTTAAATAAACTAGACTATTTAAAAAATAATATGAAAAAAGAGTATACCGTAGTAGATATGGAAAAAATAGTAGCTGCTGCAATTCGTGAATTCAAGTTTAGAAGACGCGATGTTAAGTTTATTGTTTCTTTTGATAAAAATAGTAAATTCTATGGAACTGAAGAATATTTTGAAACAATAATTGATAACCTCTTAGCAAACTTTTTACGGTATGCTGATAAAACGATTAAGATAACTGCCAAGAATAATCGTTTAACCTTATATAATGATGGTCCAAATATTGACTCGTCTTTACTTGACGGAATCTTTACTCCGTTCCGAAAAGGTATTAAAGGGGAGTTTGGACTAGGTCTATCCATAGTTAAAAAGACATTATTACTTATGGATTATGACATTACAATTAAAAACGAAAAGAAAGGTGTTTCCTTTCATATATTTAAGACTTCTAATAAATAGGAGTCTTTTTGGTTATACTTATTACTGGTGATATAAAGTGAAAATATTAATTACAGGTGGTATATCAGGTCTAGGATATAGTGTAGCTAAAGAACTAGTTCTTAAAGGACATATTGTCTATCTTGGTGTTAGAACTAAGGAAGAAGAAGTATATATCAATGATAAGCTTCAAAAAGAGAAATTAATAATGTTTCCTTTAGTACTTGATCTTGATAGTGATTCTTTTACTTTTACTGATGATATAGATTTATTATATTTAAATGCTTCTATTGGAAAAGGTGGTAGTATCTTAGAAATGAATGATAATTATTTAAAAGATACCTTTACTACAAATATCTTAGGAAATGTTAATCTAATTAAGAAGTACTTAAAAAATAGATATGCTACTAAGAAGAAAGGTAAAATAGTAATAACATCATCTCTAGCTGGTTTTCTACCACTTCCATATCTATATAGTTATACTTATACTAAACTTAGTCTTTATCATTTAGCGAATACTCTAAGATTAGAATGTCTTTATCAAGGACTTGATATAGAAATATTTACTATCTTACCAGGAGCCTATTATACAGGATTTAATCAAGTGATGATTGATAATAAAGATAAATCAGACTTTGCCTTGAGAGAAAAAGCTATTAATATGACTAAGTATCAGCATTTACTATTTAATCTATTAGAGAAGAAAGACTTAACTAACTTTTCTAAGAAGGTGAGTAAGGAAATTACTAAGAAGCATCTTAAACGTATTATATCTTTACCATATGATCAATTTATATTTACTAAGTTATATCTTTTCGTAAGGTGGTTGCTATTTATCTAAAATATAAGTATAATATCAGGTATGGTGTGATTAAATATGGAAAAGAAAGTTATAGATACTTTAGATTTATCTTCTGATATTATTAAGAAGTTAGAAGAGAAGGAAGAAGAGCTAAAAGAAGTAGATAATACAAAAGATGAAAAAGAAAAAGAAATAAAATTTTTCTATCAGTTAAATGATGAGATAAAAAGAGAAACTGATTTATTTAGTTCCTTTAGTAGGGATATGAAAGATAAGCTAGATAAAGTTAATATCTCTAAAAAGAAAGGGGACATGGCTAAGAAATTATTTTATCTAATGTTAGCCATGGAACTATATAAAAAGACTCCTAAGAAAGCTTCTTTATCTTTTATCTTAGTAGAGAGTTATTTAATATCTAAAGTATTAGAAAATACTTATAGTGATAATACTGATTATCAGTCTCTTTGTATAGATTTTCAAAAAGAAATATTAAAAGGTATTGATAATATAGAGTCTTTTATTAATAAGATAGATACTAACTTTGATACTATTTCTAAGATGAAAAAGGAATTAACAAGTAAATATAAAGATTATCTAGATACTAATCCTTTTAAAGATTTATTTAGGGATTTAGATAATGTTACTACTTTACTAAATTCAAGAAGAAAAGAGTTAGTAGATATTCATAAATCACTTGATGATAGTTATAAACTTAGTGAAGAAAAAATCAAGATTTTATCATATAGTTAAAATTTATCAAAAAAAGGTTGTCAAACACTTAAAACTATGATAATATTAAATTGTTCTTGATTTGGCGAGATAGCTCAGTTGGCTAGAGCGCTCGGTTCATACCCGAAAGGTCGAGGGTTCGACTCCCCCTCTCGCTACCAATGAAAAATAATAAAGGTTTTCGTTTGAAAATCTTTTTTTGTAATCTATGATTTATTTTGAAACAAAAAAATAAAATGTAATTCAATAATATGGAAAATAATAAAAATATTAGTCATTATAAGGTAAAATATGATATTATCTATTTAGTAGTTAGTTGTTTATCAACCATCTCAAAATATGACTTTTCTTTTATAAAAAAAGCTGAAGCTAAACTTGGAGGAAAAATGAGACTAGAGTGAAATTTGAATGATTTGTTTGCCAGTAATGAGGATTTTTACCAAGAAATCAAAAATGTGAAAGCAACACTAGATAAATTAAAAGATACTTGCAAAGATGAACTTAATTCAGTAAAATTATTAACTTTATTAGATGAAGAATGGAAAATTAAAAAATCAATTAATTATATCTTAGTATATGGCTCATTAATGTATTATAAAAACATTGATAATGATAAATGTATAGCTTTAAAAAAAGAAGCGGAAGAATTTAATAATAATATTAGTAGTGAACTTAAAAAGGCAGATACTGTAGTATTAAAATATGGTCAAGAAAAAGTTTTTGAATTATGTAGAACAGATGATAGATTCAAAACTTATAAACAATATTTGAATAATTTATTTAGGATGCAAGAACATGTTCAAAATGAAGAAACTAATAACAAAATAAAGAGAAATAATGACTTTATTAATGAACAAAAAAGTAATTATAATGAATTATTAAAAAACATTGACTATGGTGAGATAGAAGAAAATGGTTCTACAATAACTTTAACTCCAAATAATATTAATAAGTATTTAGCTGCCTGTGATAGAAAAACTAGAAGACAAGCATTTTTGGCACTTAGTAGAAGTTCTAAAGATATTTTAGAGGCTCTTGCCAGTAGCTTGAATGAAATATTTAGTTATAGAATAGAAAATGCTAGGTTAGAAGGTTATAATAATGTATTAGAAAAAACACTGTTTACAGAAAATATAGATTCTAAAATACTTACTTCATTAATTAAATCAGTTAATGAAAATCTACCATTAATTCAAGAATACTTAAAAATTAAAGCAACTGCAGTAAGTATTGATAAACCACACTTATATGATTTTAATGTTCCCTTGGATAATGGAATGAAAAGAGAGTTTACACTTGAAGAGGCAATTAATATTATTAAAAAAGCCCTTGCTCCATTGGGAGAAGAATACTTAAAGACAGTAGATATATTACTTGATGGACATATAGATGCAACACCATCAGAAAATAAAAACCAATCAATTGTTTTTTCTTGGCAAGATTATTCTTTTTTAAATTTTAGAGGTAGATATGTTGATGTTAAAAATCTAATTCACGAACTTGGACATAGTGTTAATTACTATTTATCAAAGAAAAATCTTCCTTTTATGTATGAAGATAGTACTGTTTTTGTAGGTGAGACTGCTTCAATCGTAAATGAAATATTATTAACTCAATATCTTATCAATAATTCTCAAACTGATGAGGAGAAAATATATTACTTAAGTTTGGAAATAGAAAACTATTTTACCTCTGTTTTTAAACAGACGATGCATACAGAATATGAAGATGAGTTATATAATTATTGTCAATCAAAAAAGCTAACAGTTTCAGTCTTATCGGACAAATATTTTGAAATAGTAAAGAAGTATTATGGCAAAGATGTAATATATGCTGAGGAATGCAAAACAGAATGGATTAGATTAGGACGATTATGGAGATGGAGTTATTATTCTTATAAATATGCTACAGGATTATTAATAGCAAGTAATGTAGTTAACTCTTTAACAATAGAACATACTTTAACTAATGAAAAGTATATGGAGTTTTTAGCAGCTGGGAGTTCCCTATATTCTTTAGAATTGTTAAATTTATTAAATATAGATTTAACTAATTCTAATGTAATTAGTGATGGTTTTAAAGTTTTAGAAAAAGATATAACTTTATTAAAAGAAATGAAAAATCAATCTTAAATTGTATTAAAAATGTAGTTGTTATAAATTTATTGTTATAAAAGACTAGAAATATTATTCTTTTGTTATACTTACAGAAAAACATTAAAAGTGATGTTTTACTTTTCCAATTAAGAAAAAGCAATAAGAGTTAAAAAATACTTGAATATCAAAAGAATATGCTGTAACATATAGAAACAGAGGGACGGACTAGAATGAGAATATTATGAATGTATAATAATTAAAAAATAAATAGAAAGGGAAGGTTTTAATCAATAATAGAAATTAATTAATATTTCTATAAGATTAATTCTATGAAAAAATATGATAGACAAAGTTGGAGGTATTATTTTAAATGATAAAAAGATTTTGGTACAAAGAAAGAAAAATAATAGAATTGAATGCATAATACCTGGTGGAAAAAGAGAAAATAACGAAACTGATTTTGAAACATTAAAAAGGGAATTGTATGAAGAACTAAGTGTAGAACTAATTAGTACTGAATTTATTGGTGGGTATGATGATATTGCTGTATTTTCAAATAAACCTATACACGTTCAAGCATACATTGCCACTATAAAAGGAAAAATAAAATGCAATAATGAAATAAAAGAAGCGTTATGGATTGATAGAGATTATAAGAAAGAAGGAATTAAAGTGGGTAGTATATTAGGGGAACATATTATACCAGAGCTTATAAAAAGAGGTTTGATGTAATGATTATATTAAAAAATATAAAGTGTTTTTAATTGATACTATTAAAATGAAAAAATTTGCAATGAACTGCTTGATTTTAATTTAGAAAGAGTGAGAAAAATGAGCAATTTAAAAAAAAGATTAACAGATGCTGATAAAAGAAAAATAGGAATGCAAAAAATATATTCTGTTAGAATCATCCGTAATCAAAACCAAGCTGTTGAAGGGGAGTACATAAAACAATTCTGGATGTTTTGTGGTGTCTATGTAAGAGAATTTGTATTGGAATATAAAAATGAGGTATCTGATACCCAAGAAGTTGACTGCAATATTTTTTTAGCTAAAGTGGATACTATTGGGAGCCCTATGGGTACAAATAAATTCCGTGCAAAGAAGGATATAAAAATAGATACAAAATATGATGAGTGTGCTGGTTTGGGTATAGAAAAAAGGAAAAAATTTGGAAAACAAATAAAACAACAGTTGTTAAGTGAATTTACCGATACACAAAATGATATTGTGAAATTGTATGATACATTTGTTAATAATGATATGGCATACATTAACTATATCCGTCATTTGTACTTAGAACAGTTTGATTTTGATAGTGAGAATCTTGAAAATAATAAAAAAGAACAAATAATAGAAAAATACATAGAGTGTTTAAAGGATATATTCAAACCTGGAGAAAAATTTGAAGGTAGTGTTTATAAAAAATTTGCCTATTTAAATTGCGGACGGAAGATAAATAAAATCTGCCAAGCAAATCGACAATATCCATATGTAAGGGTGGAAACAATAATGAAAGAGGCAAAATTACTTAGTGAGGAAGATGAAAGGTTTTCTATGGGTAACGTCTTGGCTGGCCTATCTGGAATTACAGATTATGGGCAAGAACGTGAGGCAGAAAGATGTTTGTATCAAGCTATAAAACAGGAAAAATCACAAAAGCATAGTGCATTTTTACTATACAGACTAGGTTACTATTATGAAGTAAGTAAATATGATTGGTTTATGGGATGGAGCCTATATAGAAAACTTGACAATATCTTGCCAAATGATTACCATTATATGTTTAAACATGGATGTAAGAAAATTCATGAAGAAAAATATGAAGAAGTACAAAATATATTTACACGAATATATAATGAAATGGAGAAACGGGCAGAAAATGATTGGATATCACTCCAAGAAATGGAATTATAAATGTGCAAAAATCTTGAACTTAATGGAAGAAGGGAAATCAATGAAGGGAAAACTAATGTTTGCTTCATCAATTGAATCACCAGAATCTATCTTATACAAATTGAATGATAACAATTTTTTAAACATGTTTTTGTCTGATGAAGAAAGGGAAGAAGTAAAAAACTTCTTTAGATTGAAAATGAATGGTGTTACAAGAGAAAAATTAATTAGACAAAAAAATTTATATTACGCAACAAACTCTTGTTGCCGTAAAAATAAGAAATGAGGTTAATTATGAAAAAAATAAAAAATGGTATTTGTTATGTTGAGAAGGAAGATATTCTAGCTATTAATGAATTAAGTGATAATGTTTTAGAAGAAATTAACTGGAAAGAATCATATTCTCCATCTTTAGAAATATTAAAGTTTAAAGATCCTGAATCTGTATTTTTTTTTCAACAGCAAGAATTTATTCTAGATCACGATACCGTCAAAGATTTATCGTTGGATGAATTAGGAACTTATTTAAAAGAATTGGCAAACAAAATGAAAAAAGTTGAAAAAGCTGAGTATAATTTCAAACAAGGGTACTATTTACAAAGCTTAATGGCTTATTTTAGTAAGAAAGATTTATATGATGATGCTTTTTCACTTCTTTCTTTTGCTAACTTAAAAAAAACTAAATTAAATTATTGTCCTTCGGTTGGAAAAACTGAACCGGTTAAGACTATTCCCGTAAATATGAATGGTGCCGAAATATTTGAGTTGAATCGAAATATTAAGCAGAAATGTAAACAAAATGCGGCACGTTTGGGTATTTCAGAAGAAACAGCAAGCCATTATTACCGTTGAGATAGGTAGAGTCTTCTAATAAGACAATGATTTTGATATTAAAAAGGAAGTATAACTTTTATTATATTTCCTTTTCTTAATATTATGATTGTTATTTAGTTGATTTTTTTAACATATTGTCCTTTTAAAGCGGTAGCTCCTTTTTTGTTTTGCTGTTCTAAGGTTAGATTCTTTGTAAAAGCAAAGTGGGCAAGTAGTTCTTTTCGGTTAGCTTCAATACCTTCTACCGTTACTAAATCACCAATCTTTAATATTACTTCATCATCTTTATTCTTAATATAATTTCTTGATCTAATAAATCTAATATTGTCACCTTGCTCGTATTCAAAATATCCAGGAATATGGGTAACTGTGTTTAGATAAGCTCTTTCATTATCGATTCCTGTTATGGTTCCATAATATGTTTTTTCTTTATGACTATCAACATAATCCATCATTTTTACTTTAACAACTTCTTTTTCAAGTAAATCAGCTTGTTGCTCTTTAAATGAACAGTGTTCACATATTTCTACTAACTCATCTTCACTTTCAATTGATTTTTGATCATTAGTAAGATAAGAATCGATTATTTGTTGAACTTTTAAGTCAGGATATCTTCTAATAGGAGAGGTGAAATGAGAGTAGTAATTAAGTCCTAAACCAAAGTGACCTAAAGGATAAGGTGAATAAATAGCTCGTGGTAGGGCTTGTAACAATATCTCTGAGACAATGGGGTATTCACTACTATCTTTATACTCATCTAAAATAACTTGTAAATATTTAGAAATATCCATATTATCAGCTTTGGGTAAATCAATACCAAGACTAGTAAGTTTATCTTTTGCTTGCTCTAATTTTTTAGGATCAGGGTTAGTATGAACTCTATGAATTGATCTACCAATAGTGAAGTTAAGATATAAATCGGCACAATAATTAGCCATAATCATATAGTTTTCAATTATTTTACCAGCTTCACCATTATCCTTCTTTTCTATTCCCATAATATTTCCTTTATCATCCTCAATAATTGCTACTTCTTCTTCACTAAAAGTTAACATTCCTTCTCTTTCTCTAATAGCTGTTAGTTTATCGGATAGTTCTTTCATTAATTTTAAATTATCAGTATAAGGAAGATAGTCCTCATCTATTTCTTCATCATCTAAAATTTTATTAACCTTGGAGTAGGCCATTTTCTTTCTAGAAGTGATGCAAGAATTTACTAGGTTATAATTAATTAGCTCACCATTTTCATCGAGTTCCATAATGATACTTTTAGTAAGCCTTTTGGTATTAGGGTTAAGTGAGCAAATACCATTTGATAAAATGTGGGGTAGAGCAGGGATAACGGTATTAGCAGGATATGTTGATAAGCCACGGTCGTATGCTTCCTTATCAAGAGCAGTTCCTCTTTTTACATAATGAGCAACATCGGCTATATGTACTCCTAAGATATAGTGACCATTTTCATCTTTAGTTAAACTAACAGCATCATCCATGTCTTTTGTTTCATCACAATCAATTGTAAAAGTAAGAAGACTATCACTGAAGTCATAACGATTAGCAAGTTCACTTTTTAAAACAACTTGGGGAAGATTATTTGCTTCTTCCATAGCTTCATGAGAAAAATTAATATCAAAACCATATTTAGCAGCGATAGAAATAATATCGGTATTAGGATCATCAATTCTACCGAGTTTATCAATAAAATCAGCTTCATAGTATTCATCGGTTTTAGTTAATGATACATCAGCTAAGATTCTGTCCCCTGGAGCAAGAGATTTCATATCTTTAGAAGAAATACGTACATTTATCTTTTCCTTAGAAGGAAGTAATACTGGCTCTAATTGTTTAACTCCATCTATTTCTACAACCTCTAAAACTACATGACTCATTTTTCTAGAAATAATTTTCTCAATATGTTTACTCTTTCTAGTAACAGCTAGAATATCTTGTTGCATAGCACCTTTTAATTCATCACCTTCAGGATAAATCTTTTTATCACCAATTTTAAAGAATGGTTTTCCTTTACCGTCTAATTCTAATTTAGTTAGAGTAAGACCTTTAGGCCACTTCTTATATGAATTTTTATCATGAAAAATTTTACCCGTTTTTTCAAGCTCTGTTAGAGCAATATGTAACTCTTCAATAGACTTAGCATTTCTTGCTACAGCCATTCTTTTTATTTGGCGATAAGTTAATTCTTCTTTATCAAGTTTTCTTATTAAGTAATCTATAAAAGAAGTTATATCTCTTTGAACCACTTTAGTAATAATTGGATGTTCTTTATCGGTTAAATTAACAACTACTAAGTCTTTATCAAGAATGGTGTCACACTTAACCATTTCACCAGTGATTTTTATTTTATCATCTATAAGTATTAGACCATCATCACTTTTGGCAACGTGTTCTAGTTTATGAGTATCTTTGGGAAAACTTTTATAGATGTATTTTTTAGGATTATAGACATCTTCTTCTATTTGAAGAGAATATAAAGCCTCTAAGAAATTACTTCTTTCTTGATAACTTTTAATATTCATTCTCGAATATAATTCCTTAAAACTAATGGTATTTTCTTTTTCTAACTCACTCATTATCTTTTTTTTAAAATCATCGATCTTTTGCATACTACTTACTCCTCCTAATAAAAAATGGCGTAGAAAATCCTACGTCATTTGAAAACAAAAAGATGTTAATACAAGTAATTTTATAATTACACCCATATTAACACCTCCCTTAAATAAACTATACCACAAAATACTCTTAATAGAAAAGCATTTTTACTCAACAGTAACAGATTTTGCTAAATTTCTTGGTTTATCAATATCTCTTTCTAGAAATGCTCCTGCATAATAAGAGATTAATTGTAGGGGAATTACTTCTAGTATAGGGCTTATGAAACTACTTCTTTCTGGTATTACAATAGTGTTAGAATTAGCTTCACCCTTATTAGTTACTAAGATGATATTAGCTCCTCTTGCTACTACTTCACTTAAATTGCTTTCTGTCTTTTCATATAACAGTTTATTAGTATTACCAGCTATTACTAGTGTATCTTTATCAATTAGAGAAATAGGGCCGTGTTTTAATTCACCAGCAGCATAACACTCAGATGATAGATAAGTTATTTCTTTTAATTTTAAATCTCCTTCTCTCATAATTGCATAGTCAAGACCTCTTCCTAAGAAGAATATCTTTTTACTATTAACGATTTCTTTAGCAACAGATTTGTATTTATCTTTATCTTCTAATACTTTAATTACATCATCTTTAATATTTTTTAGTTCATTAATTATCTTACCCATATCATAAGACTTATTATGTTTTGCTAAACTAGATAGGGTAAGTAGTGTTAAAATTGCTATTTGCGATGTATATGCTTTAGTAGTAGCTACTGCTATTTCACTACCTGATTTAGTATAAATAACTTCATCTACTAATAGACTAATACTACTGTTTTCAACATTTATTATTCCTAAAGATTTAGCTTTAGTTTCTTTAATTTTCTTAAGACAAGCAAGTGTATCAGCTGTTTCTCCTGATTGAGAAATAAATATTACTAAGCTATTTTCATCAAGAAAGTTTTTCTTATAACGATACTCACTAGCAAGGTATACCTGTGTTTCAACATTTGCTTCCTCTTCAAATAAATATTTACCAACTAATCCGGCATGATAAGCTGATCCACAAGCTACTATATCAATTCTTTTATATTTATTAATATCAACTAAATCTAGATATTTATTATCTTCTAAGTAATAATTTATTAAATTACTTAGAGTATCTTTTTGTTCCATTATTTCTTTTAACATAAAGTGATCATACTTATCTTTTGAATAAGTGAAGTTACCATCTTTAAACGTTTGTTTTTCTTTAATTAATTCTTTTCCTTTATTACTATAGAAAGTTATTTTATCACTACTAATTGAAGCCCATTCTAAATCATTTAATAAATAATAGTCGCTACATTCACTTAAGATAGTTGGAATATCACTGGCAATAAAGATAGTATCAGTATTTACTCCAATAACTAAAGGACTATCTTTCTTTATGACAAATATCTTATCTTTAATATCTTTACATAATAATACAATAGCATAGCTTCCTTTTACTTTATCCATAAAATTAATGATAGCTTTATTTATGTCTTTATTTTCTTGATAATAAAAATCTATTAAAGCACAAGCAATCTCTGTATCAGTTGTTGATTTAAACTTATATCCTTTACTACTTAACATATCTTTTAACTCTAGATAATTTTCAATAATACCGTTATGTACTATAGTAATATCGCCCACTGTATGAGGGTGAGCATTAATAGTAGAAGCTACCCCATGGGTTGCCCATCTAGTATGTCCAATAGCAATATCTGATTTAGTATCAGTATCTATTAGTTCTTTTAAGTCTTTAACTCTTCCTTTCGTCTTTATAGTTTCTATTTTATTAGCAGTAAGATAAGCAATACCACAAGAATCATATCCACGGTATTCAAGTTTCTCTAATCCTTCAATAACTTTCTTAATAGCCTTACCTTTCTTATTTATAATTCCCATTATTCCACACATATTTATACCTACTTTCTAATATCATTTTATGAATCTCGTTGATACTTGTCAAATTATTAGACAATAATTTACATCTTTTTAGGAATATGTTAAAATTGAGTCATGTTCATGTAGCTCAGCTGGATAGAGCATTTCCCTCCGAAGGAAAAGGTCGTGGGTTCGACTCCCATCATGAACACCATATTATTAATAAATGGTTAATTTAAAAAATGATTTTAGGTGGTTATATAATGAATGATGATTTAAAACAAGCACTACATACTGCTAAAGCAAGATGTGAAGGTAATATTATTATTGATGATGCTAGCATAAATGGTTTCGAAAAGATTTATCCTTTTACTACAGAAAATATAACTGGTTATATAGACTTTTTTGATTTAAAAGATAAATCCTTATTAACAGTCGGTTCGTCTGGAGATCAAGTAATTAACGCAGCCTTAAAAGGTGTTAAGGAAGTTACTTTATTAGATATTAATCCTTACACTAAATATTACTTTTATTTAAAACAAGCAGGAATTTTAGAACTCAATTTAGCACAATTCAATGATTTTTTTAGATATAATGACTATCCTAAATTTAAATACAATAAAAAAGTAAAAGTATTTAATAATGATTCATACAAAAAACTTAAAAGTACATTACAATTATTAGATAATGATGCTTATCTTTTCTGGGATGAATTGTTTGATATGTATTCCCCAAGATGTATAAGATTTTTCTTATTTAGTAAAGATGAAAATCCTTATTCTGTTTTAAGCAAAAGTAGTTTATATCTTCGAGATGAAAATAATTATAATGAAACAAAAACTAAAATAAAGAATCTGAGACCAGAGTTTATAAATGAGGATATTTTAGATGTTAACCTTGCTAAAAATTATGACAATATCTGGCTTTCTAATATTGCTTGTTATCTACATCGAAATGAACTTAAAAAGGTAACTGATAATTTTGCTCAAAACTTAAATGATGATGGGCAACTTTTAATAAGCTACTTATATAGAAACTGTAGGTATACTCACCATAATTTAAAAGCTAATTTAGAATTACTCAAAGAATATTCTCTTGCTTCCTATTATTTTGAGGGGATAGATGGAATAAAATCCTATGATGATACTAAAGATGCAGTTCTTGTTTACCAGAAAAAAAGAAAGTAGATGGTGAATAACGATGAATTTATTAGAAGATAAATATATAATAGTAGAAATTATTCCCACTAGTAGTGATAGTAAGAAAGGTATTATTGCCCAACTATCCGCTTTAAAACTGAAGGGAATAAAACTTATTGATAGATTTGATTACCGTGTTAACGATAAGTTAGTTGATAATAAGGATTTGTTGGAAATTATAAGTTATGATAAAGATAATTTTATTTATACAGGTGATCCTAGTTTCATATTATCTGAATTTAAAAAGTGGAGTGGTAACTTACCAATTCTACTTATTGAAAGTGATTATACTAAAGGGTATTTAGCTAGTCTTAATAATAAGATGGAACTAGTTTATCCTTACTTAGGATTAGAATATAATTATGATGTATTTAATAGTATTATGAATAAATATCAAATAGAAGCTAGTAACTATTTAGTGGATATTATCTATGAAGCAATTATTTTAGAAAGTAATAATAAAAAGGTGAATAATGAATAGAGTAGGGTTAATATTTGCAATGAAGGAAGAACTTGATGAGGTTTTAAAACAAGTAGAAATAGAAGAAGAGTTTACTGTATTTAATCTTACCTTTTATAAAGTGGTTATCAAAGATATAACTTGTATCCTAGTGGAATGTGGAGTTGGTAAAGTTAATGCAGCAAGATGCAGTCAAATTATGATTGATGTCATGAAGACTGATGCTATCATTAATGTAGGAGTAGCAGGTGGAGTTGACTCTTCTTTAAATGTTTGTGATATTGTAATAGGCGAAAAATTAGTTCAACATGACTTTGATATAACGGCCTTTGATCATGTGAAGGGTTATATTCCTAATGTTGGTGTCTATCTTAATAGTGATGAGTATCTTTTAAGAATAGCTAATGAGGCTTCTAATGAGTTTACTGATATAGCGTTTCATAATGGTGTAATTGCTAGTGGTGATATATTTTGTACTAGTGATAAAATGAGTCAAAAAATTAATCAAAAGTTTAAAGCTTTGTGTGTCGATATGGAAGGGGCTAGTATTGCTCAAGTGGCTTATTTAAGTGGTATTCCTTTTTTGGTGGTTAGAAGTATATCTGATATTCCTAATAACAATAATAGAATTACTTATGAAGAATTTCTAGAAAGTAGTTCTAAATTAGTAGCTAAGTTTTTAATTAGTATGTTAGAGAAAATTAGTATTTCTAGAATATAAAAACATCTAAATTAGGGTAGATGTTTTTTAACTTTAATCTTATTTTTAAGAGCATAATTAGAAACACTTCTAAAGTTTTCATCATATGGGTATGTTTCTTGTCCAAACTTTAACCACATTTCTGAAAAAGATTCACCATTATTTAATAGCTCTTTAACTCTTTCATTATTAATAACCTCATTATTTGGTTGATTGTTAAGATCTATACAATTTTCTTCATCATATAACTTGCTTTGTAAATCACACTCTAATTTATCACATTGATAAGCGAAGATAGCTTCTTTTGTTTCTTTGGCATCAAACTCTAAAAATAACTCTTCTAGTTTTTCCCCATCAATTAATCCATCTAGGATAGTATGAACAGCTTTATGTTCAATTATCTCTTTACTTTTACTATCAATTTCAAACTGGGTTAAATCACCAATTACTGTTTCACCAAGTTCATGAATAGCAAGCATTAAAATAACTTTTTCTAGATTTACATCATACTGGTACTCACTTTTCATAGCAATAGCAAGCATTTGAACACCATAAATATGTTCAGCAATACTTTCAAGTCTTTTCCTTTTTAGATTCCAAACTTTCCAACCACTCCTAACAACATCTTTTAGTTTATTGCAAAGAACATAATAGTTAATTACTTTTTCTTCTTTTGACATAATGTTTTCCTTTCTATAATTTATTATAATAATGATTATAAATTTTACAATATTTTATGATAATAGTAGAAGATATATTTCTAATGATAAATAAAAATCACTATCTAGAGTGATTCTTAGTATCGCCACTAAGGAGTTTTGCAACCATTATTAGCCATGTGTTGTTTTATAGGACAATTAACTATTACAAAGTTGCTTTTAAATGAAAGGCCATTATTTAATGCTATTTTACAGTTGGTCTTTAAGATGAATGATTTGTTACTTTTTTTTTAACACTAAAAGTAATCGTTGTTTTACTATTTGCTTGTACCTCATCTGGTTTGATAGTTAAAGTACCATTGTTATAAGTATATTGTAATTCAGTAGCACTAGTATTATTTATTGTTACACTACCATCTACAAAGTCAACTAAAGTAGTATTTAAAATATCAGTTACTACTGGATTTTGGTAACTAGTATTTGTATCATTATTGATTTCAATGGTGTAGGTTAATATTCCATCTATCCAATTAGTTTTATCAGCACTTTTAACTAAAGTTAAACCATCAACTATGTTAACTATTGAGGTATTAGATGTTAGTGATGTTGGAACACTATTATAAGTACCAGTTGATGTTACTTGATTAGATAATTCATTCATGAAAATTCCTCCTATCAATATATATGATTTTAAATCATTAAATATTATTTTTTTATTTTAACTTTATCTTTGATTGGTAGGAGGGAGGCTATATCATTATTGTTTATAGATACTAATTTAGTAAGAGTCTTTTCTTGTTCTATAGTTACAGTATTTGGAACTTTAATTATAGCAAGCCTTTTATTTATGTAAGCTTCATATATAGCATATCCTAAGTAATCAACTAATATATCCTTATAATTATAAACTCCTTGTCTAAATTGGTATAATTCTCTTCCCTCTAAAATACTATTTATATCAATATTATAAAACTCTTCCATAAAGGCTTTAATACTATTTTCAGAAAATGTATTTCTATCTACTGGGAAAAAAGATATAAAACCTCCAGCTTTGTTTATTATACCTTGTCTATTAATAGGTAGATTAGGGTAAGAATAAATTTTTAAATTTTTCAAGCATATCACCTTAATAAATAATATGACAAAAATCTTAAAAGTTTCTTGCTAATTAAATAATTTATATGTTAAAATTTAAGTGTACTGCCGGTATAGTTTAGTGGTAAAACAGATCCTTGGTAAGGATCAGCGGTAAGTTCAATTCTTACTTCCGGCACCAGATTTAGATAATATAAAAACTACTTTCAAATTAAGCTGAAGGTGTTTTTTTCATTTTATTGAATTAATTCTAATCATTTTTTGATATTTTGTTCTTGCTTAAACTCTTTAATTAATACTTGAACTTGTCCTTATAAAACTTTAACTTTATTCTTTATAAATATTACAGGCTTTGGTATTGTAAGACTAATATTTCTAATGATATACTTTGATATGAAGAAGTATGTCTTATTGCGATATTGTTGAAAAAACTAGTAGAAGAGGTGATAGAATTGTTTAACAATATAAAAAGCATTATAAGTAGTACTAATAAGAATTATATAACCATACTTGGTTTTGCTGTTACAATCTTTGTTGTATTTCTAACTTCATATTTAACAACTAAAACTAATAAAAAGAATACAACAAATGATTATTTTAAGAAAGAAGGAATTGCTAATCAAAGGGAAATATTGGATTTTTGGAGTAATTTGTTAATTTACAATGATTATAAAATACCTGTAGCTGTTTATAAAAAAGCTGCTAAATTAGAAAAAAACTTAAGTTTAGAAGATACTATAAAAATAATTCAACAAGAAAGTATTATTTATTCATCAAAAGAAACCAATGCTGCACTTGCAACATATCTTCAATTTTCTTACAAAAAAGATAACAGTGATAGTAAGGCTTTATCAAATACTCTATTAAAGAAAATTAGAAATGTTCAAATAATAATTCTTGTATTACGGATAGTTAAACGCATGAAATATGATTTTACAGGTGAAAAAATAGATACTCTAGATTTACTAAAAATAAGAATAAAGGATTTAAATATTAAAAAGAAAATACTAGCACGATATTTTATTATTTATTATTTTATCAAGGAACGGTTCCTCAAATTGCTTTCATTAGCATTAATTATAACATTAGTGTTAATATTTTTAAGTTGACTTACTTTGTATTTAAACTTTTTGTTATCATTTCTATTAATTTTTTGACGCTGTAATTAGGCGTTTTTTTGTCTATAGTAGCAATACCAATAAATCTTTTAGGTATTTTAGGTGCTACTTCTATTTCATATAATAAATTACTTTCTAACTCTGTTTTTATAAATTCTTTTGTGGCATAGCCAATACCAAACCCCGCTTTAACTAGGTCCATAATCAAGTTATAACTTACAACCTCTAGGTGGGGAGTTAAATTTATATTATTTTCTCTTAAATAATTGTTAAGATATGTTCTTGTATTTGAAGGCAATTTTTGAAAAATTAATGGAAAGGAGTCTAAATTTTTTAATTTTATCTTACCCTTTGTTAAATCATAATATTTTTTGTTACCTACGAAAGTATCTTGCACATCAGTTAATGGAATTATTTTTAAATCTTTATCTTCATTCATTGGCATGTTTAAAAATAATATATCGAGGTTTCCATTTCTTAAATCTTTGATTAAATTATTTGTAAGATTGTTTACTATTTGGATATCAATTTTTGGATATGCTTCGTGAAATTTTTCAAGATAAGGCATTACGACATGTCTACATACAGTGGTTGAAACACCAATTCTAATAATACCACTATCTAAATTTTTTAAGTTTGATAATGCATTTTCACCATTACTGATACTTTCAATACCAGTTTTTACGTATTCAAATAATACTTTTCCTTCATCAGTTAATATCATTCCATGTTTTGTTCTAGTAAATAGGCTAACACCAAGTTGATTTTCTAATTTCTTAATTTGAAAAGTAATGGCTGGCTGAGAAATAAAAAGTACGTCAGCCGCAGCAGAAATACTTCCATTTTTAGCAACAACATAGAAAATACGATACAAGTCTAGATTAATATTCATAATATAAACACCTCTTATAGTTAATATAAATAATATATATTATATTTATATCATGCTTTTTAGTATAATTCAATTAGGGAGATGAAATTATGATTGAATTAGAAGAAGTAGAAAAAGGATTTGAACTTTATGAAAAAGTTAAAAGTATTATTCTTGCTAAAAAAGATAATAAAAGCTTTAAATATGATTATCATCAACATCATTTATATGAAGAAGATGAATATCCTGGAATAAGTGAAAATTATTATAATGAGGAAGGCAGTGTGGAATTTGAAAATGTTTCTGGTAAAACTATAAGATTAGAAATTCGTCGTTGGCATTTTCATATGCATAATGGTTACAGTAGACTATCTGGTTTTCCTTGCCTTAGAGCAAACATATATGAGATATCTAATGAAGAAGAGAATGTTTTATGGTGTTTGAAAGAAGAGGCTTGGAGATTTGGTTACAAAATAGTAGTATCTGATTTAGAAATTCCCTATGAGATTCTAGAGGAAAAGAATAATAGTCAAATAAAAGATATAAAATCCACTACTGATATTAGTAAAAAACTCGTTCTTAAATAGAATATGTGTAACACTACTTGAATAATATTATTGAACTATAAAATAGATTGTGTTATTATAGCCTTAAATTTTGTAGGGAGATGATTATATGAAATTTGTAGTAGATAAAGACCTAGTCAAAGAAACAATTCAAAATTATACAACCTCTGATAATAAAATAATTATTACTTTTTTTGACGGTTCAACTTATGAACTACCTTTAACAGAATATAATGAAAAAAGAATATTAAATGAAATGGTTAAACAAACACAAGATATAGCGGAAATAGGGTATCAAGCAAATGCTATAATTTGCCAAAAATAAGAAAAGAAGCGCAAGATATTATTATTTACTCTTACATGTGCAGTAGTTACTTTGGCGGATGTTGCAGGCTTTTCTACTGATACCCTAGAGAATATAAGACCTGCTTTGATTGCTTTAGGTAGTGCTTCTATTTTTGGTGTTACAATTGGTAGCCTAAAGTATAAAATTCAAAATGACAAAATTGAAGAAGTGAGGAAATATGCCATGTATTTATCAATTAGGGAAAGATTAGAAAATATATATGATTATAATTTATTTAATGGGATAAAAGAACCAAAATTACCATTAAATATAAATACTTTGGATAATTATTCTTTATATGATATAAAAAGAATTAGTAATAATTTAGAAAAATGTGAAAAGTATTCTTTTGGTAAAAATAATAGTAATAAAATGCTAGTTAAGAAAATGGGACAGTAATCTTTCTTTTTTACATTATAGTTTCGTTTTATATAAAATAGTGATGTTTAATTACAAACTATGATAAAATGGTAAATATGAGAGGGGAAAACTATGAAACAAGAAAACGAATTAGTTCAAAGAATAGAAAGTCATTATGTAGGTGAAGATTGTATTCAGGTAATGGCACCATATAAAAATCAAATTGCTATCTTCAATAAAGATGGACTTACATTTTTTCATAATGTAAGTTCACATGCTATGATTAATAAATATTTAGAAGATGAAAGAAGAAAAAACTTTCCATATTCTAATATTCCAACATATCAATCAATAAAGTTTTCACGTGGTAAAATTAATTTTACTAATCAAATTTTTGATTTTGAGACTCCTTATATTAGAATGGTCGATGGTCATCTTATTGAAAGCTTTGCGGTTAGAGATAATAATCAAGCTTTACTTATTAACAGGCTTTTAACTGGCTCTAAGAAAACTAGTTATGTAACAAGAGATGAACTTGAAAAATTATATAAAAAATCTGAAAATAGATTTATTTTATATTTAGAAGATTTAAAACATTTTGACCAGAAAATATCAGATAATGCAGATTTTCAGTTACTTTTTGATGAAACTAAAATACTTGATTATATTGAAAGACAGGTTGTTGAGGTGACGGCCGAATTTAGAAAATATATAGGAAAAAATCCAAATTCGACAGTAGGAAGTTATTTATTAAATCATCCAATTTTTTTGGACTTTGTAGAGCAAAGTACTAAGAATTTCGATATAAATGGTATGAAGTTTGAGATACCTTTAATAAATGCTGATGCTATAATTGTAGAAAGTAATAATGATGACATGTCAATACAGTATGTTGAAACTAGTTTTATTAATGCTGATAATTATAAAGTTGATAGTACTAATATTCCTATTAATAAATATACTTTAGAACAATTAAAGTATTTATCTCCAATAATACTTAAAACTAAAGAACCAAGAATACCACTTAGATTGAATCCTGGGGTAGATAAAGAAGACATTAAAAAAGCTAAACAAATGATTAAAGCATACAAGAATAATAGAAATATGAAAACTGACGTATTATGAAACACTTAGGAAATTAAAAATGTCTTACAAACAATTATTTAAGTACTTATAAGCATTGTTATATCGATTAAGTATTAATTTTTATTTTTGGTAAAAAATTTAGGGGGATAAAAATGCAAGAAAAGGAATGGAAAATATACTGTGAAAAATCAGATGCCTTATTAATAGAAGGGTTGGAGAAGGGGCTTATAAGTCTTTATGATAATAAATTGATAGAAAAACTGCGTAATATATATTATGGTGGTGTTCCTGCTTCAATAATTTTGCTATCTGATGCTATGACAAATGGATATTGTTATGATAGAGCTTTCTTGCTAGCTCGAGCATTTCTAGATACAGATGATGATATTAACTTGATTTATGCAACGGTAGATAGTTTAAGACTTAATCCTGAATACATTTGTGATGATTCTTTATATGCCGATCACTGTATCGTTTCACGAACGACTAAAGATGGAAAATGCCTAATTTATGATACTTCAACAGGACTTGCTTATGATAAAGAAATGTATTGGCTGATAGAAAATCCTAAAATTAGAAAAATAGATAATAAAGAATCTATTAGAAAATTCTTGTTAGAAGAAGAAAAAATAAATCCAAATTGTACCAAAAGTGATAAATATGTGGCAGAAATAATTTTACCTATGCTTGAGGTGAAAGCCTTGCAAGAAGACGAGATGTACTCGGCTAAAGGAATAAAACTATTGCAAAGAGAAATAGAACACTATAAACAAGAGATCGGTTATACTACAAAAAATAAGTTGCTTATCAAAACTGATAAAAATTAAAAGATTATTTGAAAAAAAGTAATCTTTTTTACTTACGAAAAAAATTAAAATGTGATATATTGTAAAAGCTGTTAAAAAAAGCAAGAAAGAGGTGTTTTATGAAAAAAGTAGATCTTGGAAAAGAAAATATTAATAAACTATTAATTTCATTTGCTATACCTTGTGTTATTAGTATGCTAATAAATTCAGTTTATAATATTGTTGATCAAATCTTTATTGGAAAAGGAGTAGGTACATTAGGAAATGCTGCTACTAATGTTATTTTTCCTTTAGTTATTATTTTTAATGCAGTAGCAGGACTTATTGGTAATGGAGCAGCCGCTAATTTATCATTGAAACTAGGTGAGGGTAAAAAAGAAGAAGGAGGTAAGATAGTAGGAAGTGCAGTTACTGTTTCTATAATCTTTTCTATAGTATTAAGTGTTATTGCTTATTTCTTCTTACCAAAACTAGTTTATATGTTTGGTTGTACTAAAAATGTTTATCAGTATGCGATAGATTATGGAAGAATAATCATTCTTGGAGCTCCATTTATGATAATTTATTCAGCCTTATCACAGTTAATTAGAGCGGATGGTTCACCAAAATACTCAATGGTTTTACTAGTAGTAGGAGCTATTCTAAACATTATACTAGATCCAATTTTTATCTTTACCTTTAATATGGGAGTAAAAGGAGGAGCTATTGCTACAGTTATTGGGCAAATAGTATCATTTGTAATGGCAATACTTTATCTTAGAAAAGTAAAATCAGTAAAACTAGAAAAGGAATCATTTAAAGTAGATAAGAGTATTACAAGAACTTTAGGACTTGGCCTATCATCATTTATTACTCAATCAACAGTCCTTGCTTTATTTGTTTTCATGAATAATATGATGACTAAGTATGGAGCATTAACTAAATATGGAGCAGATATACCATTATCAGTTTATGGAGTTATCTCTAAGATCAATAGTCTATATATTTCTACTATCTTAGGAATATCTATTGGAGCTCAACCTATTATTGGTTTCAATTATGGAGCAGGAAATTATGAAAGAGTAAAAGAAACATTAAGAAAAGTACTAACTATAAACTTAGTAGTTGGATTAATATTCAATATTATTTTCTATCTTTTCCCTAAAGAGATAGTTAGTATCTTTATCTCAAATAGTGATCCTAATTATAATTTGTTCTTAGAGTTTGCTGTAGTAATATGTCACTCATTCTTATTAGTAATGGGACTTAACTCCTTAGAAATGACAACATCAATCGTTGTTCAATCTCTTGGAAACGTTAAGAAAGCAACAATGGTATCCTTTATAAGACAAATAATTTTATTTATTCCTATCGCTTGTTTTATGGCTATTTACTTACATAAAGGTATTTATGGAGTGTTAAATGCAGGACCGATTGCTGACGCCATAACATTCTTTATTGCCTTAGTTATTTTCTATTCTGAATATAGAAAACTATCTATTAAAGAAAAATCTGTTAATCTAGAAGACATAAAAATTAATAATACTTATCAAGGTAAAAAGATAGTAATAACTATATCTCGTGAGTATGGTAGTGGTGGCCATTATGTAGGAGAACTACTTGCTAAGAGAATGGGTATTAACTTTTATGATAAGAATTTAATAAATCTAATTAGTGAAAAGAGTGGTTTATCTAAAGAATATGTAAAAGAAAATGATCAGAAGCTTGCATCATTCAAATACGAAGATAATAATGATGATAGAATCTTTATAGCAGAAGAAAAAGTTATAAAAGACTTAGCCAAAAAAGAGTCTTGTATTATTGTTGGACGTTGTGCTGACTATATCTTAAAAGATAATAAAGATACAATTAAAGTATTCTTATATAGTAGTAGCAAAGATAAAGTTAAAAGAGCAGTTAAATACTATAACTTAGAAGAAGATAAGGCTTTAAAAGAAATAAATAAGGTAAATAATGAAAGAGCAAAACATTATAAGTATTATACTAATAGAGACTGGTATGATTTTGCTAACTATGATATAGCTCTTAATGTTGATTATTTAGGAGTAGAGAAAACGGTAGAGTTATTAGAACAAGTAATAAGAGAAGTTAGTCATTAGTGATTAACTTTTTTTCTATAAAAGTAAAAAGTATAGTATAATTAATAATGTGAGGTAGATATGAAGGATGAAGTTTTATATAAAATATCAAGACCAGTAATTAAAGTACTATTTAATTTCTTTTATAGACCAACTTATATAGGAAGAGAAAATATCCCTTCTAGTGGTAGTTTTGTTTTAGCAGGTAATCATACAAGTTATCTAGATCCATTACTGTTAATGTCATCTTATAAAAGAACTATTCACTTTCTAGCAAAAGATAGTTTAATAAAAGGAGTTAAAGGATTAATCTTTAAACATATGGGTATAATTCCTGTTAATAGAAAGATTCATGATAAAGATGCTTTAAGTGAAGCTAAAAGAGCATTAAGTAATAATCAAGTAATAGGTATATTTCCAGAAGGGACTATTAATAGAACAAAAGATGTGACTCTTCCTTTTAAAATAGGAGCCGTTAAAATGGCGAAAGATACAGATTCTTTACTAGTACCTTTTACGATAACTAATAAATATAAACTATTTAGAAAAAGTGTCACTATTGAGTTTTATAAACCATATAAAGTAGTAGATAATCTAGATATAGAAAATAATAAATTAAGAAGTTTTATTAGTAGTGAACTTAAAAGAAAGAAGGTTAACAATTGAGTATATTAGATATGAAGTTTTTTAGATTTTTAGGATTTAAGAAGAAGCCTAAGGCTCCTTGGAGTAAATACTATAAGAAAGGGGATATGAATCTTTATATACCAGATATATCTTTGTATGATAATTTTAAAAGAAATATGAAGAAGTATCCTAATAATAATGCTTTTGATTATTTTGGAAAGAAGACTACTTATAGAGATTTATTAAGAGAAGTTGATTTATGTGCTAATTCTTTCTTAAGTTATGGAATAAGAAAGAATGATGTAGTAACTATTTGTATGCCTAATACTCCAGAAGGGGTTATTTCTTTTCTAGCTTTAAATAAGATAGGAGCTATATCTAATATGCTTCATCCTTTAGCTAGTGAGAATGAAATAAGGGATGATTTAATTAATACAGGATCAGTTATGATGGTTTTAATTGATATGGATTATGATAAGTTAAAGAATGTGATTGAAGAGACAGATGTTTATAAGATAATACTAGTAAGACCAAGTGACTCGATGCCATTCTTAACTAAAGTTGGATATAATCTATCAATAGGGTTAAAAACTAAATTACCTAAGAATAACAGTAAATATGTTTATTGGGATCAGTTTATGAATAGTGGTAAGAATTATAAGAGTGATTATCATTTTCTAGGCAGAAAAAACTCTCCAGCGGTTATGCTTCATAGTGGTGGATCTACTGGTAGTCCTAAGGCGATTGTTTTATCAAATGGTAATTTTATTGCTCTAACTGAACAAGCAAAGATTGTCTTTGATGAGTTAGAAGTAGGGGACAAATGTTTATCAATAATGCCTATTTTTCATGGCTTTGGTTTAGGCGTATGTGTTTATGCACCATTATGTGTAGGAGCAGAATGTATTTTAATTCCCCAGTTTAAAGCCCAAGAGTTTGATAAGATTTTAATGAAGCATAGACCAGAATTTGTAATTGGTGTTCCTACTTTATTTGAAGCAATGATGAAAAGTGAAAGACAAGATAGGATTAAACTTAATTATATAAAATATATTATATCTGGTGGTGACACCTTAAGTCTTAGTCTAGAAAAAAGAATAAATAAATACTTAAGTGAACATGGAGCAAGTACTAGAATAGTGCAAGGTTATGGAATGAGTGAATGTTTAGCAGCTGTTTGTCTAGGATTTAAAAACATCTTAGAATATGGTTCAATTGGTATTCCTTTTCCAGGATGTTATATTGGTATATTTAATGATTCAGATATCGAAGTACCATATGGTAGTGAGGGAGAAATTTGTATCAGTGGACCTAATGTCATGCTAGGATACTATAATAACGAGAAAGAGACTAATGGAGCTCTTCATATTCATGATGATGGTAATGTCTGGCTTCATTCTGGTGACTTAGGAGTAATGGATAAAAATGGTTTTATAAAGTATACCGGTCGTTTAAAAAGACTAATAGTAACATCTGGTTATAATGTCTATCCAGTACAAATAGAAGAAGTATTAGAGAAACATCCAGCAGTTATGCTATCTAGTGTGGTAGGTATTCCGCATCCTTATAAACAAGAAGTACCGAAAGCGTTTATTGTTTTAAATAAAGGATATAGAGAAACTGAGGAACTAGTTAAAGAATTAAAAGAACTTTGTAGTAAAAACTTACCAAGATATGCCAAAGTATATGAATATGAGTTTAGAAAGTCACTACCTAGAACAATGGTAGGTAAAGTTGATTTTAGAAAACTACAAGAAGAAAACAATAAACTAAGGAGGGAAGAACGTGGGAAAGAAAAGATTTAAAGGAGAGATAGGTTACTCATTATTAACACCTATTATGCGAGTACTATTTAGTCTTTATTATAATCCTAAGATAATTAATAAAGAAGTAATACCGAAAGAAGGACCTATCTTAATAGTAGGTAACCATAAACATATTTATGATCAATGTCTAACGATAATGGCTACTAAAAGAGTAATCCACTATATGGCTAAGAAAGAATACTTTGACGGTAAAATGGCTTGGTTTTTCAAACTAGTTGGTTGTATTCCGGTTGATAGGAGTATAAAAGATCATAATGCTACTGATAAAGCTTTAAAAGTATTAAATAGTGGAGGAGCTATAGGATTATTCCCTGAAGGAACTAGAAATAAAACAAAAGATGTTTTCTTGCTACCATTTAAGTTTGGAACGGTATCCATGGCTAAAAAGACTAATGCTACTATCATCCCTTTCGGACTTACTGGAGACTATAAATTTAGAAGTAAAAACTTAACTATTAGATATGGTACTCCTTTTAAAGTAGGAGATATGGATTTAGAAGATGCTAATAAGAAGTTATATGAAGAAGTAGAAAAACTAATGCGGGAAAATTTAAAAGAAAATGAATAATTTAGTTATATCAATAGTATATTTACTACTTACTTTTTCTCTTACTGTGTTAATTTATAAAAGGTCAGGTAGAGTGGGATTATATATCTTTATGTCAGTTTCTGTGATTATTTCTAATATTGAAACTATTAAACTGATTGATTTTTATGGAATAACGGTATCTTTAGGAAATATTAGTTATGGATCAATCTTTTTAATAACTGATATATTAAGTGAAAAGTATGGAAAAAAATCTTGTAAAAAAGCTATTAGATTTAGTTTTCTAATGATGATTATCTTTACTATTTCTATGAAACTGTTTTTATCTTACACTCCTAGTAGTATTGATAATTCAAATAAAGCTTTTTAACAATCTTTAACTATATGCCAAGAATAACTGTTGCTAGTCTTCTAGCTTACTATATTAGTAGTAGTTGTGATGCTTACTTATATAGTTATCTTAAAAATAAGTACAATAAGATTTTTATTAGTAATAATTTAAGTACTTTTATAAGTCAAATAATAGATACTTTTATCTTCTGTACCATAAGTTTTTTTAATACTATGTCAGTAAAAGACTTAGTGTCACTTGGTCTATCTATGTTAATATTTAAATGGTTAATAGCACTTTTAGATACGCCTTTTATGTATCTTGCTAACTCTATTAAGAAAGTAGGAGAGTTGTAAACTAGTTTTGACAATATAATACATATTTGGTAATATTAGAAAAAAGAAAGGGGTGAGTTTATGATTTATCAAGATTTTTTATTAAGAATAATAGTTACTTTTGCTCTTGGTTTTGCTATTGGGCTTGAAAGACAATGGCGAAGAAGAGTAATTGGATTAAGAACTAATGTATTAGTATGTTTAGGTTCATTTCTTTTTGTAAGCTTTTCTCTACTTAGCAATGCTAAAGATGTATCAAGAATAGCTGCCCAAGTAGTGTCTGGTATTGGTTTTTTAGGAGCAGGCGTTATCTTAAAAGATAAAGGTAATATTAAAGGACTTGATACAGCTGCTACCTTATGGTGTGATGCAGCTATTGGTACTTTATGTGCAGCAGGCTTTCTACTAGAGGCTTTAGTTGGAACATTATTTATTTTAATAGCTAATATTATTTTAAGAAACATAACCCGTAAACTAAATTTAAAACATATTGAAAAAATGCAATATGATAAATATAGGTTAAAAGTAGTTGCCAATGAAGAACAAGAATTTCTAATTAGAACATTAATAAGTCAAGGTACTAACAAGACAGAAGCTAGTTTAATAAGTGTTGATACTACTGATTTAGAAGATGGTAAAATGAGAATATCAGCAACTTTTAATGCCCCAAAAGATAATAATTCATCATTAGAAGAGCTAGTTAATAGAATTGTAATAGAACCAGGTATTATCTCTTCTGGCTGGAAAAAGATAACAGATACTAAAAATATAGAAGAAATGTTGGATGAAGAAGATATTTAAGATATTGATCATTGATGCTGATTGACACATAAATGTTGATTGACACATAAAAATATACAAATACTATACCTAAAATTGCAAAATAAAATGTAAAAAAATATGTTTGATTAACTATTGATTAACCTTATTATATTTGATATGATATAGTTGTAGAAACTAAGAAAATGATAAAAAGTGTACATTTTAATTTGCAACTATACTGTACATTTTAATTCGCAAATCAAAAGAAAAATAAGAAAGTAGAGGTGACCCACTCATGGATAATATAAGTTTACATCTAGTTAACATGGGGGGGGGTATTAAGTAACAAAACTACTTTCTTTTATTGTGTAGTAATAAAGATAGAGCTATGAGACTAGTCCTATCTTTTTTGCTATGCTCCAAAAATGGTTATATAGCCAAATGTCTAAATACAATTTTTATGATATGATTAAAATGTCAAGAATAATGATATTTATAAAATAAAGAATGGAAGGTGTGAGACAGTGATGAGAGCAGTAATATCAAACTGTCAAAGTAATAAATTAACGATAAAAAGGTATGAATCTATCATTTTGAGTAATACTAAAATAAAAGGGGTGGTAGAAGATGAATAAGGGAAAGCTAAAAAATATATTAACGGTAGCAACATCAATATTTTTATTAATAATTGTAATAGGAATCAGTTATTCAGCCTTTATCTATAGTGGAATAGGTAAGAAAGAAAATACAATTACAACCGGAGCAATAACGATGCTTTATACTGAAAGTAATAATACTATATCAATAAATAATGCTTTGCCTACAACAGATAATACTGGTAAGACTAGAAAAAATAGTGGAGAGTATTTTGACTTTTCTGTCAAGTCATCTATCATTGGAAATACCGATATCAACTATGAAATAGCAGCTAAGGAAGAAACAGGTAATACTTTTAGTGGTAATAATATTAAGTATTACTTAACTACTGTAGATAGTGCTGGGAAAGAAAAAGAAGTAATGGCTCCAAGAATTTACTATGAAGAACCATCAGGAAATGTTTATACAGGAAGACCTGCTGACATGATGAGTTTATATACAGGTAATTTAAATCAACAAGGAGAGACAACAATTAATTATAGATTAAGAATCTGGGTAGATGAGAATTATAATCCACAGAATGATAATGGTGGATTAACCTACAAAGTAAGAGTAAATGTTTATGGACAAACTTCAGATACTGTTGCTCAAGCAGAAGATACTTATTGTAAAGATAATGGCTTTACTACTTTATCAGATTGTATGTTAGTAATGAATAATCATGAAGCAACAGTAGAATCTGCTAAGACTGCTATAAAAGTCAAAGGGACACCTGATTTTAGTAAAATAGCACCAAATGATAGTGAAACTGATGGACTATATATGACAGAAGATGATGATGGAGAAAGTTACTATTATAGAGGGGCAGTAAAGAATAACTATGTATCCTTTGCCGGATTTATCTGGAGAATCATCAGACGTAATGGAGATGGTTCTGTCAGAATGATTTATTCTGGTAAGAGTACATCTGATACTGGAGATAATACGATGATAGGTAACTCACAATTTAATAGTAAATACTGGGATCCAACCTATGTAGGATATAAATATAATGAAAACTTTTCATTACATGAAAATAATGGAACTACAACATATAATTGGTTTACCAATAATCAAAAATATAATTATGGAACAGGATACACTTTTGATGAGTCAACTAAAAAATTTACTTTAACAGGAGATATAAAACAATTAACCTGGACTGATAATCACGATGAGATAGTAAATAATCAGTTATATAGTTGTTTAGAAACTAGTTGTAATGTAGTTTATAAAGTAACGGGATATAGTAATGCTACTACAATGATAGTACAACCAATAAGTTATAGTTCTAATAGTTTAGTAGATGCTCAGACCAATACAACAGACTCACCAATAAAAACAAAATTAGATAGTTGGTATCAAAATAATCTTACAAACTATACTTCATATTTAGCAGATACAACTTTCTGTAATGATAGGAGTATGGTATCAGGTTCAGGATATTTAACAACACCTAGTACTGTTTATTCGGCTTATAGACGTATACAAGATAATAAGGCTCCAAGCTTAAAATGTAGTCAGGAAAATGATAGATTTAAAGTGTCAAGTGAGAGTGCTAAACTTAATTATCCGGTAGGATTAATTCTAGCCGATGAAGTAGCCTTAGCGGGTGGAAAGTCAGGTTATGCTAATAGTAATTATTATCTATATAATGGAAAGTACTTCTGGACACTTTCTCCGTCTCACTTCGATTCTTACGGCTCGACTGTTATCGTTTGGCGTGTGGTGTCATCAGGAAGCTTGCATCCGTGGGATTACGTAGCCTATTCTGATGGGGTCCGTCCAGTTATAAATATCAAGCAAGATGTAACTATCTCTAAGGGTGATGGAACGGCACTAAATCCATATGTCGTAAAAACTGAGTAAAATTAAATAGATAGGTTAAAACTGTTTTAGTTACCTATCTTTTAATTTACTATTATTTTTCATTCTTTCGATAAAGTCATAATAACTTTTTATATTTTTTTCGTAACCAGTGGTTTTTGGATGATAATACTTTTTCCCTTTAAGTTTTTTTGGAAGATACTCTTGATAAACATAAGAATTAGGATAATCATGGGGATATAAATACTCTTTAGAATCAGTCTTTATATGATTAGGTACATTACCAGTATTACCTTTAGTGATATCATCAATTGCTTCATCTAAGGCTAGGTGAGCGGTATTACTTTTTGGTGATAGAGCCATTTCTACAACAATAGTCCCAAGAGGTATTCTTGCTTCAGGTAGCCCAATTCTCTCCGCTGCTTCAATAGCTGCTGCTACTCTAGGCCCAATACTAGGGTTAGCTAGACCAATATCTTCATAAGCGATAACACTCATTCTACGATAAATACTATCTAAATCTCCTTCTGTTATTAATCTTGCTAGATAATGTAGACTGGCATCAACATCACTTCCTCTAATTGACTTTTGAAAAGCTGATAATACATCGTAGTGACCATCACCATTCTTATCACTAAAGAAAACAGGTTTAGAGTTTATTTGCTTTACTAGATTAATATCTACTTTTTGATCATTACTAGCATAGAAGGCAATCTCTAAAAGATTATAAGCATAACGAAGATCACTTCCAGCTAGATTGGCAATATAGTTAATAGTCTCATCATCGATGGTTATACCTTCGAGATAAGTTGATTTAACCGCTTTATTTAATCCTTCAATAATATCAGTAGTTTCTAACTCTTTAAGTTCAAATAATTGACATCTACTTCTAATAGCTGGATTAATAGCGTGATAGGGATTAGAGGTAGTCATTCCAATAAGTGTTATTAAACCACTTTCTAATTGGGGCAGTAGTAAATCTTGCTTATCTTTATTAAGACGATGTATTTCATCCATGATAAGAATCATACCATTATAAATTTTTGCTTCTTCAACTACCATATCAAAGTCTTTCTTGTTATTAATAGTAGCATTTAAAAAACGATAGGGCATATCTAAATCATTGACAATAGATCTAGCAATAGAGGTTTTTCCAATACCAGGTTTGCCATATAAAATCATCGAAACTAGCTTCTTTTTCTCTACTAAGTTTCTTAAAATCGCTCCTTTTTCAATTAAATGTTTTTGTCCTAAAACATCATCTAAAGACTTAGGCTCTAGTTTCTTTGCTAACGGTTCCATATTCATGATGTATCCTCCTTCAGTACTTATTTTATCACGAATTTTCTTGTTCAAAAACAAAATTTTAGCTATAATAGATGGTGTTAGAAGTTGGAAGTGAAATTATGTTAAGAAACGAAGTAGATAGAACTAAACTAAGCCCTGTAATGTTACAGTGGATGAATATTAAAGATGAAAATCCTGATGCGATTATTTTTTTTCGCTTAGGAGACTTTTATGAAATGTTTTTTGATGATGCTATTTTAGCATCTAAGATTTTAGAATTAACTTTGACTGGGAAACAAGCAGGATTAGAAGAAAAAGTACCAATGTGTGGAATACCTTTTAAAGCCTATGAAGGATATCTTGATAAGTTAGTTGATATGGGTTATAAAATAGCTATTGTTGAACAAGTAGAAGATCCTAAACTTACTAAAGATATGGTTAAAAGAGAAGTTATTCAAATAGTGACTAGAGGAACTAGACTAGATGGTTCAATAGATGATACTAAGAATAACTTTTTAGCCTCAATTACTTATACAGCTAACTCTTATACGTTAAGTTATGCTGATATATCTACAGGTGAGATATATGTCACAGTTTTAAATGACAGTTTACAAGAATTATTACAAGAGATTATAAGACATGGTTTTGGAGAGATTATTGTAAGTGATGAGATAGATCGAAACTTTATTAATACCCTTAGAAAGACTTATCAGTTAAATGTTACTATCTATAATATCTATAATGAAGAAGAAAAGTATAACTATATTTATAAGAACTTAAAAGACTTAAGGAAAGAACAAGGCATTAAACATTTACTTGCTTATATAGTAGATACCAAAAAAGGAGATTTATCACATTTACAGGAAGCTAAAGTAGAACTTGTTAATGCCCATTTATTATTAGATGAACATACTAAGAGAAATCTTGAGTTGACAGAAACTTTAAGATTAAGAGAGAAAACTTATAGTCTTTTGTGGTTACTTGATAAGAATCAAACTGCTATGGGTAGTAGACTTTTAAGAAAGAATCTAGAATTTCCTTTGATAGATAGAAAAGAGTTAGAGAGAAGATATCACTATATAGAAGTATTACAAACAGAGTTTATCTTAAGAGATGATTTAAAGAAAAGTCTGAATCAAGTTTATGATATTGAAAGACTTATTGGAAGAGTTTGTTATGGTAATTTAAATGCTAGAGATTTATTACAGCTAAATTCTAGTTTAAAAGCCCTACCTACGGTTAAGAAAATACTAGAAGAGATAAAGTATGATAAAGAATTAGCTACTTTTGATGAGCTAGTAGAATTATTTGATAGTAGTTTAAATGAAGAACCACCAATATCTTTAAAAGAGGGTAACTTGATAAAGAAAGGTTATAATAGTGAGTTAGATGAGTTAAGAGACTTATCAAGTGGTAGTAAAGACTTTTTGTTAGAACTTGAACAGAAAGAGAAAGAAAGAACCGGTATTAAGAACTTAAAGGTTGGTTATAATAAAGTCTTTGGTTACTATATTGAGATAAGTAAAGGACAGTGTAACTTAGTAAAAGAAGAATTTGGTTATGATAGAAGACAGACACTATCTAATTGTGAAAGATTTACTACTAAAGAATTAAAAGAGAAAGAAAGTATTATCTTAGGAGCAGAAGAAAAGATAATTAATTTAGAGTATCAATTATTTATGCAAATAAGAGAAGTAGTTAAAAGATATGTTATTCCCTTGCAGAAATGTGCTAGTATCTTAGCAGAGATTGATATGCTTTCTTCTTTATCGTTTGTAGCAGATACTTATCATTTTGTAAAACCAGTTTTAAGTAATAAGAATGAAATAAAGATAGTAGAAAGTCGTCATCCAGTAGTAGAAGAGGTGATGGCTAAGAAGAATGAAAAGTATGTTGCTAATGATATTTTAATGGATCAAGATACTTCTATCTTACTTATTACAGGACCTAATATGGCTGGTAAATCTACTTATATGCGTCAACTTGCTATTACTGTTATTATGGCTCAGATAGGATCTTTTGTACCAGCTAAGAGTTGTATTATACCTATATTTGATAAAATCTTTACAAGAATAGGGGCTAGTGATGATTTGGTTAGTGGCGAAAGTACTTTTATGGTTGAGATGAAAGAAGCTAATATGGCAATATCAAGAGCTACTAAAAACAGTTTAATCTTATTTGATGAGTTAGGACGAGGTACAGCTACATACGATGGAATGAGTCTTGCTCAAGCGATACTTGAATATATCCATGATAATATTGGGGCTAAGACATTATTTTCTACACACTATCATGAATTAACCTTATTATCTAGTAATTTATCTCATTTAAAGAATGTTCATGTATCAGCGATTGAAGAAGATGGTAAACTAACTTTCCTTCATAAGATAAAAAGTGGATCAGTTGATAAGAGTTATGGTATTAATGTAGCAAGTTTAGCTAATCTTCCTAAATCTTTAATAAAACGAGCAGAAGAAATACTTGAAGTGTATGAAAATCAAGAAAAGAGAGAAACTATTTATACCCAGACTAGTTTGTTTGATCTAGAAAAAGAAGAAGAGATTAATAAAGATGATAAATATCTAGAAAAAATAAAAGCGATTAATCCGTTAGAGATGAGTCCGATGGATGCTTTAAACTTCTTATATAGATTAAAAGAGGAGATGAAAACTGACGAATGCGAAAATCAATAATAGTCCTTTTCTTAGTAGCAAGTTTACTAGTTATCAGTATTGTCTTTCTAGCTAATCAAAAAGTCAAAGTAGAAGTAAGTTTAAGTGATGATTTAACTTTTGAAGTTTATAGCAAGGTAGAACTAGATAGTGTTATTAAGTCAATTAATGGCACTTTTAAAAATAGAGAGTTAGATACTAAAAAGGTAGGAAACCACTCTTATACTATTAATTATAAGAATGATGATAATCGGCTAGCTAGCTACACATTTACTTATGAAGTAGTAGATACAACTCCACCAGTTATCTCTTTAAGTAGCTTATACTATGTTGATTTAGGTTCTACTGAAGACTTTGCTAAAGAAGTGTTTTGCGGTGATAACTATGATGATAAGCCTACTTGTCAAGTAGTAGGGGACTATGACTTTAATACACTAGGAGATTATCCATTAGTTTATGAAGCAATAGATTCTAGTGGCAATGTTACAAGAAGTGACTTTACTATTACAGTAAGAGAAAAGAGTGATTATCAAATACCTAGTAATAAAGAAATAGTTGATTTTAAAGATTTTTATAATGAGAATAAGACTGATAATACATTAATTGGTATAGATGTATCTAAGTGGCAGGGTGATATTGATTATGATAAAGTAAAAGAAGCGGGTGTTGAATTTGCTTTTATCAGAATAGGGACAAGAAGTGGAATAGATGGTGAGTTTATCCTTGATCCTAAATTTAAAAGAAATCTAGAAGGTTTTAAGAAAGCAGGCATTAAGACAGGAGTTTATTTCTATTCTTATGCTAAAAATAAGAAGGATGCTAAGAAAGAAGCAGAGTTTGTCTTAAAAGAATTAAATGGAAATGATCTTGCTCTACCTATAGTTTTTGATTGGGAAAACTTTTCTATATATCAAGAGTTTAATCTATCATTTTATCATCTAGAAGAAGTAGTAGAAACATTCCTTACTACTATTGAAAAAGAAAACTATCAAGGAATGTTATATGGTAGTAAATACTACTTAGAAAATGTTTTCACTAATAATAACTATGCTACTTGGTTAGCACACTATACAGATATTACTACCTATCAGAAAGACTATAATGTTTGGCAGAAGACTGATAGAGGTAAAGTAGAAGGAATAGATACTTTAGTAGATTTAGATATACTATATAAATAGAGGTGGCATATGGAAAGTATAATTGTAAAAAATAATATCTTAAGTAAAGAAGAATTAGAAAACTTATTAAAATATTATCACCAAGAAAGAAGAATAAATAAACCACTATTACTGATAAGTGAAGATAGAATTAACTATTTAGATATCTTTAAGAGGGAATTTTCTAATCTTACTGTTTATAATAATAATATAAAGATAGAAGAGTTTGACTATATCTTTGATTTTCTAGGTAGCAGTAAATATCTAGATAAAGATACTATCACTAGATTAAATAAGCTTGATAGAACAGTAAGTATTGATATTAATGCTTCACTATCTAACATTAATGGACTGGGTACGGATATATTAAAATCAAGAGAAACAATAGTTTATCAGGCTTATCAACCAGGTCATTTTCTAAATATGGCAAAAGATTATATTGGTAAATTAATATTATATAAGGATAAAGATACTTTATCTAATATTAATCTTTTAGAAATGACGGATATAAAAGAGTATTTTCCTGAAAGACTAAACTTTTCTAATAAAGGTAGTTATGGTAAGAGTTATTTAATTGGTGGTAGTATCTCTTATAGTGGAGCGATTAAACTAGCTAACCTATCTTTAACTAGTTTACTTGCTGGTACAGGAAGAGCAACGTTAGTTGTTGATAGAAAATTAACAGATATAGTAGCTCCTTATCTTTTAGAGAGTACTTTAATGTGTCTTGATGATATAGAACAGTTAAATACTATTATTAATGATAGTACAGCTACTTTATTTGGACCCGGTCTTGATATTAGTAAGTGGAATAAAATGATTCTAGATTATTTGCTTACTAATAGTAAAACACCGTTAATAATAGATGCTTCTGGATTAGCAATGATAGATAAGTCTTTACCATTAAATAAAAAATGTGAAGTTGTTTTAACACCACATCCTAAAGAATTTGCAAGACTAATTGATAAGAGTGTTGAAGAAGTCTTAGAAAATCCAGTAGAACTAGCTATTTCCTTTGCTAAAAAGTATAAAGTTATTTTACTCTTGAAAGGGACTACTACTATCGTAACAGATGGTGATTACACTTACTTTGTAAATGAAGGCCATGCTGGTATGGCTACTGCAGGCAGTGGTGATGTCTTATCAGGAATATTAACAGGTCTTGTTAGCTATAATAAAGTATCACCTAAATTAATAGCTGCTGCTAGCTTTCTTGCTGGCTATTCAGCTTCTCTTGCTTTAAATACAACTAATGACATATCGTATATGGCAAGAGATACAATAAAATTTATTCCTCAAGCTATAAATGATATCAGGAAATCATAATATAGACTTTATTCTTTCAATTTGGTAGAATATGGCTAAGGAGGTACTATGTTAAATTTTATTGTATGTGATGATGATCAATTTTTTAGACAAGGAATGAAAAAGCAGATAGATGACTATATGATGAATACTGATATGGATTATAAAGTTTATCCATTTGCTGGGTATGATAAGGAGTTTGAAGAATTAGCCAAAAAAGAAATTGGTTTTAAAGTGTATTTCCTAGACATTAAAACTAATTATGGTTCTGGAATAGATGCGGCTAGATACATAAGAGAGATGTTAGAAGATTGGAATTCTATTATCATAATAGTTTCTTCCTTTAGTGAATATCGTTATGAAATAATAACTAATAGATTATTTGTGTTAGACTTTATTAGTAAACTTGATAGTTGCACAAGAAAAATGCATGAAGTACTAGATATTGTTATGAAAAGTTATCGGGGTAAAGATAGATGTCTAACATATCAAAGGAAAAGGGTATATTCAAAAATAGAACTTAAATATATATATTATATAATAAGAGAACCAGATAGTAAGATTTGTACTGTCTATGCTTCTCATGGAGAGTATGAAGTACCACTTAGTCTAAGTCAGATTAAGGAACAATTAGATGGAAGATTCTTTCAAGTATATAGAAATTGTATTATAAACTTAGATAGAGTTACTTCTGTCGACTTTAAAAAAGATATAATTAAATTTGATAATGGATATTATCTTGAGAAGATGTCTAGATATAAAAAACATCTATTATTAGATTTGTTTAGAGGAAAGAAGGATGACTTATAATGTTACCTAAGAAAATAGAAGAAAAAATAATTAGTGAGATTAAGGCTCTTGGTCTTGATATGATAGAAGAAGCTGGAAGTGGACATCCAGGTATTGTTTTAGGAGCGGCTCCTATTCTTTATACTTTGTATTTAAATCATTTAAAGTTTGATGCTACTAATCCAGACTTTTATAATCGTGATAGATTTATAATGAGTGCAGGACATGGTTCTAGCTTACTTTATTCCATTCTTTATTTTGCTGGATATGATTTATCACTTGATGATTTAAAGGCTTTTAGAAGATTAAATTCTAAGACACCAGGACATCCTGAGTATAAAAAAACACCAGGAGTTGAAATGACAACTGGACCTTTAGGGCAAGGCTTTGCTACGGCTGTTGGGTATGCCATAGCTGAAAAACATACGGAAGCTTTAATCAATAGAAAAGAAAAGTTAATTGATTATAATATTTACTGTTTATGTGGTGATGGTGATTTGATGGAAGGGGTTAGCTATGAAGCGGCCTCTCTTGCTGGAAGTTTAAAACTAGATAATTTAATAGTACTTTATGACTCTAATAAAGTAACAATGGATGGCAAGATAGATAATGTCTTTGATGAAGATATTACTTTAAGATTTGAAAGTATGCACTGGAATGTTTTAACAACAAGTGATGATCCACAAGATATCGATGATGCTATTATAAAAGCAAAAGAATCTGATAAACCAACCATCATTCAAGTAGCAACGACAATTGGTAAAGACTCTAGTCTAGCTGGTAGTAATAAAAGCCATTCTGGTTGTTTTGATAAAGAAGAAGTAACTAAGATAAAAACTACTCTTGGGGTTCGTGATATTCCTTTTACCATTAGTAATGAAGCAGTAGAAGAGTTTAGAGGTTATATCAGAGAAAGAAATAAAGACTTAGTAACTAACTTTGATGAGAGAAAAGAAACACTTGCTGAAGAAGAGATAAGTATTTTAGATAAATTAATTAATCCTGATAAATCTATTAAATTAACAACTCTTGATTATACAAAACCAGATGATAATGAAGAATTGCTTAGAATAAGTGCTAAGAAAGTACTTAATTCTTACTCCTTAATTAGTCCTTTAATAATAGGAGGCAATGCTGATACTTCATCATCAACTAAGATATATTTAAATGAATTAACACCATTTACTAAAGATAATTATGTTGGTAGAAATATTAATTTTGGTGTAAGAGAGCATGCTATGGCATCTATTGCTAATGGTCTTGCTCTTGCAGGCTATCGTCCTTTTGTCTCAACCTTCTTAAGCTTTAGTGACTACTTAAAACCAGCACTTAGATTAACAGCTCTTATGAATCTTCCTGTTACTTATATCTTTACGCATGACTCTATTTCAATAGGCCAAGATGGACCAACGCATCAACCAGTAGAACAATTAGTTAGTTTAAGAGCTATTCCTAATATGGAAGTGTTTAGACCAGCTGATTCTAATGAAGTAATTGGATCATTTAAAACTATTTATGAAAATAATAGTCCTAGTTCCTTAATTATTGGAAGAAATTCTATCAAGATATTAGAATCAACTTCTATTTCTGCTACTAGTAAAGGAGGATATATTGTTCATAATGAAGAGCGAAAACTAGATGGTGTTATTATCGCTACTGGCGAAGAAGTGACTTTAGCTCTTGAGGTTATGCAATTATTAAAAGAAAAAGGTTATGACTTAAGAGTAGTTAGTATGCCATCAATTGAAAGATATAATAATTTAACAAAGGAAGAAAAAGAAGAGTTATTACCTTTAGGAGTTAAAAAATTCGTTATTGAAAAAGGATCAAGTTATTCTTGGTACTCCTTTGTTTATAAAGATAGTTACTTATTTACACTTGATAAGTTTGGTGCTAGTGGTAAGACGGAAGAAGTTAATTCTTTCTATGGTTTTACGAAAGAAGAAATATCATTAAAAATAGAAGCATTACTTAAATAATTCGACAATATTTTTAAAACTTTCTTGTTATGATTACTATGGTGATTATATGAGAGAGTTTTTTATTTTTGAAATTAAAGATGAGTTTAAAAGTTTATATCAAGATAAACCTTCTATTTTATATCAGATTCTAGAACAGATATATTTCTTAGGAGAAGATAATGCTAAGTATGGTTATAGTCTATTTAAACAGCTAACAAAAAAGATAGATAAAGATAAGTTAGATCAACATATCTTTATTAAATATCATCAGTCTATTCCTTATAGTAAAAGAAAAGGCATTCATTATTATAATAATCCTTCACATGAAGAAATAGGATCACTTGCTATTAAAAAAAGTTATATGCTGTTAAAGACTAATTACTATCATTCTTTTTTCTTAAAAGTATTAAATGGGCTAAATAATAATTATTTTATTTGTGATTTTAAGAATCAAGACTACTTCTTCTTAGAAAATTATAATGAAGTATTATCAAGATAAAAATAAAATATATTTCCAAAGCTTACCAAAACCAGATACTTTTGGAAATATTTTTCAAAAACTTACCCAAATCTACTACTTTTGGAAATATTTTTCAAAAACATGATAATTGCTTATGATTATTATGAATTATAATGAAAGGAATAATAGAAATAGTCGTTTTATTTCTTGCTAAATATTGTTAGTAAGTGATAAAATATGTCTTATAGAATGTAATAAGTATTTAAAAAAATTACAGTTATTTTCAAGATGTAAAAATCAAATTAAAAGATAAAATTTACTTGTCTAGATAGAAAATATTTAGTAAAATAAACTCGAGGTGAAAAAAGATGTTACATGATATATTATTAATAGTAGTAGGACTTCTTATTGGAGCAGTAATTGGTTTTTTTATAGCAAGAAATGTTACTAAGAAGTATATGGAGAAGAATCCACCAATAAATGAAGAAATGATTAAAGCTTTGATGATGCAAATGGGTAGAAAACCTAGTCAAAAACAAGTTAATCAAATGATGAAATCAATGCAAAAGTATATGTAGTACTTGCTATTTTAAAAGCAGTATACTATAATACATGTAAATACATTGACTGTTGAGGAGTACATATCATTTTATTTTTAGAGAGTTAAGGGTAGGTGAGACTTAACAATAGAAGATATGGAAGGTAGCAACAAGAGTAGGATTTCTGAAATAGTAGTAAGTTATCCCGGGAAAACCGTTAAATAAATAAGGTATGTTAAACATACAAATTAAGGTGGTACCACGAACTTCTCGTCCTTTGGATAGAGAGGTTTTTATTTTTTAAAAGAAAGGATGATTTAAATGTTAGATAAGAAATATAATCATAGTGAAGTAGAGAAAGAAAAATATGACTACTGGATGAAGAAAGGTTATTTTAAGAGTGGAGATATGGCTAAAAAACCATACTGTATTGTACTTCCTCCACCTAATGTCACCGGAAAGCTTCATCTAGGACATGCTTGGAATGTAACACTACAAGATATAATTATTAGATATAAAAGAATGGAAGGCTATGACTGTTTATGGCTTCCTGGAATGGATCATGCTGCTATTGCTACAGAAGCTAAAGTAGTAGCAAGACTAAAAGATAATGGCAAAAATAAATATGAAGTAGGACGTGATAAGTTCTTAGAAGAATGTTGGAAATGGACTAACGAACATGCTTTTATCATTAGAGAGCAATGGGCCAAACTTGGTATTTCCCTAGACTATTCTAAAGAAAGATTTACCCTAGATAAAGGGCTTGAAGATGCTGTTAAAAAAGTGTTTGTAGATTATTATAATAAAGGATTAATCTATCGTGGCGAAAAGATTATTAACTGGGATCCAGTAGCAAAAACAGCTCTATCAAATGAAGAAGTTATTTATAAAGAAGAAAAAGGAGCTTTTTATCACTTGAAATATAAGCTAGAAGATAGCGATAAATTTATAGATGTAGCAACTACTAGACCAGAGACTTTATTTGGTGATATGGCTGTAGCTGTTAATGAAAATGATGAAAGATATAAAGATTTTATTGGTAAAAATGTAATACTACCAATAGTAGATAGAAAAATACCAGTTATAACTGATCCACATGCTGATATGGAAAAAGGAACAGGTGCCGTTAAAATAACACCAGCTCATGATCCTAACGACTACGAGGTTGGACTAAGACATAATCTTACTAAGCTAGTTATTATGAATGATGATGCTACCATGAATGAAAATTGTGGTAAAGACTATGTAGGACTTTCAAGAGAAGAAGCACGTAGTAAAGTAATAAAAGAACTAGAAGAGAAAGGACTACTATTAAAAGTAGAACCACTTACTCATGAAGTAGGTCACAGTGAAAGAACTGATGCTATCATTGAACCAATGATTAAGAAACAATGGTTTGTTAAGATGAGAGGCTTAGCTGATCAAGTTCTTGCTAACCAAAAAGACAGTAAAACAAAGGTTCATTTTGTTCCTTCCAGATATGAAAAGACTATGAATCACTGGATGGAAATTACCTATGATTGGTGTATCTCTCGTCAATTATGGTGGGGACATAGAATACCAGCTTGGTACAAAGAAGATAAAGTATATGTTGGCATTAATCCTCCTAAAGAAGAAGGATGGGTTCAAGATGAAGATGTCCTAGATACTTGGTTTTCTAGTGCTTTATGGCCATTTGCTACTCTTGGTTGGCCAGAAGATACAGAACTATTAAAAAGATATTATCCTAATAACTGTTTAGTAACTGGATATGATATCATACCGTTCTGGGTTAATAGAATGACTTTCCAAGGAGAAGAATTACTTGGTCAAAGACCATTTGAAGACTGTTTAATTCATGGTTTAATTCGTGATAAACAAGGAAGAAAATTCAGTAAGAGTTTAGGTAATGGAATAGATCCATTTGATATGATTGAAAAGTATGGAGCAGACTCATTAAGATATTATCTAGCAACAGATGTATCAGCCGGTACTGATATGCGTTTTGATGAAGATAAGATTAAAGCTACTTGGAATTATATTAATAAGATTTGGAATGCTTCAAGGTTTGTTTTAACTAATATTAGTGATATAAAGGAAATTAATCTTGATAATTTAAAACCAGAAGATAAATGGATTTTAACTAAGTTTGAGAAGATGCTTCATACTACTAAGAAATTTATGGATAAATATCAGTTTAATAATGCCGGTAGTGTTATTTATGACTTTGTCTGGACATATTTCTGTGATAGCTATATTGAAATGGCTAAATACAGTTTGAGTGATGAGGCTACTAAATCAACTTTGTGTTATATCTTAACTAATATTTTAAAACTACTTCATCCATTTATGCCTTATGTAACCGAAGAAATTTATCAAATGTTACCAATTAAGGAAGAAGAATCTATCATGATTAGCAACTATCCTAAGTATAGTAAGAAATATATCTTCGAGTTAGAAGAAGAGGTAGTAGATGATGAGATAGAGTTTATTAGAAGCTTTAGAAATGTTAAAGCAGAAAATAATATGACTAAGGATATGAAAGTTATGTTTGATACTACTGATGACAATGATTTAATTGTTAAGATGTTAAAGCTAGATGAAAGTTTAGTTAATGAACCACTTGGTATTAAATCATATAAAGTATTTTCTAAAAGAGTAAAAGCAACTATCTTCTTTGAAAAAATGGAAACAGAAGCTGATAAAGTTCTAAAAGAAACACAAATTGCTGCTTTAAAATCTTCTATTGCAAGACGTGAAAAGTTACTTGCTAATGAAAACTATGTAGCAAAAGCTCCTAAAAATATTGTTGATATGGATAGAGAAAAATTAAAAGAAGAGAAAGAAAAGTTAGCATTATTAGAGAAATAGTATTATTTATAATAGAAAGATGTTATTATGGGAATAAAAAGAGTTAAGCTAAATTATAAACCTATAATTAAGAGAAGAAGTAATGAAGTAGCATATGTTGTATCTACTTCACATGTAAATGCTGTTAATAGTTCAATAGAGAATAAGATAAAAAGAAATCAAGCTGAACTAGATAGTTCCTATTTAGAAGCTAGTAATTATGTTGTAAAAACTGCTAATAAAGTATTAACAAAAACTTATATTTCTAAAAACACATAAAAAATAGAGGGTAACCTCTTTTTTCTTTTATGAAATAGTGCTATTATTTTTAGGGAATGTTCAATGAATTATAGTTATGATAATAGTAAAATTTGAGTTTCGGTAAAAATAATTCTTGACATAAAAAAGTGAATATGTATTTCTACAAATTCACTTTTTTGCTC